>NZ_JBBEUD010000020.1:0-98119 GCF_037402475.1 Caulobacter sp. CCG-8
GGCTTCGGGGCCGGGATCGGCAGGGTCGAGCCCAGGCTGTGCAGGTAGGCGATCATGGCGATCCGGTCTTCCTGCTTCTTCAGGCCGACGAACGTCATCTTGGTGCCCGAGACGTCCTTGCCCGGCGCCTTCAGGAAGGTGTCCAGCTTGTCGTAGTCCCAGACCGGATTCTTGTTGCCGTAATCGACCATGGCCGACGAATAGGCGAAGCCGGCGTGGGTGCCGGGCTTGCGGCCGACGACGCCGAACAGGCCGGGGCCGGTGTGATTCTCGGCGGTGAAGTTGTGGCACGAGGCGCACTTGGCGCTGACGGCCTGGCCGGCGGCGACGTTGGCGGGGGTCAGGACGCTGCCCCAGTCGGGCGCGACCTCGGCGGCGGCGCCGCCTTCACCGGCCTCTTCGGCCACGGCGATCGCGTAGCCCGGCTTTTCCAGCTCGTGCTTGGCGAAAACGATGTCCGAGCCTTCCTTGAGACCGAAAATGATCAGGCCCGTCAGCAGGACGCCGCCGAAGATCTTGTTGAACGTCAGGTCGCTCATCTAAAGCCTTACCAGCCTCTTGGGGGCCGTCCGACGACAGGCCCGAATTCCGCGCCCGGAGGTTTCCCCCGCGCGCTCCATGTTGCGCTCGCGTCTCTTACACGCTACCGCCCGGGGCGCAACCGGGCAGCAACGGTTTTGACCCCGCATCGGCCTCTCATGAACCCCATCGTCGTCATTCCGGCCCGCATGGCGGCCACCCGCCTCCCCGACAAGCCGCTGGCCGACATCGGCGGCGTGTCGATGATCGTGCGCGTGCTGCGCCAGGCCCAGGCCGCGGGAATCGGCCCGGTGGCCGTGGCGGCGGGCGACATCTCGATCGTCCATGCGGTCCGGAAGGCCGGCGGCACGGCGGTCCTGACCGATCCGGGCCTGCCCTCGGGTTCGGACCGCATCCTGGCGGCCCTGGAGGAGCTGGATCCCGAGCGCCGCCACGACGTGGTCATCAACCTGCAGGGCGACATGCCGTTCGTGCAGCCTTCGGTGCTGAGCGCCTGCGCCGACCTGCTGGGCGCCCATCCGGGCTGCGACATCGCCACCGTGGTCGCGCCGGAAGCCTCGCCCGCCGACCGGTCCAATCCCGACGTCGTCAAGGCCGTGCTCGCCATGGAGCAGGACGGCCTGTCGGGTCGGGCCCTCTATTTCACCCGCTCCACCCTCTACGGCGACGCGCCGATCTGGCGGCACATCGGCATCTACGGCTATCGCCGCGCGGCGCTGGAAGCCTTCAACGCCGCCCCGCCCTCGCCGCTGGAGAAGCGCGAGAAGCTGGAGCAGCTGCGCGCCATGGAACTGGGCCTGCAGCTGCGCGCCGCCGTGGCCGCCGAGGCCCCGATCTCCGTCGACAATCCTTCCGACCTTGAAGCGGCCCGCGCCTACGCGGCCGGAAAGTCAGCATGAGCATCCTCAAGAAGATCGCCTTCCAGGGCGAACCCGGCGCCAACAGCCACGAGGCGTGCCGCACCTATTTCCCCGACTACGAGGCCGTGCCCTGCGCCACCTTCGAGGAGGCGTTCGAGGCCATCAAGTCGGGCGCCTGCCAGCTGGGCATGATCCCGATCGAGAACTCGATCGCCGGTCGCGTGGCCGACGTCCACCATCTCTTGCCCGCCTCGGGCCTGAAGATCATCGGCGAGCGCTTCAAGCCGATCCGCTTCCAGCTGATGGCCAACAAGGGCGTGACGCTGGAGACGGTGAAGATCGCCAGCTCGATGCCGATCGCGCTTTCCCAGTGCCGCCAAAGCCTCAAGAAGCTGGGCCTGGCCCACGAGAGCGCCGGCGACACGGCGGGCGCCGCCAAGGCCCTGGCCCTGAAGCCCGACCCGACCCGCGCCGCCGTGGCCCCGGCCCTGGCCGCCGAGATCTACGGCCTGGACATCCTGGCCAAGGACATCGAGGACGAGCGCAACAACACCACGCGCTTCCTGGTGATGACGGCCGACAAGTCGCCGGCCGCGCCGCCGTTCACCCACCGCTGCGTGACCAGCTTCGTGTTCAAGGTCCGCAACCTGCCGGCCGCCCTCTACAAGGCGCTGGGCGGGTTCGCGACCAACGGCGTCAACATGACCAAGCTGGAAAGCTACATGGAGGGCGGGGCCTTCACGGCCACCTTCTTCTACGCCGAGGTCGACGGCCGCCCCGAGGACCGACCCCTGGCCCTGGCCTTCGACGAGCTGAAGTTCTTCTCCGAGAAGTTCGAGGTTCTGGGCGTCTATCCGGCCGACCCTTTCCGGGATCGCGTCTAGGCGGCGTTGCGACCCTCGGCGGTTGTCTCTAGCTTGACCTTGGCGCGGTCGCTTCCGGCCGCGCTCGGGGGACTAGAGTGATGAAGAGCTTGCCGTGGATTCTGGGCCTCGCGGGCGGCGCGGTGCTGGTCGGGGCGATCGGCCTGGCGATCTGGGCGGGCATGCCGGCCAATCCGCTGACCACCTTCGGCCTCCTGGTGATCACGGCCGGCCTGCTGACCAAGATGATCTATCTGGTGTTGATCGGCCTGGGGATCTGGATCGCGGCCCTTGCGGTCGGCAGCCTGACGAAGGCGCGCGCCGACGATCCCTCGGCGCTGTCGATCCTCAGCCTCCTGCCGCCCGGCCTGGGGCTGGTGGCGACGCTGTTCACGATCCTGTCCATCGTCCGGGCCGTGCAGGCCACGCACACCAGCGAGCTGATCGTGATCGCGCCCAGCCTGGCCGAAGCGCTGGCGCCCCTGGGCGTCGGCCTGCTGCTCGGCGCGGTCCCCGCCGCGATCCGGGCGCGCTTCTCGCCCGCGGCCTGATCTCGCCTGATCTCGCCTGACCGGGCCTGACGTCGCGGCAGGCTTCGCCATAACGGCGTTCCGCGACTAACCTCCCCGGCACAAGCAAGAGTTCCGGGGAGGGAACGACAATGAACACCCTGATCGCGCCGGTGATGGCGCTGGTGGCCTGGTCGCTGGTCATCTGGCTGTGGATGTACGTCCAGCGCATGCCAGCCATGAGCAAGGCCGGGATCAAGCCGCAGGACGCGGCCTTTCCGGGCAGCCTGAACGGCCTGCCCGCGCCCGCCCGCCAGGCGGCCGACAACTACAACCACCTGATGGAGCAGCCGACGATCTTCTACGCGGCCGCCCTGGCCATCCAGGTCGCCGGCCACGGCGATCCCCTGGCGGTCAAGCTGGCCTGGGCCTTCGTCGCCCTGCGCGTGCTGCACAGCCTGGTGCAGGTCAGCGTCAACATCGTGCTGGTGCGCTTCCTGCTGTTCTCGCTGTCGACCATCGCCCTGGCGTGGATGGTGGTGCGGGAGCTGCTGGTGCTGTTCGGCTAGAAGATCCTCCCCCCTTGGGGGAGGTGTCGCGGAGCGACGGAGGGGGCTTGCCGAGCCGGCGGGTGAAACCCCCTCCGGCCCTGCGGGCCACCTCCCCCTGAGGGGGAGGATCTAGTCCTCCCCCTCCGCCCAGGCCTTGATCAGCTGGTGCGCGATGGCCAGGGGCGGCGGGGCGAAGAAGCCTTCCAGCTCGCCGCGGATCAGGGCCTTGGCCTCGTCCTTGGTGAACCATTTCACCGCTTCCAGCTCGGTCTGGTCGGGGGCGGCCACGTCGCTGTCGACGTCGGCCATCAGGCCCATCATCAGCGACGAGGGCCACGGCCAGGGCTGGCTGGAGTGGTAGCGGACGGCGACGGCGGTGAGGCCCGCCTCCTCCATCAGCTCGCGGGCGCAGGCCTCCTCGATCGTCTCGCCGGGCTCCACGAAGCCGGCCAGGGCCGAGTACATGCCGGGCGGCCAGCCGGCCTGGCGGCCCAGCAGGCAGCGGCCCTCGTGCAGGGCCAGCATGATCGCCACCGGGTCGGTGCGCGGGAAGTGTTCGGTCTGGCACGAGGAGCACTGCCGCTTCCAGCCGCCGTCGGTGACGTTGGTCTCCTGGCCGCAGTTGCTGCACCACTTGTGCTTGCGCCGCCATTCGAACATCGACTTGGCCGTGGCCAGGATGCCGGCGTCGGGCGGCGGCAGGGTCAGGGCGACGCCGCGCAGCTCCTCGAACCGGCCCAGCCCCTGCAGCGGCCCCTCGGCCGGATCGGCCCCGCCCTCCAGGTCGACGGCGAACACCGCGATGTCCTTCCACAGGCCCAGGAACAGCAGGCGCTCGGGCGTGGCCGACAGGTCCTTGGCCATGTCGGCGCGCAGATAGGCGATCTGGGCCCCGCTGACCTTGCCCTCCTCGTCCGTGATGTCCTCGACCAGCGCCTTGCCGTTCCAGATGGCCACGGCCAGCGAGTGCGGGTCGTCGGCCTTCTCGGCCAGCCAGGCCTCGTCGCCCCGGCGCTCGCTGGCGCGGTCGAGCGGATTGCCGGCGAAGATGTTGGTGATGATCGAAAGAGCCATGACGAATCTCTAACATCCGCGACGAAGAGTCGTCACGGCTCCGGAGCTTGTGACTTGCATCGCGGGCGTTGAGTCGCGATATAGGCCTTGGAGATCGGCGACGGGCGGAGTCCTCGCCAACCTGGTCAGGGCCGAGAGGCAGCAGCCACAACGAGTTTCGCTCCGGGTCGTCTGCCGGTCTCCACCTTTCCCCAAATTCCGACAGCAACAACGCCCCAAGCGCGGCGCGAGCCTTTTGCTGCGCCCTTCCGCACACTACACTCACGCCATGGCCGACCACGACGACCTCACGACCGATTCCGCGCCGCCGTGGGATGAAGAGCCCGCCGAACGCGACGAGAACACCGTCGACATCTTCGGCGGTCCTCCTGCTGACGAGCCGCTGCAAGCCGGTACGCCCGACTCCGCGCCCGCCGCCCCGGCGCCGGCCGCGCCGCCGACGGCCGAGAGCCTCAGCGATCCCGACGCCGCCTACACCGTGCTGGCGCGCAAGTACCGGCCGCGCACCTTCGAGGACCTGATCGGCCAGGAGGCCATGGTCCGCACCCTGGCCAACGCGTTCTCGACCGGCCGCATCGCCCACGCCTTCATGCTCACCGGCGTGCGGGGCGTCGGCAAGACCACGACCGCCCGCCTGCTGGCCCGGGCCCTGAACTACGAGACCGACACCGTCCACGGTCCCTCGGTCGACCTGACCGTCGAAGGACGGCACTGCAAGGCGATCATCGAAGGCCGGCACATGGACGTGCTGGAGCTGGACGCCGCCAGCCGCACCAAGGTCGACGAGATGCGCGAGCTGCTGGACGGGGTGCGCTACGCCCCGGTCGAGGCGCGCTACAAGGTCTACATCATCGACGAAGTGCACATGCTGTCGACGGCGGCGTTCAACGCCCTGCTGAAGACGCTGGAAGAGCCGCCGCCGCACGCCAAGTTCATCTTCGCCACCACCGAGATCCGCAAGGTGCCGGTGACGATCCTGTCGCGCACCCAGCGCTTCGACCTGCGCCGGGTCGAGCCGGACGTGCTGGTCAAGCACTTCGGCCGGATCGCCGCCAAGGAGGGGGCCAAGGTCGAGGAAGACGGCCTGGCCCTGATCGCCCGCGCCGCCGAGGGTTCGGTGCGCGACGGCCTCTCCCTTCTGGACCAGGCCATCGTCCAGGGCGAGCGCGGCTCGACCGTCACGGCCGCCGTGGTCCGCGACATGCTGGGCCTGGCCGACCGCGGCCAGACGATCGCCCTGTTCGAGAACGTCATGAGCGGCAAGCCTGGCGAGTCGCTGAAGGGCTTCCGCGCCCTCTGGGGCTTCGGGGCCGATCCGGCGGTGGTCATGCTCGACCTGCTGGACCACTGCCACGCCGCGTCGGTGGCCAAGGCCCTGGGGCCCGACGCCCTGTCCATGCCCAAGGAGCAGGCCGCCCGCCTGACCGCCATCGGGGCCCAGACCTCGCCGGGGACCCTGGCGCGCCTGTGGCAGATGCTGCTGAAGGCCCATGACGAGGTGCGCCGCGCGCCCGACGCCATGGCCGCGGCCGAGATGGCCATCATCCGCCTGTGCTACGCGGCCGATCTGCCCGGTCCCGAGGAAGCCCTGAAGGCCCTGCGCGACGGCCAGCCGGTCGGCGGCGGTCCGGGCGGCGGTGGTGGCGGCTCGATCGGCGGCGGAGGCGGCGGGGCCGTCAACCCCCAGGCCCGGGTGATGGCCGCGCCGATGGCCCCGGCCGCGCCGGTCCTGGCCTCGTTCGAAGACGTCGTGAAGCTGATCGCCGAGAAGCGCGACATCGGCCTGCGCCTAGACGTCGAGCAATATGTCCGCCCGATCAGCTTCCGTCCCGGGGCGATCACCTTCGAGGCCGCGCCCGGCGCGCCCGGCAACCTGGCCGGACGCCTGGTCCGCGCGCTGAAGGAGTGGACCGGCCAGCCCTGGCTGGTGGCGGCCGAGGGCGGCGGCGGGGCCGAGAGCCTGATGGAGCGCCAGAAGCGCGAGCAGCGCGAGGAGATGGACGCGATCCGCTCGGATCCCTTCGTCGCCTCGGTGCTGGACGCCTTCCCCGGCGCCGAGATCGTCGAGGTCCGCACGATCATGACGCCCGAGGCGCCGCCGATCGAGCCGGACGAACTGGAAGAATGACGCGCGCGCGTCCCCTAGACCTGGAGTGACCCCATGAAAGACCTCGGCGGCCTGATGAAGCAGGCCCAGGCCATGCAGCAGAAGCTGGCCGACGCCCAAGCCAAAATCCTGGAGCTGACGGCCGAAGGCGCCGCCGGCGGCGGCATGGTCACCGTCACCCTCCGGGGCTCGGGCGAGCTGTTGAAGGTCGTCCTGGACGAGGAGCTGATCCAGCCCGGCGAGGGCGAGGTCATCGCCGACCTGGTCGTCGCCGCCCACGCCGTGGCCCTGTCCAAGCTGAACGGCCAGCGCGAGCAGATGCTGCAGGAAGCCGCCGGCCCGATGGCCGGGATGATGGGCGGCCTGCCGGGTATGAAGTTCTAGGCCTTTCCGGTTCGCTCCATACTCCGCTCATCCCGGCGAACGCCGGGACCCAGATCCCAAAGCGGAGAGGTTGACGGGAAGGGTTCCGAGCCCAAGGCGTCAGTCGCACCGCCATTCCATCTGGGTCCCGGCATTCGCCGGGATGAGCGGGATCAAAGAAACCAGGAGATCAAATGCTCCATTTCCGTACCGCCCTGATCGCCCTGGCGCTGACCGTTCCGGGCGGCGCCCTGGCCGCGCCCCTGCCGGCCGACCTGGCCGCGGCGGCGCACGCGTATGACGCGGCCCAGGTGAACGGCGACCGCGCGGCGCTGGAGCGGCTGGTGGCCGACGACTACGTGCTGGTCAACGGCGCGGGCCAGGTCCAGGACAAGGCGCGGCTGATCGCCGACTACGTGGCCCCCGGCTTCAAGCTGGACCCGTTCACGATCGAGGAGCCGGTCGAGAAGGTGTTCGGCGACACCGCCCTGCTGGGCGGCCGGGTCAACATGACCGGGACCGACGGCGGCCAGCGCTTCGCGCTCGTCGTGCGGTTCGTCGACACCTGGGCCAAGCGCGACGGCCAGTGGCGGGTGGTCTATTCGCAGGTCACGCGGGTCGCGAAACCCTGATGGCCGCCTCCGCCGGACCCGAGATCGAGCGCCTGATCGCCCTGCTGTCCAAGCTGCCGGGCCTGGGTCCGCGCTCGGGCCGGCGCGCGGCCCTGGCCCTGCTGAAGAAGCGCGACACCCTGCTGGCGCCGCTGACGGCGGCCATGGTCGAGGCCCAGGCCAAGGTGCGCACCTGCTCGGTGTGCGGCTCGCTCGACACCTCCGACCCCTGCGCCATCTGCTCGGACGCCACCCGCGACAACCGCCTGCTGTGCGTGGTCGAGGAGGTCGGCTCGGTCTGGGCCATGGAGCGCGGCGGCTCGTTCAAGGGCCGCTACCACGTGCTGGGCGGCCTGCTTTCGGCCCTGGACGGCATCGGTCCCGAGGCGCTGCGGGTGGGCGAGCTGCTGGGCCGGGCGAACGCCAGCGAGATCGCCGAGGTGATCCTGGCCCTGCCGGCCACCGTCGACGGCCAGACCACGGCCCACTACCTGGCCGACCGCCTGGCCCCGACGGGCGTGTCGGTGACCATGCTGGCGCGGGGCGTGCCGGTGGGCGGCGACCTGGACTGGCTGGACGACGGGACCATCGCCCAGGCGCTGCGGGCGCGTCGGCCGGCTTAGGTCGGTGGCTCACCCCCTTGCCCCCACCTGACCGCTTCGCGGTCTGTCCGCCCCCGTAGGGGGCGGAGCCTTCGAACCGCCGGCGCCGTGCGGCTCCGCCCCCTACGGGGGCGGACAGGCGACGCAGTCGCCAGGTGGGGGCAAGTAAGTGTGCGACTAACGCTTCAGGGCCTCCGCCACCGCCCCCAGCGCCAGCCCCGGCGTCTTGCGCCGCGCCAGCTCGACCGTCTTCCGCCCCAGCGCCGCATAGAGCTCCGCCAGCCCCGCGTCCCGCGCCGCCAGCGCCTCCACCTGCGCCGCGACCGTCGCCGCATCCCCCCGCGCGATCGGCCCGGTCAGGGCGGCGACCGGGCCCTTGTCCAGGATCGCGTCCAGGGCGTCGCGCAGGATGGGCGACAGGATTTTCAGGGCCGTCTCGCCGTCGATCCCCGCCGCCGCGTGGGCGTCCAGCCCGGCCTGGACCAGCGCCGCCAGGTAGTTCGAGGCGAACACCGTCCCCGCGTGATAGAGCCGCCGGTCGACGCCCTGCGGCAGCACCACCGGTGCGCCGCCGATGGCCGCCACGGCCGGGGCCAGCACCGCCAGGGCCGCCGCATCGCCCTGCAGGGTGCAGACCACGCCGTCGAAGGTGGCGACCTCGCGGGCCGGATCGGCGAAGGCCTTGACCGGATGCAGGGCCGCCACCGCCGCCCCGCGCCGGCGCAGGGGCTCCAGCGGCGCCAGGTCCCGCGCCCCGCTGCAGTGGAAGACGACCAGCCCCGCCGGATCGACGCCGTCGGCCAGGGCGGCGGCGACCGCGTCGATCTCGCCGTCGCGGGTGGAGATCATCACCACGTCGCCGGTCGTGGGCGTGGCCGCGTCCGCCGCCTGGCCGCCGCCGATGAAGGCCCGCGCCGCCTCGGCGCTCGCCCGCGCCCGCCCGACGATCCCGGCGACCGCGAAGACGCCCCGGTCATGGAACAGCCGTCCCAGGGTCCTGCCGACCGCGCCGGGTCCGATGATCCAGAGTCGTGACATGGCCCCTCTCTAGCCGCTCGCCGCCGGGCTTTCGAGCGCGCCCTTCCTGGAACCGGCGACTCCGGCTAAGAACGGAGCATGAACTTCTCCGATCCGTTCCTGATCCTCGCCCTGGTCCTGCTGCTGGCGGCCGTCGCCGCCGGGGCGTTCGCCGTCTGGGCCCTGGGCCGCGCCACCCGGGCCGAGGCCAAGGCCTGGCAACTGAACGAGCAGCTGGTCCAGGCCGGCGAGCGCGCGCGGCTGCTGGAGGACCAGGCCGCCACCCAGGCCGAACTGATCCGCGCCCAGGCCGCCCAGCAGGCGACCATGACCGCCAACACGGTGGCCGAGGCCCTGATCAAGCGCACCGAGGAGAACTTCAAGAGCCGCGAACTGCTCAGCCAGCAGCGCCTGGAGGCCCAGCTCAAGCCCGTGGCCGAGACCCTGGCCAAGTTCGAGGCCCAGGTCACCGCCGTCGAGAAGGCGCGGGCGGAAGAGACCGGCGGCCTCAAGGCCCAGATCGCCGCCCTGATGGAGGCCTCGACCGCCACCCAGTTCGAGGCCCGCAAGCTGTCGGCCGCCCTGCGGCGCGGGGCCGGGGTCCAGGGGCGTTGGGGCGAGCAGACTTTACGTAACGTTCTTGAGGCCGCTGGCCTCAACAGCCGCTTCGACTTCGTCGAGCAGTTCAGCGTCGAGAGCGAGGAGGGCCGTCGCCGCCCCGACGTGAAGGTCAAGATGCCGGGCGGCGGGGTGTTCGTGATCGACGCCAAGTGCTCGCTGAACGCCTTCCTCGAGGCCCAGGAGGCCACCGAGGAGCATCTGCGCGAAAGCGCCCTGGCCCGCCACGCCGCCAGCGTCCGCGCCCACATGCAGGGCCTTTCGGCGAAGGCCTATTGGGACCAGTTCGCCAGCGAGGGCTCGCCCGACTTCGTGGCCATGTTCGTGCCCGGCGACGGCTTCCTCGCGGCCGCGCTGGACCGCCTGCCCGACCTGATGACCGAGGCCATGGACCGCCGGGTGCTGCTGGTCACCCCCACCACCCTGTTCGCCCTGTGCAAGGCCGTCGCCTACGGCTGGCGGGCCGAGGACCAGGCCAAGAACGCCGCCAACATCGTCGCGGTGGGCCGCGAGCTCTACAAGCGCATCGCCGTGATGGGCGCCCACGCCGGCTCGGTGGGCAAGGCGCTGGAGGCGGCCGTGGGCCGCTACAACCAGTTCGTCGGCTCGCTGGAAAGCCAGGTCCTGACCCAGGCCCGCCGCTTCGAGGACCTGTCGGTCGACCACGAGGGCAAGGAGATCAGCGAGCTGACCCCGGTCGAGGGCTCGGTGCGGCCGCTGATCAAGCTGGCGGCGGACGAAACGCCGAAGCTGCAGGCCAAGTCCTAGCGCCCTCCATCTCCGCTCATCCCGGCGAATGCCGGGACCCAGATCCTAAGGCGGAGCGGTTGATTGGAAGGGCGCTGAGGTCGTGGTGTCCGTCCCACCGCCATTCCATCTGGGTCCCGGCATTCGCCGGGATGAGCGGATTTTTGAGGAGGTGCGGCCACGGGCCGCGTCCCTCCGTCGCCTTGACCCCGGGCGGCGCGGCGCTTACCTGACAGTCGTTATGGCCATCCGTCGCATCCTCACCGTCGATAATTCCGCCGATCTGGCGATCCTGAAGCAGGTCTCCAAGGACGTGCCAGCCGTCACCGACGCGCTGCGCGCCCTGATGGATGACATGCTGGAGACCATGTACGACGCCCCGGGCATCGGCCTGGCCGCCGTGCAGGTCGGCGAGCTGGTCAATGTCATCGTCATGGACCTGGCCCGCGAGGGCGAGGAGCCGGCCCCGCGCTACTTCGTCAATCCGAAGATCACCTGGGAGTCCGAGGAGCTGTTCTCGTACGAGGAAGGCTGCCTGTCGGTGCCCGAGGTCTACGACGCCGTCGAGCGCCCGGCCCGCGTGAAGCTGACCTATCTGGACTACCAGGGCCAGCCGATCGAGGAAGAGGCCGACGGCATGTTCGCCGTCTGCATCCAGCACGAGATGGACCACCTGAAGGGCGTGCTGTTCATCGACCACCTGTCGCGCCTGAAGCGCGACCGGGCGATCAGCAAGGTCAAGAAGGCCCGCCGCGCGGCCTAACTCAGCGGACGACGTGGGGGACACACACTCACCCCACGACCGCGCCCAGTCGGCGCAAGCCTTGCCGTGAGTGTGTGTCCCCTTCTTCGCGCGCCGACGCCTACTTCGTCGCCTCGTGGACTTCCTTCTTGGCGTTCGAACCGGCCTTCTTGGCGTCGGCGTTGATGTCGGCCGCGGCTTCCTTGGTTTCCTGACCGGCCTTGGCGCCGGCCTCCTTGGCCTTGTCGACCGCCTCGCCGGCCGCGACCTTGGCGTCGGCGGCGGCTTCCTCGGTGCTTTCCTTCAGAGCCGTGCCGGCTTCCTTGACGTCGGGGTCGTTCTTGATGTCGACGGCGGCCTGCTTGATCTCGGTGCCGGCGGCCTTGGCGCCTTCCTTGATCTGGGTGGCGTGCTCGTCCGAGCAGGCGGCCAGCGACAGGGCGGCCAGGCCGGCGACGGCGAAGAGGGCGATGGAGCGCATGGCGTTTCCTCCTGGAAATGGCGTCGCCCATAGAACGGCGGTCCATGGTCGAGGTTCCGACTCATGTCGCACCCCCCCTCTTCGCGCCAGCCTTTCTAAGAACGCCTGGGCCGTCTAAACGTCCGCCATGCGCCTCGCCTTCCTCGGAACCCCCGATTTCTCCGTCGCCTGCCTGGCCGAACTCGTCGCCGCCGGCCACGAGATCGCCTGCGTCTATTCCCAACCGCCCGCCCCGCGCGGTCGCGGCCAGGACCTGAAGCCCTCGCCGGTCCACGCCTTCGCCGAGAGTCTGGGCCTGCCGGTGCGCACGCCGGTGTCGATGAAGACCCCCGAGGAGATCGCGGCCTTCCAGGCGCTCGACCTGGACGCCGCCGTGGTGGTGGCCTTCGGCCAGATCCTGGTGAAGGCCGTGCTGGAGGCCCCGCGCCTGGGCTGCTTCAACCTGCACGCCAGCCTGCTGCCGCGCTGGCGCGGCGCCGCCCCGATCCAGCGGGCGATCATGGCCGGCGACGCGGTGACCGGCGTCCAGGTGATGCGGATGAGCGAGGGCCTGGACGAAGGCCCGGTGCTGATGGGCGAGCAGGTGCGGATCGACGCCCTGGAGACCGCCGGCAGCCTGCACGACAAGCTGGCCGCCGTCGGCTCGCGCATGCTGCCCGTCGCCCTGGCCGCCATCGAGCGCGGCGCGGCCCGCGAGGTCCCGCAGGCGGAAGAGGGCGTGACCTACGCCAAGAAGATCAAGTCGGCCGAGGCCCGCATCGACTGGACCCGTCCGGCCGCCGAGGTCGACCGCCACATCCGGGGCCTGTCGCCGTTCCCCGGCGCCTGGTTCGAGGCGCCGTCCGACAAGGGCCCTGTCCGCGTGAAGGCCCTGCTGTCGCGCGTCGAGGACGCCGACGGCTCGCCGGGCGCGGTGCTGGACGACGCCCTGCTGATCGCCTGCGGGGAGGGCGCGGTGCGCCTGCTCAAGGCCCAGCGCGAGGGCAAGGGCGTGCAGGAGGCCGAGGTCTTCCTGCGCGGCTTCCCGCTGGCGGCCGGAACGGTCCTGGCCTGATGCCCCGCTACCGCCTGACGATCGAGTATGACGGCCGGCCCTATAACGGCTTCCAGGCCCAGGCCTCGCAGCCGTCGGTGCAGGGGGCGCTGGAGGCGGCGGTGAAGGCCTTCACCGGCCAGGAGATCCGCGTGGCCGCCGCCGGCCGCACCGACACCGGCGTCCACGCGACGGGCCAGGTGGTGCATGTCGATCTCGAGCGCGACTGGCCGGCCGAGACGGTGATGAACGCCCTGAACGCCCACCTGACGCGCGAGGCGGTCAGCGTGTTGGACGCGTCGGTCGCGCCGGAGGGCTGGCACGCCCGGTTCTCGGCCGACGAGCGGCGCTACCTCTACCGCATCCTCAACCGCCGCGCCCCGCCGGCCCTCGACAAGGGCAAGGTCTGGCACATGAAGAAAGCCCTCGACGCCGAGGGCATGCACGCGGCCGCCCAGGCCCTGGTCGGGCTGCACGACTTCACGACCTTCCGCGACATGGCCTGCCAGGCGAAGTCGCCGCTCAAGACCCTGGACGTGGCCCGCGTCAGCCGCGTCGGCGAGGAGGTCCATCTGGTGTTCGAGGCCCGCTCGTTCCTGCACCGACAGGTGCGGTCGATGACCGGCACCCTGGTCGAGGTCGGGGTGGGCCGCTGGACCGCCGACGACCTCAAGGCCGCACTGGAGGCCAGGGACCGCACGGCCTGCGGCCCGGTGGCGCCGTCGGACGGGCTGTACCTGACGGGCGTGGGGTACGAGGGGGAGTAGGGGCGAAGAGCCCAAGCCTCTTTATGCCGACCCCACGGTTGTCATCCCGGAAAGCGCGCAGCGCTTGTCCGGGACCCAGGTGAACCGCACCGTATCAGCCCAGTCCCCTGGGTCCCGGACAGCCTCTACGAGGCTTCCGGGATGACAACGGTTTTGAGCTGATCCCTCGAGCCAATCTCACCGCTTCTTCGCCCGCTCGGCCCGCGCCGTCTGGATCTGGCCGACCGCCAGGGCCAGCATGAAGGCGCCGAAGGCGACGACCACGAGGGTGAGGAAAGGGGGCATGGAAGCTCTCCGTTGGGATGACGGCGAAGCTTCCCCGACGCGCCCGGCGTCGGCCTTGATCCAGCTCAAGACGCGTTACGGCCTACAGCACCGAACAATTCGTCAGCTGGCTGAACCGCTCCAGGGCCACGGTCCCCACCACCGAGGTGCCGAACCGGTCCAGCTCCGGCGACCACACGGCGATCGCCGCCTTGCCCGGCACGATGGCGACGATGCCGCCGCCCACGCCGCTCTTGGCCGGCAGGCCGACGCGGTAGGCGAAGCTGCCGACGCTGTCATAGATGCCGCAGGTCAGCAGCAGGGCGTTCAGGCGGCGCGACAGGCGCTCGGGGAAGATCGTCTCCTCGACGATCGGCGAGAAGCCGCCGGCGGCCAGGGGCAGCATGGCGCGGGCCAGCTGGCGGCAGCTCATGGTCAGGGCGCACTGGCGGCAATAGGCGGCGACCACGGCCTCGGGGTCGTGGTGGATCGTGCCCTTGCCGCGCATCAGGTTGGCGATGGCCCGGTTCTGCCAGGCGTTGGCCAGCTCGGACGCCGCCACCGTCTCGTCGATCTCGACCTTCTCGCCGGCCAGGAAGCCCGCGAAGCCGCGCACCAGGGCCGGCGGGTCCTTGAACACGTCCATCAGCTGGTCGCAGACGGCGATGGCCCCGGCGTTGATGAACGGGTTGCGCGGCACGCCTTCCTCGGATTCCAGCTGGGAGAGGTGGTTGAACGGCGTGCCCGACGGCTCCTTGCCGACCCGGGTCCAGACCTCGTCGCCGAAGCGGTTCAAGGCCAGCCCCAGCGAGAAGACCTTGGTGATGCTCTGGACCGAGAAGCCCTCGTCGGCGTCGCCGATCACCGCCTCCTCGCCCGAGACCAGCCGCACGGCCATGCCGAACTTGGTCGGCGGCACGCAGGCCAGCTGGGGGATGTAGTCGGCGGGGCGGCCCTTGCCGAAGTACGGCTTCACCAGCACGGCCACCTCGGCCAGGACGTCGGCGATCGAAAGCTCGTCCATGCGCGTCCCTAGATCCGAACCGCCACCAGCACCGCCCCCGCCGCGATCAGGGCCACGCCCAGCCAGTTCAGCGGCGACAGCTTCTCGCCCAGGAACACGGCGGCGATGATCGCCACGAACACGACGCTGAGCTTGTCGACCGGCGCGACCTTGGCCGCCTCGCCCAGCTTCAGGGCCCGGAAGTAGCACAGCCACGAGGCCCCGGTGGCCAGGCCCGACAGCACCAGGAACATCCACGAGCGCGGGGCGATCGAGCCGGGGGCGCGCCACTCGCCGGCCACGGTCAGGATCAGGCCGGCGAAGCCCAGGATCACCACCGTGCGGATGAAGGTGGCGAGGTTGGAGCCGACGCCGTCGATCCCGACCTTGGCCAGGATGGCGGTCAGGGCTGCGAAGACCGCCGAGGCGAGCGCCCAGAAGGGCCAGCTAGCCAGGGCGGCGCGGCCCATCAGGCGAAGGCCGCGAAATAACGGCCGATCAGGGCCTGGTAGATGTCGGCCAGGGCCTCGACCTCCTGGACCGGGACCCGCTCGTCGACCTGGTGCATGGTCGAGCCGACCAGGCCGAACTCGACCACCGGGCACAGGCTGCGGATGAACCGCGCGTCGCTGGTGCCGCCGGTGGTGGAGAGCTCGGGCACGCGGCCGGTGGCGTCGCCGACGGCGGCCACGATCACGTCGGTGAAGGCGCCCGGCTCGGTCAGGAAGGCCTCGCCGCTGATCTTGCACAGCGCCTCGACCCGGCCCGAAAAGCCCTCGGCGGCCTCGCGGCACTCCTGCTCGATCCAGGCGGCCAGGTCCTTGCCCTTGTGGGCCGGGTTGAAGCGGATGTTGATCCGGGCCTTGGCCGAGGCGGGGATGACGTTGGTGGCGGTGTTGCCGACGTCCACCGTGGTGACTTCCAGGTTCGAGGGCTGGAAGCCGGTATAGCCGTCGTCCAGCACCCGGCTCTGCAGGCGGGTGAGGATGTCGACCATCACCGGGATCGGGTTGGCGGCGCGGTGCGGATAGGCCACGTGGCCCTGCTTGCCGTCCACGGCGATCCAGGCGTTGATGCTGCCGCGCCGGCCGATCTTGACCATGTCGCCCAGCAGGTTGGCGCTGGTCGGCTCGCCGACGATGCAATGGTCGATGACCTCGCCCTCGGCGGCCAGGGCCTGGACGACCTTGACGGTGCCGTCCTCGGCCACGCCCTCCTCGTCGCCGGTGATCAGGAAGCTCAGCGAACCCGGCAGGTCCTGCGGCAGGCGCGAGACGGCGGCGACGAAGGCGGCGATGGCGCTCTTCATGTCGACCGCGCCCCGGCCGAACAGGACCCCGTCCTTGATCTCGGCCTCGAACGGTCCAGCGGTCCAGGCGGCGTCGTCACCGACGGGCACCACGTCGGTGTGGCCGGCGAAGCAGAGGTTGGGCCGCGCGGTCCCGCGCCGGGCGTAGAGGTTCTCGATCTCGCCGAACTTCATGCGGCGGCAGCTGAAGCCGAGCGCTTCGAGTTGCCGCTGCAGCACGTCCATCGCCCCCTCGTCGGCCGGGGTCACGGACGGACGGCGGATCAGCGCCTGGGCGAGGGCCACGGGATCGAGGGTGGGGGCGAGGCTGTTGTCAGTCATTGTCCTGGCTTTAGGCTTACCTCAGGCCCGACGCAAACCGCGCAAGCTTCTTCCACGGATCGCCATGCCCAAGATCGACATCGAAGCCGCGCCGCTGCGCGTGGGAAGCAACTATCCGCCGCCGCACGACGCGCCGTGCCGCGAGCGTCGCCGCCGGGCTCTCGGCGACGCGGCCGGCCTCGACCAGTTCGGCGTCAACCTGATGCGCCTGCCGCCGGGGCAGTGGAGCAGCCAGCGCCACTGGCACAGCGCCGAGGACGAGTTCGTCTGGGTGGTCGAGGGCGAGGTGGTGCTGGTCGAGGACGGGACCGAGACGGTGCTGCGGGCCGGCGACTGCGCGGGCTTCAAGGCCGGGGTCGCCAACGGCCACCACCTGGAGAACCGCTCGGACCGCGAGGCCGTGCTGCTGGAGATGGGCTCGCGCCGGCCGGAGCAGGACACCTGCACCTACAGTGACATCGACATGGTGGCGCGGGCGGGGGAGGACATCTACCGCCACAGGGACGGGACGCCGTACTAGGCGGGGACGGAGCCGGGGGCATGCCCTCGCGGCGTGTCCCCATCAGCATCCAGCGAGCCAAGCCGTGGGGACACGCCCATGGGCATGTCCCCGTCCGGGGCTCGTCAGGCGGCCAGGACGTCCAGGGCGTGGGCCAGGCTCGGCCGGGCGTGGGGGGCGGGGTTCAGGCAGTCGGCCAGCAGGGTCCGGACGGCGGGCGGGGCGGGCTGCACGGTCCGCTCCAGCAGTTCGCCCAGCAGCCGGCCCCAGGCCAGCACGTCCAGCCGGGCCAGCGGGTCGCCGAGGCCCTCCGGCAGGAACGAGGCGGCGCCGAAGTCGCTGAGCACCGCCGCGCCGGTCGCGCCGTCCCACAGCGTGTTGTGGGCGTAGAGGTCGCCGTGCGACAGGCCGCGCGCGTGCAGGTGCGCCGCGCCGGCCGCGACGTCCCGGGCCAGGCGGAGGGCGACGTCGAGGTCCAGCCGCAGTTCCGGGGCGTAGACGTCGCGGCTGCAGCTGGCCCGGCTGGGCGGCCCGGCCAGGGCCCGCCAGTCCTCCGGCAACAGCGGCATCAGCAGGCCCTGCGCGCCGTGGGGATGATCGGCCAGGCGGCCCAGGGCGCCGGTCAGGTTGGCGTGGACACCGGCGGCCAGGCAGGCGGCGATCTCGCGCTCGGGCAGGCCGTCGCTGGTCATGGCGTCCTTGAACAGCTTGAGGGCCACGGGACGGGCCGCGGCGCCGTCGGTCCACCGGGCCCGATGGACCTCGCCCGAGGCGCCCGCGCCCAGCAGGCGCTCGACGCTCAGGACGGACCAGGCGATCGCCTCGGGGGCGCTGGGCTCGCCCTGGTCGAACGGGTTCCCGGCCCAGGCCAGCCAGGCCAGGCTCGGCGCCTCGGCCAGCCAGGCGGGCAGGGCCTCCAGGCGGTTGGCGGCCAGGCGCAGCAGCTCCAGGTTCGCCGCGCCCGCCAGGGTTTCCGGCAGGGCCGTCAGGCGGTTGCCCGCCAGCAGCAGCTTCTGCAGCGCCGGCCGTTCGCCCAGGGCGTCGGGCAGGGTCTCGACGGCGTTGTCGGTCAGGGTCAGCCAGCGCGTGGCGGGCGGCAGGGCCTCGGCGGGGACTTCCCGCAGGCCGCACCCTCGGAAGCCCAGCTGGCTCAGCGCCGCGCAGTCGCCCAGGCCGGGCGGCAGGCGGTCGAAGCGGTTGTTCGAGCAGAACAGGGCCCGCAGGCGGCCCAGCCGGCCGATGTCGTCGGGAAGGCCGGTCAGGGCGTTGCCGCTGAGGTCCAGCACCTCCAGGGTGTCTGCCAGGTCGAGGATCTCGCGGGGGAACTCGGTCAGGCCCTCGCGCAGCGTCAGCTCGCGCGCGCCCGCCAGCGCGCCGCGACGCAGGGCGTCCAGGGTCTGGATCATGGACGCCCTCGTCTTCGACGCTTAGTCGCGCAACAGGTCGTTGATCGAGGTCTTCGACCGGGTCTTGGCGTCCACGGTCTTGACGATGACGGCGCACGACAGGCTGGGGCCGCCCTTCGGGTCGGGCAGGCTGCCGGGGACGACGACGCTGTAGGGCGGCACCTTGCCGATGTGGACCGCTCCGGTGGCGCGGTCGACGATCTTGGTCGAGGCCGAGATGAACACGCCCATCGACAGGACGCTGCCCTCGCCGACGACGACGCCCTCGACCACTTCCGAACGGGCGCCGATGAAGCAGTCGTCCTCGATGATGGTCGGGTTGGCCTGCAGGGGCTCCAGCACGCCGCCGATGCCCACGCCGCCCGACAGGTGGACGCGCTTGCCGATCTGGGCGCACGAGCCGACCGTCACCCAGGTGTCGACCATGGTGCTGTCGTCCACATAGGCGCCGATGTTCACGAACGACGGCATCAGGATGACGTTCTTGCCGACATAGGCGCCGCGGCGGACGATCGAGCCGGGCACGGCGCGGAAGCCGGCGGCCTCGAACTGCGGGGCGTCCCAGCCGTCGAACTTGTTGGGGACCTTGTCCCACCACGGGCCCACGGCGCCGCCCAGGGTCCCGGCGTGCATGACCTTGTTGGGGTTCAGGCGGAACGACAGCAGCACGGCCTTCTTCAGCCACTGGTGGGTGGTCCACTCGCCGTCGATCTTCTCCGACACCCGGGCCTTGCCGGCGTCGATCAGCAGCAGGGTCTCCTCGACCGCCGTGCGCACCGGGCCGGTGGTGGCGGTGGAGACGCCGTCGCGGGCCTCCCAGGCGGCTTCGACTTCGGCTTGCAAGTCGGCGAGGGTCAGGGCGGTCATGTCAGGCTTCCTTCAGGCGCGCCGAGGTCAGGAACCCGGCGAGGTCGTGCGTGCGGTGATGGACGAAGTCGGCGGTCGAGGCGGCCGCGTGGGCGCCGACCAGGACGGTGGTCATGCCCAGCAGGGCGGCGGGGGCGAGGTTCTTCTCGCTGTCCTCGAAGAAGGCCGTGGCGGGCGGGGCGAAGGCGTGGCGGGCCACCACCTTCTCGAACGTCGCCATGGCGGGCTTGGGGATGTAGTCGGCCGTCTCGATGGCGAAGACGTCCTCGAACAGGTGCGCCAGGCCCAGGTGCGCCAGCACCCGCTCGGCGTGGCCCAGCGAGCCGTTGGTGAACACCAGCCGCCGGCCGGGCAGGGCCGCCACGGCCGCCTGCAGCGCCGGGTCCGGCGTCAGCCGGTCCATCGAGACGTCGTGCACCTCGTCGAGGAACGCCTTGGGCTCCAGGCCGTGATGGGCCATCAGCCCGGCCAGGGTGGTGCCGTGCTCGAGGTAGTAGCGCTTCTGGATCGCCCGGGCCTCTTCGCGGGGCAGGCCGGTGGTCCGCTCCATGAAGTCGGTCATCTTGCCCTCGATCAGGGCCATGAACTCGCATTCGGCCGGATAGAGGGTGTTGTCCAGGTCGAACAGCCAGGTCTCGACATGCGCGAGATCGACCGTCATTTCGAGATCAGCGTACCCGCGCCATGCTCGCTGAACAGTTCGACCAGCATGGCGTGGGGACGGCGCCCGTCCAGGATGACCACGGCCTCGACGCCGCTCTCCACGGCGTGGATGGCGTTCTCCAACTTGGGGATCATGCCGCCGGTGGCGACGCCCGACGTGATCAGCTCGCGGGCCTCGTCCAGCGTCATCTGGCGGATCAGTTCGCCGTTGGCGTCGAGCACGCCCTTGATGTCGGTCAGCATCAGCATCCGCTTGGCCTTCAGGGCGCCCGCCAGGGCGCCGGCCACGGTGTCGGCGTTGATGTTGAAGGTCTCGCCCTGGGCCGAGACGCCGATCGGGGCGATCACCGGGATGTAGTCGGTTTCCGAGGTCAGCAGGGCCTGGATCAGGTGCGGGTCGACCTTGGTCGGCTCGCCCACGAAGCCCAGGTCGACGGCCTGCTCGATGTTGCTGTCCGGATCCTTGCGGGTGCGGGTCACCTTCTCGGCGGTGATCAGGCGGGCGTCCTTGCCCGACAGGCCCACGCCGCGCACGTCGGCCTCGGCGCCGGCCTGGGTGATCCAGCTGGCGATTTCCTTGTTGATGGCGCCCGACAGCACCATCTCGGCCACTTCCATGGTGGCTTCGTCGGTGACGCGCAGCCCGTCCACGAAGGTCGACTTCACGCCGGCCTTGTCGAGCATGCGGCTGATCTGCGGGCCGCCGCCGTGCACCACGACGGGGTGCACGCCCAGCAGCTTGAGCAGCACGACGTCGGCCGCGAACAGCTTGGCCACCTGCTCCTGGCCCATGGCGTGGCCGCCATATTTGATGACCACCGTCTCGCGGTCGTAGATCTGGATATAGGGCAGGGCTTCGGCCAGGGTCTTGGCCGTGGCCCAGCCCGCTTCCTCGGCGACGTCGGTCAAGGCGGCGGTCCTGTAAGGCGAAAGGCGCGCCTCGATAGCGGACCCCGTCCCCCCTGTCACCAAAAACGGCGGCTCAGGGGCGAGGCGCGACCGGGACCAACGGCGGCGGCGGGAGCGGCGTCATCGGCGGCTTGGCCTCGCCGGCCTTGCAGACGCACTCACAGGGCGCCGTGGTCATGACGGGGCTCTGGCCCGTGGGGCAGGCCTTGAAGCTGCATTGGGCCTTCTTGGCGTCGCATTGGAGGGCCTGGATCGCCTCCAGGCTGCCCGGAGCCGGCGACTGCTGCGCCCAGGCCGAAGTCGAGAGGAGCGCGGCCAGGACGGCGGCGCCGGCGAGATGTTTCCGGTTCATGGAAGGCCCCTGGGTGCGAGCGGCTCCCCCGAAAACGGCCGCTGCGATCCGACCCAGCCTCTACTGTCGCGCTTCCCGGATCAAGTAACGTTGTTATCGATCGGAGTCCTTGCGTCCGAACCGCCACTTCAGGGCCAGCACCGCGCCGGACATCAGCAGACAGGCGGTGTTGGAGGCGATCACCGGCCAGGCCTTGATCAGCACGCCGTAGGCAATCCAGCACGCGAAGCCCGTGACGGTGACCAGATAGGTGCGCAGCGACACCGACTCCGCGTCCTTCTCCTTCCAGATCTTGACGATCTGCGGGGCGAAGCTGGTGATCGACAGCAGGGCGGCGGCCGTCCCCACGACCGAGGCGATCAGCGGAACGCCCATCGCCTAGCCGGTGGCGCGGGCCAGGCCCGGCAGGCCCCAACGCTGGGCGTAGGCCGGGGCCAGTTCCAGGCCGACCGGCGGCGGGCCGGGCGCCTGGCCCTCGCGCAGGCAAACCGTCAGATAGGTCAGGGCGGTCTTCACGCCGTGCTCGGAATAGGGCTTGCCGATCACCCCGCAGGCGCCGGCGAAGTCGTCGGGCAGGCGCTTGACGTTGGCGGTCATGAACAGGGCCACGCCGCCGCAGTCGTCGTGGATGGTGCGCGCCACCTCGACGCCGGTCGGACCGTCGCGCAGGTGGACGTCGACCAGGGCCAGGTCGGGGCGCAGGTCGCAGGCCAGGGCCTTGGCCTCGTCCGAGCTCATGGCCAGGCCCACGGCGTGGCAGCCGACCTCCTCGACCAGGAACTCCAGTTCCGTGGCCAGCAGGACCTCGTCTTCCACGATCAAAACGTCGAGCGGACGCTCGGTCATCACCTAATCCAAACCTTGTCTCAGTGATGGACGCCGTTGACCGGCAGGTGCACCACCACGCGGGTTCCGGGATCGGCGGGCGTGGTCTCCGAGCGCGCCTTCAACTGCTGGCACAGCAGCTGGACGATGGTCAGACCGAATCCGCCCGACGACGCGGAATTCTCCACCCCAACGCCGTTGTCGGCGATTTCGATCCGGAATTCGGCGTCCTGGCGGGTGATCCGCACCAGGATCTCACCGGCGCGGCCGTCCACGGCCGCCCCCATGCTCTCTGGCGGGAAGGCGTGGCGCAGGGCGTTGGAGAACAGCTCGCTGATCACCAGGGCCAGGGGCGCGGCCTTGGAGGCGGCGATGTCGATGCGCTCCAGGTCCAGGCTGACCTTGATGTCGTCGCGCCGGGCCGCGCCCATCATGTCGCTGACCAGGTCGCGCACGAAGGCCGAGACGTCGAAGCGCTCGACGTCCTCGCTCTGGAACAGGCGGCGGTGGACGGTGGCGATGGCGCTGACCCGCTCCAGCATGCCGCGCAGGCTGTTCTTGACCCCCGGATCGGTGACCCGGCGGTTCTGCAGCAGCAGCAGGGACGAGATGAGCTGGAGGTTGTTCTTGACCCGGTGGTCGACCTCGTGGAGCAGGGCGGTCTTCTGCTGCAGGGCCTGGGTCAGGTCGGCGGTGCGGGCCGCGACGGCCGCCTCCAGCCGGTCGCGGGTGTCGTCCAGCTCGAACTCCACGCGCTTCTTGTCGCTGACGTTCAGCTGGGAGCCGAAGAAGTAGACGATCTCGCTGTCCTTGCCGCGCACCGGCGACAGGTAGAGGGCGTTCCAGAAGGTGGAGCCGTCCTTGCGGTAGTTGAGGATGTCGATGGCGATATCCTCGCCGTTGGCGACGGCCGCGCTCAGCTTCTCGATCGCGGCCGGATCGGTGTCGGGTCCCTGCAGGAAGCGGCAGTTGCGGCCGATCACCTCGTCGCGATGATAGCCGGTCAGGGCCAGGAAGGCGTTGTTGGCGAAGATGATCGGATGGTCGGGCTGGCGGGCGTCGGTGACGATCATGGCCATGCGGGTGGCGCGGATCGCCGCCGCGAACGGATCGCCGGCCCCATGCTCAGCCGCCAGTTCTTCCGCCGCCCGTTCCGACCGCAATATGTCCGTCATTCGCTGGACGCCCGACCTTTACGACATGCCCCGTGGCTCCCCAGAACGCCGTTTTGGCGGTCGGGTTCCAGACATTGACCCAAAACGCCGTCCCGCGAAACGCAAGACGGCGGAAACCCGAAGGTTCCCGCCGCCAGGGTCTGGAAGGTCGAGGCCGGCTTACCGGGGCTTGTAGATCCGGTCGAAGACGCCGCCGTCGTTGAAGTGGGTGGCCTGGGCCTTCTTCCAGCCGCCGAAGGTGTCGTCGATGGTCACCAGCGGGATCGACTTGAACTTGCCGGCGTACTTGGCGGCCGCCTGGGCGTTGCGCGGGCGGTAGTGGTTCTTGCCGATCAGGTCCTGGGCGATGGGGCTGTAGAGGAAGTTCAGATAGCCCTCGGCCACGACGCGGGTCTTGTGGCGGTCGACGTTCTTGTCGACCAGGGCCACCGGCGGCTCGGCCAGGATCGACAGCGACGGATAGACGATGTCGAACTTGCCCGGCAGTTCCTCCTGGGCGAGGTAGGCCTCGTTCTCCCAGGACAGCAGGACGTCGCCCAGGCCGCGCTGGGTGAAGCTGGTGGTCGCGCCGCGGGCGCCGGTGTCCAGAACGGGCACGTGCTTGAACAGCTCGGTGACGAAGGCCTCGGCCTTGGCGGGGTTGCCGCCCGGCTGCTTCAGGGCCCAGGCCCAGGCGGCCAGGTAGTTCCAGCGCGCGCCGCCCGAGGTCTTCGGGTTGGGGGTGATCACGTCGATGCCCGGCTTGATCAGGTCGCCCCAGTCCTTGATCTTCCACGGGTTGCCCTTGCGGACCAGGAACACGATCGTCGAGGTGTAGGGGGTCGAGTTCTGCGGCAGGCGCGACTGCCAGTTGGCCGGCAGCAGCTTGGCTTTGGCCGAGATCTCGTCGATGTCGTAGGCGAGCGCCAGGGTGACGACGTCGGCCTGCAGGCCGTCGATCACCGAGCGGGCCTGCTTGCCCGAGCCGCCGTGCGACTGGTTGATGGTCAGGTCCTGGCCGACCTTCTCCTTCCAGTACTTGGCGTAGGCGGCGTTGATGTCCTTGTAGAGCTCGCGGGTCGGATCGTAGCTGACGTTCAGCAGGGTCACCGGCTTGGCGCCCTGGGCGTGGGCCGAACCGGCCAGGGCGGCGGGGACGGCCAGGGCCGCGGCGCCGGCGGTGGCCGAGCCCAGGAGGCCGCGACGCGTGGGGGCTTTGAGATCTTTGATCATGGCGATGTTGCTCGCGTGAGAAGGTGGATCTTTTGAACGCTTTGCGACCAGCCTGGCCCGGACTGGCGACGCCGCGGGAGGCGCCGGCCGGCGCCCCCGCGACGCGGGGACGCCGGTTCGCCTATTCCTAGAACGCGTACTGGCTGCGCAGGTTGACGGCCTTGTAGCTCTGGCCGATCTGGGCGCCGCTGGCGTCGCGACGGTCGACGTCGACGTCCAGATAGTCCAGCGAGAACTTGGTCACCGAATTGGGGAACCAGTTCAGGCCGACGGTGGCGATCTCCTGCACGCCGCCGCGCACGCGGTCGGCCGCGACGGTGGCGTATTCGTGGTGGTTGACGTCCAGCACCGAGTAGCGCGCCGCCAGTTCCCAGGCGCCCCACTGGCCCTTCTTCGGATCGAAGGGATTGTCGATGGCCGGGGCGTCGAAGGCGAAGTTGGCGGGATTGTACTTGCGCTGCTCGCCGGTCAGCACCCAGCCGCCTTCAACGTACCAGCCGTAGAACTTCGGATCGGTGACGTTGGCCGGCTTGTTGCGGCGGTCCAGCGCGATGTCGAAGTACTCGCCCTGGATCAGGAAGTTCTTCTTCTGGGCGGCCAGTTCGAAGCCGTAGTGGCGGGCGCCCGACGAGTCGATCGCGCCGGAACTGACCAGGCGGGTGCCGTCGGTGCGCAGCTCGGGACGATCCTCGACCGTGATCGGATAGGCGCCGCCGGCGGCGATCTGGGCGGGCTGGGCGATCTTGCTGGCGTTGACGCCGACATGGGTCAGCCAGTCGTAGCCCTTGAACGGGATGAAGGCGACGCGGCCCACATAGCCCAGCTGCTCGTCGAAGGTGGCTCCGTCGCCGGTCTTGGCCCCGGTCACGGCGCCCGAGACGATCCAGCGCTCGCCGACGGCCTGGGCCTGCAGCGAGATGCGGCGGTCGGCGCCGGCCAGGCCGCGGGCGGCTTCGGCGCCGGCGGGGCGCTCGGGGAACAGCGAGCCGTTGGTCGAGGCGGCGTCCTCCAGGCCCAGGTTCGGCGCGAAGGCCCCGACCTTCACCTTGAACGGCGCGTAGTTGTACTGGAGGTAGATCTCCTGCAGCGCGCCCGGACCGTCGGTGCCCGAACCGCCGAAGTCCAGCAGGATGCCGTAGTCGAAGTTCTTGAAGGCCTTGCCGTCGACGCCCAGGCGGGCGCGGCGGAAGTTGGTGCCGCTGTTCAGGTCGCGGCCCACGGTGTTGGCCGGCAGGTTGCTGTCCTGGTTGTACCAGGTGGCGTCCAGCTGCATCACGGCGTGGATGTTGGCGCTGAAGGCGCCGTCGCCCGAGGCGATGGTGGGCTTGCCGTTGGCGACGCTGACGGTGGTCTGGGACTGGGCGGCGCGCACGTCCTTCAGGCTGGCGGCGGTCGCGGCCTTCAGGTCGGCGATCTGGCCGGACAGGGCCTCGATCTGGGCTTCCAGCGCCTCGATCCGGGCCTGCTGCTGCTCGGGCGTCAGGGTCTGGGCCTGCGCCGCGCCGGTCATGGCGACGAGCGAGGCTCCGCCGATCAGGGCCGCGCGCAGGGCTTTCTGTGTTCTGGTCATGGTCTTCCCCTCTCGACGCCCGGCCGGCGTCGCTGTTGCGGTGGACAAAAGACGATTATTCCTACGTGTTAAATAGAGATAAGGGCGCGGGGCTTTGAGTTTTCCTTCAGGCCCCTCGGCGAGGCCGATGTCGCCGTATGGTCAAGCTACTGGATTCCCGAACGAAAAAAGGCCCGCGCCGAAGCGCGGGCCTATTCGTCAGTGTTCGTCATGTTTGCCCCCGAAGTCCAGGGGGCGGCCCGAAGACTAGAACATCGCACGGCCGGTGAGCTTGAGATTGTAGCGTTTCTGCTTCTTGGCCGCCTCGGCGTTGGCTTCCAGCGCCAGATACGACATCGGCGTGCCGGCCCGCAGGGCGAAGCCCAGGGTGACCGCGCCGTCCTTGTCGTTGGCCGACGCCAGGGTCGCGGTGGGCGCGCCGGCGTAGGTGTAGCTGAAGGTCGTGTCGCCGATCTCGCCGGCCAGCAGCTGGCGATAGCCGACCCGCACTTCCGGACGCCACCACAGGTCGCGGCCGTAGTCGGCGCCGAGCACGATGCCGACGTCGCCGGTCAGGCCGTCGGATTTGCGCTTGTGGACGATCTGGTCGAAGCCGATCCCGCCGCCCGACTCCTTGCGCTCGCCTTCGCTCAGATAGAGGTAGTTCAGATAGCCTTCGGGGCGGACGAAGTAACGGCCGCCGAACTTGGCCTCGTAGGCCGTGCCGGCGAAGGCGTTGAAGGTGTAGCCGTTCCACTTGGCGGTGTTGTGCAGCTGGACGTCGGCCGTGCCGTTGCCGTCCAGGTCGCCGGTGTTGAACGTCCGGTCGCCGTCGTACCAGCCGTAGCCGCCGCCGCCGCCCAGGTTCATGCGCCAGCCGCCGATCGCCCGGCGCCAGTAGGCGCCCAGCTGCAGGTAGTTGCCGGTGGTCTGCTCGCCCACCTTGGCGGCGATGTCGTGCTCTTCGATGCTGACGAAGGCCAGGGTCAGGCCCAGCGCGCCTCCGGCGTCGCCCATGGCCTCGTAGCCGCCGACGAAGCCGAAGGCCTGGGTGTCGGAGCCCATGGAGGCGTCGGTGTCGCGCCGCACCAGGGTGTTGATCTCCTGGACCCACAGGCTGTCGGGCCCGTAGCGGTCGCCCGGATCGGGCCGGAAGGCCGTGGCGGTCGCGATCGCGTGGGTGACGTCCTGCATGGCGGCGAAGAAGCCTTCGCCCTGGTCGGGCATCATCTGGTCGTAGAGGCCCAGATAGCCGTCGTGGGTGGTCTGGGCCAGGTAGGCCTTGGCGATGTTGGCGTCCTTGGTCAGCGCCGCGTTGGTGACGTCGAAGGCCGAGGTCTGGGCCTTGTTCATGCCGATCTCGGCCGCCGTGCGCTGGCGCACGTCCAGATAGACGTTGTTGGTGTCGACGCGGCTGCTGGCCACGTACATGTACGGCGTGCCGCCCAGCAGGTCCTGGTTGATCGTGCCGGCCGTCAGCGTGCCCGCCGTGATGACGGTGTAGCTGGTCGGGGCCGTCAGCAGGCTGTTCAGCCGCAGGCCCAGCTGGGCGCCGGACGCGATGTTGGCCGCGCCCGAGATCACCAGGTGGGTGTTCGTGCCCGACGCCGGGTCGGCGGTGAACAGCAGCTTGCTTTCCGCGCCCAGGGTCAGGCTGGTGGCGTTGATGGTCTCGGCGTTGGCCAGGCCCAGCGAGCCCTTGCCGACATTGATCGCCAGCTGGCCGTCCGAGTCGCGCAGGGCGCCGACCACGGCCGCGCCGCCGCTGATGTTCAGGGCGTCCGCCCCGGCGCCGAAGCTGATGTCGCCGATGACGACGCCGTTCTGGACGTTGAAGGTGTCGGCGCCGGAGCCGAAGTTGATGGCCCCCACGATCGACGGCTCGTCCGCGTCGTCCACGCCGTCGCCGTCCGCGTCGGGGTCGGCCACGCCGTCCTTGCCGTCGTCGCCGTCGTTGACGCCGTTCTGGGTCAGGGTCACGCCGGTGGTGTTGTGGCTGACGTCGATGGCGATCGCCTTGCCGGTGATCACCTCGTTGGTGGCGTCGTTGTCGGCGTCGTCCTTGTCGTCGGCGTCGTCGGTCGCGACGACCGAGGCGCTGATCCGGCCGGTGTTCTCGATGGTGGTCAGCGTGCCGGAATTGTCGATCACGCCGTAGGCGTTGCCCTTTTCGCCGCCCAGGGTGGCCGCGATCGATCCGGCGTTGCGCAGGGTGGTCATGGTCGCGCCGGCGTCGATGGCGACCCCGCGGGCGTCGAAATTGCCTTCCGAGATGCCGAAGACCGAGATCTGGCCCTTGTTCCACAGGGTCGGGACCGACGCGCCGGCCTTGACCTGGAAGGCGGTGGACGTGGCTTCGTAGGCGGTCGCGGTGACCGTGCTGTCGATCCGCGCGCCGCCGGCGAGGGTGGTGGTCTGGCCGGCGTTGCCGCCGATCTGGATCGCGGTGGCCGAGACGCCGTCATAGACGCCGTTGGCCGTGACGCCGCCCTTGCTGACCAGGCCGTAGGCGTTGTCGCCCGTGCCCACCGCGCCGATGGCCACCGAATGGGTGTCCGAGCCGATCAGCAGGGTGGGGGCGGCGCCGTAGCTGACCAGGGCCGCCGTGCCTTCGCTGGCGTCGGCGACGCCGTCGCCGTCCTCGTCGGTCTTGGTCGAGTCGAGGTCCAGCGGCGGGACGTCCAGCAGCACGCCGCCGCTGACATTGGCGGTGACCCGCACGGCCGAACCGCCCTGCAGCAGGTCGTCGGCGTCGAGGATGGCGCGCAGTTCCTTGGTGGACGGGCGCGTGGTGTAGCGGTAGCCGGTCGCGCTCACGCCGCCCTGGACGACGAAGGCGCCGTTGATGTCGCCGTCGATCGCCACGCCGGTGGCGTTCAGGCCCGTCACGCTGGTGGAGCCGTTGATCGAGACCTTGCCGGTCACGGGGGCGGCCACGTGGACGCCGTAGGTGTTGTCGCCGGTGACGGTGATCGCGCCGCCGGTGGTCAGGTTGCCGACCAGGCCGCTCTCCAGCGAGATGCCGGCCGAATTGTTGCCTTCGATCGTGATCGAGCCGGTCGAGCTCTGGACGATGTCGCCGGTGAACACGCCCGGGCCGACCAGGCGGATGCCGTAGCGGTTGGTCCCCTTGGCGAAGGGACCGTCCAGGTCGCCGTCGGGCTTGGCCGCGCCGGAGGCGTCCTTGTCGTCGTCGGTCGGGGTGTAGTCCTCGGTCAGGCTGATGGCGGCGTTGTTGGTCACCGAGCCGGTCGTGCCGCCCTGGATCAGGACGCCCGTCGAGTTGTCGACGCCGACCGAGGTCAGGCCGTTGCCGCCCAGGGTGACCTTGTTGTTGCTGTTCACGGTGACCATCGGGCCGGCCGTGGTCAGGGTGATCCCCCCGCCCGTGTCGACCTTCACGTCGTCGGCCGTATTGGTCGACGAGGCCGTCGCGGTGGCGATCGGCGTCGTGCGGGCCGTTGTGATGACCGTCTCAGCATAAGCGCCGAACGCCATGGCCAGGAGAGGAGCGGTTGCGACTGTCGCGACCAGGACCTTGCGCTGCATTCCGAACGACACCTTAGAGATAAACCCAGACCCCAGATTGCGGCACGTTGCGGCGAAATTGCGGTGCTTTCCGTCAACGTCGCGCTACGAGGCGTTTGACGGTCTATCGCAAGCGTTCACAGGGCGCCATATCTGGATCGCCGAATCCTCCCTTCGCCGTAATCGAGACTGCCGCATGCCGATGGCCTCGCCGTCCTCGTCAGCCCGTTCCGACGGGTCCGCCAGCACGCCCCTGGGCGTCTGGGGCGTTGTCCTGGCCGGGCCCGGGGCCCTTCTGGCCCTGGCGGCGGCGGGCGGCGCCAACACCGCCGCGGCGGTGCCCCTGGCCCTGGCCAGCGGCGTAACCGGCTATGTCCTGGCCCGCCGGGCCCTGAGGCGATCCGCCGACCAGGCCGTCCCGGCGCCCGTTCCGGCCGCGCTGGACCAGCCGCCGCCGTTCGGCCTGATTCTGGAGACCCTGCCCGATCCCCTGATGGTCATCGCCGCCGAGGAGGCCGACGACCTGACCGGCCGGCGGTTCGTGTTCGCCAACGCCGCGGCGCGCGAGCTGTTCAAGCTGCAGCCGCGCGGCGGGCTGCTGGTCTCGGCCCTGCGCAGCCCGCAGGTGCTGGAGGCGGTGGACGAGAGCCTGTTCGGCGGCGTGCGGCGCTCGGTCGACTATGTCGGCGGCGGGGCCCAGGGCCGCGAATGGGCGGCGCACTGCGCGCCGCTGGGCGTGGACGAGCGCGGATCGCGCCTGGCGCTGCTGGTGCTGCGCGACGAGACCGATTCCCGCCGCAGCGAGCGCACCCGGGCCGACTTCCTGGCCAACGCCAGCCACGAGCTGCGCACGCCCCTGGCCTCGCTGTCGGGCTTCATCGAGACCCTGCGAGGCCACGCCAAGGACGACGTCGGCGCGCGCGACCGGTTCCTGGGCATCATGCAGGCCCAGGCCGAGCGGATGGCGCGGCTGATCGACGACCTGATGAGCCTGTCGCGAATCGAGCTCAACGAGCACATCCCGCCGCTGGGCCAGGTGGACCTGGCCATGGCGACGATCGACGTCCTGGACGCCCTGGCCCCCCAGACCAAGGACAAGGCCGTGACCTTCGACCCCGTCCTGCCGCCGCGCGGGGCGGCCGTGGTCGAGGGCGACCGCGACCAGATCGTCCAGGTGATCCAGAACCTGGTCGACAACGCCATCAAGTACACGCCGCGCGAGGGCGTGGTGCGGGTCGAGATCTTCTCGGGCCTGACCGCCGACATGGCCGCCGCGCCGCGCGACCCGGTCGCCGCCCGAATGTCGCTGCTGACCCCCGACCACGCGGTGGAGGAGCGCTACGCCTCCCTGCGGGTCAGCGACCGCGGTCCCGGCATGGCGCGCGAGCACCTGCCGCGCCTGACCGAGCGATTCTACCGGGTCGAGGGCCAGAAGAGCGGCGAGCGGTCCGGCACCGGCCTGGGCCTGGCCATCGTCAAGCACATCATGAACCGCCACCGCGGCGGCATGACGGTGGAGAGCGTCCAGGGCGAAGGGGCGACGTTCGGGGTCTATTTCCCGATGGCCCGGACCTCGTCCGAGCCTTCCGGCGGCCCCTCGGAGACCCCCGCTCCGGACGCCGTCCCGGGCGCTGTCGCAAAACTGTCGTGAAAACGTCGCATAAGGTCGGCGCCCGCCCGGCATAGATCGGCGTGGGCGGTACGGCGCGTCGTGCGCCGTCACCGCATCCCTTGCAAGACCCCGCCGCACGCATGCTGACCTGGCTCTCGCTCCTGTTCCTCGCCCTGTTCTCAGGCGCGGCCTTCATGGCCGGCCGAAGCCGCGCGCTGAAGTCCTCCGGCGGCTCCAAGGCCAAGCTGCACTCGCTGCCGAACTACTACGGCCTGTACGCCGCCCTGTGGGCCGGCGCCCCGGCGGCGCTGCTGCTGCTGCTGGGCGCCACCTTCGGCGGCCGGGTCGAGGACGCCATGCTGCAGGCCCAGCGGCCGGCGGCGGTCCAGGCCCTGACCCCCGACCGCCAGGACGTGTTCTTCAGCGACGTCAACGCCGTGGCCACCGGCCAGGCCGCCAGCGAGGTCAGCTATGACGGTCCGCTGCGGGCCGCCTTCGACGCCAAGGTCGTCGAGGCCAAGCGCATCGACGGCATCGTCAGCTATTCGGTCCTGGGCCTGGCCGGCCTGCTGGCCCTGGCCGGCTTCCTGTTGGCCACCCCGCGCATCAACACCGAGTTCCGCGCCCGCAACCGGGTCGAGGGCTGGATCGCCGGCGTGCTGATCGCCTGCTCGATCGCCGCCGTCCTGACCACGCTCGGCATCGTGATGTCGCTGATCTACGAGAGCTGGCGCTTCTTCGAGAGCGTCTCGCCGCTCAGCTTCCTGTTCGGCACCGAATGGGCCCCGCAGATCGCCATGCGCGCCGATCAGGTGGCCTCGTCGGGCGCCTTCGGAGCCGTGCCGCTGTTCGCCGGCACCTTCCTGGTGATGCTGATCGCCATGCTGGTGGCCGCGCCGATCGGCCTCTACTCGGCGATCTACCTGTCGGAATACGCCGGCCGGAGCATGCGGGCGACCATCAAGCCGCTGCTGGAGATCCTGGCCGGGGTGCCGACCGTGGTCTACGGCTTCTTCGCCGCCCTGACCGTGGGTCCGCTGTTCCGCGCCTTCTTCAACGGCATCGGCGAGCAGATGGCCGGCGGCCCGCTGGACGGGATCGCCCAGTACCTGATGCAGGTCCAGAACCAGATGGCCCTGGTGGCCGGGGTGGTGATGGGCATCATGCTGATCCCCTTCGTCTCCTCGCTGTCGGACGACATCATCAACGCCGTGCCCCAGTCGCTCCGCGACGGCAGCTACGCCATGGGCGCGACCAAGTCCGAGACCGTCAAGAAGGTGGTCCTGCCCGCCGCCCTGCCGGGGATCATGGCCGCCATGCTGCTGGCCGTGTCCCGCGCCGTGGGCGAGACCATGATCGTCACCATGGCCGCCGGCCTGCAGGCCAAGCTGACCGCCAACCCGCTGGACACCGTCACCACCGTGACCGTCCAGATCGTCACCCTGCTGACCGGGGACCAGGAATTCGACAGCCCCAAGACGCTGTCGGCCTTCGGCCTGGGCCTGACCCTGTTCGTGGTCACCCTGGGCCTCAACATCATCGCCCTGCGCATCGTCCAGAAGTACCGGGAACAATATGACTGACGCTTCCCTGTCCCCGTCGGGCATCTCTCCCGGCGCTCCCGCCGCTCGCCCGGCCGAGTCGGCCCGCGACGCGCTGCTCAAGAAGCGCCACCGCTCCGAGAAGCTGTTCCGCGCCCAGGGCATGGCGGCGATCGTCGTCGCCATGATCTTCCTGGTCGTGCTGGTCGGCCGCATCGTGGCCCAGGGCTACTCGACCTTCGAGACCCACACCCTGACGGTGCCGGTCTACCTGAACCCCGAGCGCATCGACGTGAACGCCCTGGAGGGCGTGAACTACGACTACATCGTCGCCGAGGCGATGATGAAGAAGCTGGGCGTTCAGGACGACGACCTGGGCACGACGTCGGGCAAGATCATGGACCTGACCTCGCGCGACTTCGGCAACCAGCTGTTGCAGATGGTCAAGAAGGACCGCTCGCTGATCGGCAAGACGGTCAACGTCACCGGTTCGGTCAAGGCCGACGCCGATCTCTACTACAAGGGCGAGATCAAGCGCTCGACCGCCGAGGAAGACCGCAAGCTCGACAACCAGCAGCTGGACTGGCTGGACCGGCTGAAGAAGGACGGCACCGTCCAGACCGGCTTCAACACCAAGTTCTTCACCAACTCCGACTCGACCGAGCCCGAGCAGGCCGGCGTCTGGGGCGCGGTGATCGGCTCGGCCATGATGCTGTTCATCACCGCCATGATCGCCATCCCGGTGGGCGTGCTGGCCGCGGTCTATCTGGAGGAGTTCGCGCCCAAGAACCGCTGGACCGACATCATCGAGGTCAACATCAACAACCTGGCCGCCGTGCCGTCGATCGTCTACGGCCTGCTGGGCCTGGCCCTGTTCATCAACTGGCTGCACGTGCCGCGCGGCTCGCCGCTGGTGGGCGGCCTGGTGCTGGCCCTGATGGCCCTGCCGACCGTGATCATCGCCACCCGCAGCTCGCTGAAGGCCGTGCCGCCCTCGATCCGCGAAGCCGCCCTGGGCGTCGGCGCCTCCAAGGCCCAGACCGTGTTCCACCACGTGCTGCCGCTGGCCATGCCCGGCGTGATGACCGGCGCCATCCTGTCGCTGGCCCACGCCCTGGGCGAGACCGCCCCGCTGCTGATGATCGGCATGGTCGCCTTCGTGCCCGGCGCCCCGGAGAACTTCGCCAGCTCGGCCACCGTCCTGCCGGTCCAGGTCTTCATCTGGGAGAACGCCTCGGAACGCGCCTTCCACGAACGCACCGCCGCGGCCATCATCGTGCTGCTGGTGTTCATGATCCTGATGAACGCCACCGCCGTGATCCTGCGTCGCCGCTTCGAACGCCGGTGGTAGACCGATGACCTTCCTCAATCCCCTCGCTTCTCCCCTTTCGCTGGGACACGCCATGCCGACCGAAAACCGCGACGACACGATCGCCGCCGCCCAACACTCTGGGGCCCCGACCCTGGCCTCGGCGATCCCCGCCGGCCACGGCCACGCCACGACCAGCGAGTTCAAGATCCGCGCTCGCGACGTCAACGTCTTCTACGGCGAGAAACAGGCGCTGTTCGACGTCAGCCTGGACGTGCCGGCCAAGTCGGTCACCGCCTTCATCGGCCCGTCGGGCTGCGGCAAGTCGACCTTCCTGCGCTGCATCAACCGGATGAACGACACCATCCCGTCGGCCAAGGTGCTGGGCTCGATCGAGATCGACGGCAGCGACGTCAACGCCAAGAGCGTCGATCCGGTGGTGTTGCGCTCGCGCGTGGGCATGGTGTTCCAGAAGCCGAACCCGTTCCCCAAGACGATCTTCGAGAACGTCGCCTACGGCCCCAAGATCCACGGCCTGGCCTCGCGCAAGGACGAGCTGGAAGCCATCGTCGAGAGCAGCCTGAAGAAGGCCGGCCTCTGGAACGAGGTCTCCGACCGCCTGCACCAGCCCGGCACCGGCCTGTCCGGCGGCCAGCAGCAGCGCCTGGTCATCGCCCGCGCCATCGCCGTCAGCCCGGAAGTGATCCTGATGGACGAGCCCTGCTCGGCCCTCGACCCGATCGCCACCGCCAAGATCGAGGAGCTGATCGACGAGCTGCGCAGCCAGTTCTGCATCGTCATCGTCACCCACTCGATGGCCCAGGCCGCCCGCGTGTCGCAGAAGACCGCCTTCTTCCACCTGGGCAAGCTGGTCGAGAGCGGCCCGACCGAGGAGATGTTCACCAATCCTCGCGACACCCGCACGCAAGACTACATCACCGGCCGCTTCGGCTAACCGGCAGGGATCGAGACCAGACATGACCGAGCATACCGTCAAGTCCTACGGCGAAGAGCTGAACCACCTCACGGCCGAGGTCACCCGCATGGGCGGCCTGGCCGAGGCCCAGGTGGCCGACGCCATCGAGTGCATCGCCCGCCGCGACGCGCCCCTGGCCCAGCAGGTGGTGGCCCGCGACGAGCGGCTGGACACCCTGCAGGCCGAGATCGAGCGCAAGGCCTTCAAGCTGATCGCCCTGCGCCAGCCAATGGCCGTGGACCTGCGCCACGCCGTGGCCGCCCTGAAGATCTCGATGAGCCTGGAACGCTGCGGCGACATGGCCAAGAACATCGGCAAGCGCGCCCTGATCCTGACCGAGGCCGACCCGATGAGCGCCCTGACCCGCTCGATCGAGCGCATGGGCCGCCTGGTCCAGGGCCGCCTGAAGGACGTGCTGGACGCCTACACCGCCTCGGACCTGCAGCGCGCCATCGGCGTGTGGGGCCGCGACGAGGAGGTGGACGAGCACTACAACGCCATCTTCCGCGAACTGCTGACCTACATGATGGGCGACCCCCGGACGATCAATCCGTGCGCTCATCTGCTGTTCGTCGCCAAGAACCTCGAGCGCATCGGCGACCACGCCACCAACATCGCCGAGATCATCCATTTCGAGCTGACCGGCGAGGAGATCATCTCCCAGCGTCCCAAGCTCGAGCTGTCGAAGTAACGAAGAGGGCCGGCCGAAGTGACTCCTTACGTTCTGGTGGTCGAAGACGAAGACGCCCTGGCCACCCTGCTGCACTACAACCTCGACAAGGAAGGCTACGTCGTCGGCGTGGCCGGCGACGGCGAGGAAGCCCTGACCATGGCCTCCGAGCGCGCGCCCGACCTGGTGATCCTGGACTGGATGCTGCCCAAGGTCTCGGGAATCGAGGTCTGCCGCCGCCTGCGCGGCCGCTCGGAAACCCGCAACGTGCCGATCATCATGCTGACGGCGCGCGGCGAGGAGAGCGACCGCATCCGGGGCCTGGACACCGGGGCCGACGACTACGTGGTCAAGCCGTTCTCGATGATCGAGCTGACGGCCCGCGTCCGCGCCGTCCTGCGCCGTATCCGCCCGGGCCTGGCCGACGACCGCATCACGGTCGGCGACATCGTCATCGACCGCGTCGCCCATCGCGTGAAGCGCCAGGGCAAGGAGGTCCACCTGGGCCCGACCGAGTTCCGCCTGCTCGACTACCTGATGCAGCACCCGGGCCGGGTGTTCAGCCGCGAACAGCTGCTGGACGCCGTCTGGGGCTCGGACGTCTATGTCGAGGCCCGGACCGTGGACGTGCACATCGGGCGTCTGCGCAAGGCGCTGAACGGCGACGTGGACGGGGATCCGATCCGGACCGTGCGTTCGGCGGGATATTCGCTGGATCTCGACGCGGCGTAAGCTCCCGGTTGCATCGACGCGTCAGCTGTTGTCCCTTGCCCAGTGCTTTGGGGGAACAGATGGCGCGTACGATCCTGAAAACCTTGGTCGGCCTGGCTCTGGCCGCCGCCTGCCATGGCCTGGCCTATGCCGGACCCGTCGAGGACGGGTTGGAGGCGGCCAAGCGGAACGACTACGCGACGGCGCTGAAGCTCTGGACGCCCGCCGCCGAGCAAGGCGATCCCACCGCGCAATCCTATCTGGCCCGCCTCTATCTGATGGGCTGGGGCGTGCCGCAGGACCATGCCAAGGCCGCCGCCTGGTATCGCAAGGCGGCGGAGCAGGGGAACACCGCGGCGCAGAACAATCTTGGGACCCTGTACGAACACGGCGACGGCGTTCCGCAGGACTATGCCCAAGCCCTGGTTTGGTTTCGCAAGGCGGCCGACGCTCATGCGCTGGAGGCCTACATCAACGTCGGCCGGGCGTACGAGGAAGGACGCGGCGTGAAACAGAGCTGCGAGGAAGCCGTGTCCTGGTATCGGCGAGCGGTGCAGGGCGGCTATCCCGAAGCCCGCATCGCCTGGCCCCATTGCTCAAATCCCTGATCACCCTCCTTCGCGGCTGAAGCCGGGGTCCTCGGAACAAGTCCGAGGATGACGGACGATGGGGCGAGCGCGGGCCGGGGACATGCCCTTGGGCGTGTCCCCATCGGCAAGCGCCGCGCCCGGACTTGGGGACACGCCCAAGGGCATGTCCCCGCTCGTAGCCCGCCTCGGCTTTCGCGCCGATGCGCCCACCTGCTACACCCGGCCCATGGCCCAGCTCGACTCCGCCCCCGACGCCTACGACCCCCTGACCCCCGTGCCCGCCGAGCGCCGGGCGCTGGGCGGGCTCGACGCGTTCTCCCTGTGGTTCAGCCTGGGCATCGGCCTGCTGGTCCTGCAGGCCGGCGCGTTCCTGGTCCCGGGGCTGAGCCTGGGCGCGGCCCTGGCGGCGATCGTCGTCGGGTCGGTGCTGGGGGCGCTGCTGCTGGCGGCCGCCGGGGTGGTGGGGGCCGACACCGGGCTTTCGGCCATGGGGTCGCTGCGGCTGGCCCTGGGCGCGCGCGGGGCGGCGGTCCCGGCCGTGCTGAACGCCGTCCAGCTGACCGGCTGGGGCGCGTTCGAGATCATCGCCATGCGCGACTCCGCCGACGCCCTGGTCAAGCAGACCTTCGGCTTTTCCAGCCCCCTGCTGTGGACCCTGGCCTTCGGCGCCCTGGCCACCGGCCTGGCGGTGATGGGGCCGGTGTCGTTCGTGCGGCGGTTCCTCCGGGCCTGGGGCCTGTGGCTGCTGCTGGCGGGCGCGGGCTGGCTGACCTGGCGGCTGCTGGCCGACCATGACCTGGGCGCCCTGATGGCCAGGGCCGGGACGGGCGAGATGGGCTTCGGAGCCGGGGTCGACCTGGTGGTGGCTATGCCGCTGTCGTGGCTGCCGCTGATCGCCGACTACACCCGCTTCGGCCGCTCGCCGCGCGGCATGTTCCGGGGCGCCTTCGTCGGCTACCTGCTGGCCAATGTCTGGTTCATGGGCCTGGGCGCGGCCTACGCCCTGGTCGCCGGGGGCGGCGAAGGGCTGCTGCTGTCGGCCCTGGCGGCCAGCGGCGGCGGGATCGCCCTGCTGCTGATCGTCATCGACGAGACCGACAACACCTTCGCCGACATCCATTCGGCCGCCGTCTCGACCGCCACCCTGGTCCGGGTGGGACCCGCTCGCCTGGCCGTGGGCTTCGGCGTCGTCTGCACGGCCATCGCCCTGCTGGCCCCGATGGCCCGCTACGAGACCTTCCTGCTGCTGATCGGCTCGGTGTTCGCGCCGCTGTTCGGCGTGCTGCTGGCCGACCACTTCATCGTCCGCCGCCGCCGGGCGGAGGCCGCCGGGGCGCTGAACCTGGCCGGCCTCCTGGCCTGGGCGGTCGGCGTCGGCGCCTACCAGGTCCTGACCCGGCAGGCGCCCGACCTGGGCGCCACCCTGCCGTCGTTCGCGACGGCGGCGGGGGTCTATCTGGCGCTGCGGGCCGTGCCCCGCCGCCCCGCCTAGGGCGGGCGCCGGCGATCAGACCGCCACCGGGCCCGGCTCGACGGTCCAGTAGTTGCCGTTCTTCTCGGTGGTGATCCATTCGCCCATGAACCACCGGCTGTCCTGCGTCAGCCGCTGGTCGCGGAAGTGCACGTTGTCGAGATGGATCCGCTCGCCGTAGCGCAGCGGCCCGCCCGGATTGTCCAGCTTGCGGATCACCCAGGTCTGCTTGTCGCGATTGACGCCTTCCAGATACTCGTCGTGGTAGTAGCAGTCGTGGGAGTCGGCCCACGCCCCCAGGATGTTGCGGGCCCCGGGGCCGGGCTCGCGCGACACCAGCAGGACCTTCGAGCCGTTGTGGATCTCGGTCGGCGGATCGGTGGCCTGGGTGACGAACGACACCGGCGCCTTCTTGTCGTCCAGCCGCGGGAAATAGGCGGCGATGTCGTAGGCCACCAGCAGGTCGAGGATCGCCTGGGACAGCACCGAGCCGCCGCCGGCCACCTTCAGCGTGCAGTAGGCGGGCGCCAGGTACTTCCCGTTCTGGTTCTTCAGATGGAAGGTCTGGCCGTAGAGCACCGGCTCGCCGGCGCGGCGCTGGACGTCGACGAACGGCAGGATGGGATCGGTGCGCGGCGTGGTCAGGGTCACCGCGTGGGCGAAGCTGGGGGCGTTCTTGGCCCGCTCGCCGAACTGGGGCACCAGGTCCGGGCGCTTGAGCTTCTCCATCATGGTGGTGATCACCGAGGCGTGGTCGAACGGCGTCTCGGTCTTGGACCGGAACACCGAGCCCTTCTGGACATAGGGCGAGACCACGATGGTCGGCACCCGCGCGCCCAGGCGGTCGAACTTGAACTTGGCGCTGTTCTCGTAGGGCGGCTTGCCCGAGCCCCACGGCGGCTTGACCTTGCCGGCCTTCAGGTCGGCGGTCTGGTGGTCGAACGAGCCCACGAACTCGTCGAAGGTGATCAGCAGCAGGGTCTTTTCCCAGGCCGCCTTGTTGGCGATCAGGCTGGAATAGATCTCCTTCACGAACTGCTCGCCGGCCAGCACGCTGCCGGGCGGGTGGTAGTCGTTGCCCAGGGCCGAGAACAGGTTCTCGTAGCCCTTGTTGTCGACGGTGCTGTGGGCGATCGACCAGAAGGGCTCGATGTAGCTGAACTTCGGCAGCCGGCCCGAGCGCGCCAGGTAGTGGAAGTCGCTGGTCTTGCGGAAGCGCGAGGCCGCGCCGGGGATCTTGTCCTTGATCTGCGGGAACAGCCGCCACGTGTAGCAGGAGTCCAGGTTCCCGGACGTCAGGCTCTTCAGGTAGTCGGTGTAGGGCGACAGGGCGTCAAAGATCTGGCGGATGCCCGGGATGAACCGGGCGATGGTGGTGACCTCGTTCAGCAGGGTCGAGATCTTCTGCGGCAGGTAGCTGGTCTCGTAGAACACGGCCCAGTCGGCCCCGGCCGTGGCCAGGGCGTTGAAGATGGTCGGCGCGTTGACCCGGTCGTCGCCGATCGCCATGCCGACCAGTTCCTGGATCTTCTTGGCGCGGGGATCGGTCTCCAGGTCGCCGTTGTTGATCATGCCGTTCGAGGTGCCGCACATCAGGAACGAGCGGTTGGGATTGGTCTGGGACGGGACCGAGGCGTGCCAGGCGTCGCTGACGGCGTAGTGGCGGGCCAGCTGGTTCAGGACGGGCGCCTGGGCCTGGGTGAAGCTCTGCATCACCATCGGCCCCAGGCGGCGGATGTCGGCGTCGCTGAGCTTGCGGTGCTTGAGCACCTGGACGAAGTCCTCCAGCACCCCCTTCATGCTGGGAAGCGTGTTCGGCGGCGGCGACTGGGTGTTGTAGAACTGGGTCAGGACCTGCTGGAACGACTCGCCGGGCGCGAAGTCGGGCACCGTGAAGCCGGTCACCCCGCGCGTCGGCTTGGCGGAGAGCGTGCCGTTCAGCGCCGTGTTGACGAAGTTGTCGAGATTGACCCCCTGCAGCCCGCGATAGGGCGCGGTGGCCGGCGGGATGAAGGCCGGCGCGTCCCGCTCGTAGGTCCAGCCCAGCAGGCTGTCGAACGTGCGGTTCTCCAGCATCAGCACGACGACGTGTTCGATCTTGTCGAGCGACATGGCGCTTCCCCCGTGACTTATGGTTGTGGCGGAAAGCTGCTCTCGATAAGAGAGTTGTGTCAACCTTCAACTTATGAGCGTCCTTGTCGCCCTCGGTCATCGGCGTCGAGTTCGACCGTCATTCGTCTTGACCGCGCGGCCCGGCCACGCGACACCCCGGCCTCATGGAAAAGCTGAACATCCTCCTCGTCGGGTCCGGCGGGCGCGAGCACGCCCTGGCCTGGAAGATCGCCCAGTCGCCGCTCTGTGGGCGGCTCGTCGCCGCGCCGGGCAATCCCGGCATCGCCCAGGTCGCCGAGCTGAAGCCGGTCAAGGTCACCGACGTGGCGGGCCTGGTCGCCCTGGCGCGGGAGATCGCCGCCGACCTGGTGGTGGTGGGGCCGGAATCGGCGCTGGAGGTCGGCCTGGCCGACAAACTGGCCAAGGTCGGGATCCCCTGCTTCGGCGGCAGCCGAAAGGCCGCCCAGTTGGAGACCTCCAAGGCCTTCACCAAGGACTTCTGCAAGCGTCACGGCCTGCCGACGGCGGCCTACGGCGTGTTCACCGACGCCGCCTCGGCCGGGACCTTCCTCGACACCCTGACCGCCCCGTTCGTGATCAAGGCCGACGGCCTGGCGGCGGGCAAGGGCGTGGTGATCGCCGCCACGCGCGACGAGGCCGACGCCGCCGTACTGGACATGCTGGGCGGCCGCTTCGGCTCGGCCGGCGCCCGGGTGGTGATCGAGGAGTTCATGCACGGCGAGGAGGCCTCGCTGTTCGCGATCTGCGACGGCAAGACGGCGGTGTTCTTCGGCGCGGCCCAGGACCACAAGCGCGCCTATGACGGCGACGAGGGCCCCAACACCGGCGGCATGGGCACGTATTCGCCGCCGCCGGTCCTGACCCAGGCCCTGGTCGACCAGGCCTGGCGCGAGCTGATCGTCCCCACCGTCGAGGGCATGGCCGCCGAGGGCTCGCCCTATGTGGGCGTGCTCTATGCCGGCCTGATGCTGACGCCGCAGGGGCCCAAGCTGGTCGAGTACAACGCCCGCTTCGGCGATCCGGAGTGCCAGACCTTGATGCTGCGCCTGGAGAGCGACATCGTCCCGATCCTGCTGGCGGCGGCGCGAGGTCAGCTGGCCTCGGCCGACAAGCCGGCGTGGCGCGACGAGGCGGCGATCTGCGTGGTGCTGGCGGCGCAGGGCTATCCCGACAAGCCGGTCACCGGCGGCGTCATCCAGGGCGCGGAGTCCGACTACGGCCACGAGGCCGAGATCTTCCACGCCGGCACGGCCCGCGACGCCGAGGGCCGTCTGGTGGCGTCGGGCGGCCGGGTGCTGAACGTCTGCGCCCTGGGCGCCACCCTGCACGAGGCCCGCGACGTGGCCTATGCGGCCCTGGGCACGATCTCGCTGGAAGGCGGGTTCTATCGCAACGACATCGGCTGGCGGGCGCTGAGCCAGCACGGCTGAGGCAATAATCCGTTGTCATCCCGGAAAGCGCGTAGCGCTTGTCCGGGACCCAGGTGAACCGCAAGGCCTTCGCCCAGTCCCCTGGGTCCCGGACAGCCTCTACGAGGCTTCCGGGATGACAACAATGAGAGGTTTACCCCCGGTGCGCCACCTCCACCAGGATGTCGCCCGGCGCGGTCAGGTAGAAGGCGAAGGCCCCGTGCTGCATCGCCGGCGGTTCGACGGCCAGGCCGCCGGCCGCCATGCGGGCCTGGAGGTCGGACACCGCCGCCCGGCTGTCCAGATGGAAGCCGATGTGGAACGGGATCGGCCAGGTCCGGGCCCCGTCGCGGCGCAGGCGGCTGAGCACCAGCACCAGGCCGGCGGGATCGCGCAGGATGGACAGGCCGTCCTGGCCCAGGGTCCGCTCGTGGGTGAAGCCCAGCCAGGTCTGGAAGAAGTCCCGCGTCGCGGCGACGTCGGGCACGGGCAGGTCGATATGGTTCAGGCGCATGGCGCTCTCCTTCGGTTGAGGCGCGGCGCACGGAGGTTCGATCGGGATTGACCAGGACCACGCACGCCGAGCCGGCGGCGCGTGATCGCGCCGTCGTCTCGCCGTGGGTCCCTGCCGTGAGGCGTGGGTACAGGTTCCCCGAAGTTCGGAGCGACCGGGCTTACCTCTTCCGGTCCATGGCCCTTTTTCGACCCGGCTCTTGTACTCGGCTTTGGGCGGGGCGCCGAGAGGGTTGCGTCGCCGTCCGCACGCTCTAATGTCGCTTTCAAACAAGCGTTGGGGAGAAAGCGCATGGCCGCCGCCGAACAGTCCGCCCAGGACCTGAACTCCGGGACCAAGCCCGTCGACCCGCGCCACGCGATCGACGAGGTCAAGCTGGCGGCCTGGCTGGAGGCCCATGTCGAGGGCTATGCCGGCCCGCTGGAGGTGCGCCAGTTCAAGGGCGGCCAGTCGAACCCGACCTACCAGCTGGTCACCCCGGCCAGGAAGTACGTCCTGCGCCGCAAGCCGCCGGGCAAGCTGCTGCCCAGCGCCCACGCCGTGGACCGCGAGTTCAAGGTGATCTCCAGCCTCAACAAGGTGAACTTCCCCGTCGCCAAGGCCTACGCCCTGTGCCTGGACGAGGAGGTGATCGGCACGATCTTCTACGTGATGGACAATGTCGAAGGTCGGATCCTGTGGGACGGGACCCTGCCCGACTACCAGCCGGCCGAGCGCCGGGCGATCTACGAGGCCGAGATCGCCACCCTGGCGGCCCTGCACAACGTCGACTACGCCGCCGTGGGCCTGGCCGACTATGGCAAGCCGGGCAACTACTTCGCCCGCCAGATCGACCGCTGGACCAAGCAGTACAAGGCGTCCGAGACCCGCCAGCTGGAAGACATGGACCGGCTGATGGAGTGGCTGCCCAAGAGCTGTCCGCCCGACGACATGACCTCGATCGTCCATGGCGACTATCGGCTGGACAACATGATCCTGCACGCCACCGAGCCGAAGGTGGTGGCGGTGCTGGACTGGGAGCTGTCGACCCTGGGCAACCCGCTGGCCGACTTCAGCTACTTCCTGATGAACTGGGTGATGCCGTCCGACCAGCGCGGCGGCTTGGCCGAGATCAAGGACCTGAAGGCCTACGGCGTGCCCACCATCGACGAGGCCGTGGCCCAGTACTGCAGGCTGACCGGCCGCGACGGCCTGCCGAACCTGGACTGGTACTTCAGCTACAACCTGTTCCGCCTGGCGGGCATCTGCCAGGGCATCGTCGGCCGGGTGCGGGACGGGACCGCCGCCAGCGCGCATGCCGAGATCATGGAGGCGCGGGTGCCGGTTCTGGCGCGGGGGGCGTGGGAGTTCGCTAGAAAGGCTGGCGCTTAGGCGGCCAATACTTGCCCCCTACGGACCGCTACGCGGTCGTCTTCCCCCTGAGGGGAAGAGCGCGAGGCTCCGCCCCCTGCGGGGGCGGACAGGCGGCATAGCCGCCAGGTGGGGGCAAGTGACTAAAGCCCCGCTGACTCCAGCAATTTGGCCAACGCCCCCTCGTCCTCGAACCGCGCCCGGACCGGCCAAGGCGTCACCTTGTCCCGCCATTCCTGCGGCAGCCGCACCCAGTCCTTTTCGGTCGTGACCAGCCCGGCGCTGTAGGTCGCCGCGCGGTCGGCCAGGAACTGCAGCGTCGCCGCGTCATAGTCGCCGTGGTCGGGATAGGGGGCGAAGTCCACCAGGTGGCAGCCGGCGGCCTTGAGGGCGCGCTCGACCTTCCAGGGCTTGCCGATGCCGGCGAAGCCGACCTGACGGCCCTTGGGCGGCGGGACGGCGGGCTCCAGCCGGGCGATCAGCACCGGGGTGTCGCCGAACAGGGCCAGCAGCTGGGGATCGGCCTCCCGCAGGTCGTCGGGCAGCAGCACGATCACCGCGTCGGTGCGGGCCAGGCTGACGGCCAGCGGCTCGCGCATCGGCCCGGCCGGGAACACCTTGCCGTCGCCGAACGGCCATTCGTCGTCGCGGGTCTCGCCGTCGACCACCACCAGGGACAGGGTCTTGCGCAGGTCGGGGTTCTGGTGGCCGTCGTCCATGACCACCACCTCGGCGCCGTTGGCGGCGGCCTTGCGCGCGCCCAGCACCCGGTCGCGCGACACCCACATCGGGAAGTCCTGGGCCAGCATCAGCGGCTCATCGCCGACGTCCTTGGCGCCGTGGCGGCCGGGATCGACCCGCACCGGCCCCTTCAGCCGTCCGCCGTAGCCGCGCGACAGGCCGTGGGCCCGGCGGCCGCGCTGGGTCAGGGTCAGCAGCAGCTCGCGGACGATCGGCGTCTTGCCCACCCCGCCGACCGTGAAGTTGCCCACGCAGATCACCGCGCAGTCGGCGCCGCGCGGCTGGGTGCGGGCGATGCGGCGGGCGGTCTGGGCGGCCCAGATCCACGACAGCGGCGTCAGCAGGGCGCGGGTGACGGGGCTGGGCGCGCCGTCGCGGCGGTACCACCAGCGGGGCGTGGCCAGCTTCATGCCCCCGTCTCCAAGGGGGAGTCCGCGTCCAGCAGGGCGACGATCCGGTCCAGGCCGGCCCGGGCCTCGGCGTCGCGGCGGGCGACGAAGGCCTGGGCGCGGCCGGCCTGCAGCTTCAGGATTTCCGGCCCGGCCAGCAGGTCGGCCAGGCGGGCGCCCAGCACCGAGGCGTCGGCGAAGGCCACGCCGTCGGCGTCGCGCAGGTCGGCATAGGCGGTCAGCCAGTTCTCGACATGGGGGCCGGAGACGATCGGGCAGTCCACCCGCGCCGGCTCCAGAGGGTTGTGGCCGCCGATCCCGGCCACCAGGCTGCCGGCCACCAGGGCCAGGTCGGCCAGGCGGTACCACAGGCCCAGCTCCCCCAGGGTGTCGGCGACGATGACGTCGGCGCTGTCGTCGGGCTCGCGGCTGCGCAGGGCCACCGTGGCGCCGGTCGTCAGGGACAGGTCGGCGACGACGGGGCCGCGGTCGGGATGGCGGGGGACGATCACCAGGCGGGGGCGGTCCGGCAGGGCGCGCCAGGCCTCCAGCACGATCTCGTCCTCGCCCGGATGGGTGCTGGCGGCCAGCAGCAGCGGCCGGTCGCCCAGGCGCACGCGCAGGCTGGCCAGGGCCGCCGCGTCGACCGGCAGCGCGTCCGAGCCGAACTTCAGGTCGGCCTCGCCGGCCACCGTGCCGCCCAGGTTGGTCAGCCGCTCGGCGGCGCGGCCGTCCTGGGCCAGGATCAGGTCGAAGCCGCTGAACAGCTCCCAGGCCGCGAAGGGCCGGGCCTGCCAGCCGGCGTAGCTCTTGTCCGACAGCTTGGCCGAGACCAGGGCCAGCTTCACCCCACGCGCCTTGGCGGTCAGCAGCAGGTTGGGCCACAGCTCGCTCTCGACGAACACCGCCAGGTCCGGCCGCCAGTGGTCCAGGAACCGCCGGGCGCCGCCGGGCGTGTCGACCGGCAGGAACTGGTGGATCGCGCCCTCCGGCAGGCGGCGGGCCAGGAGCTGCGCCGAGGTGACGGTGCCCGAGGTCACCAGCACGGCCAGCTCGGGACGCTCGGCGCGCAGGCGTTCGACCAGGGGCAGGATCGACAGGCTCTCGCCGACGCTGGCCCCGTGCAGCCAGATCAGCCGCCCGTCGGGACGCGCGGCGACGGGGCGGCCCAGGCGCTCGTGCAGGCGCGCGCGGTCCTCCTTGCCTGCCTTGGCGCGGCGGTCCAGCAGCAGGGGCGCGAACGGCTCCAGCGCGGTCGTCGCCGCGCGGTACAGCGCCAGGGACAGGGGAAGGCTCACACCGCGTCCGCGCCGGCCAGGTGGCAGGTGGCCACGCCGCCCGACTCGACCTGGATGGTGACGTGGCCGATCTTGAACCGCTTGGACATCTCGCCGCAGATGTCGTGCAGGAACCGGTCGTTGTCGGGGTTCTCGGGGCGCACCAGGTGGGCGGTCATGGCCGTCTCGGTGGTGCTCATGGCCCAGATGTGCAGGTCGTGGACCTCGGTCACGCCGGGGCGCTCGGCCAGCCAGGCCTTGACCGCCTTGGGGTCGATGCCGCGCGGGGCGGCGTCCAGGGCCAGGTCCAGGCTGTCGCGCAGCAGGCCCCAGGTGCCCAGCACGATGACCAGCACGATGCCCAAGCTGACCACCGGGTCCAGCCACAGCCAGCCAGTGGCCCACATGGCGGCGGCGGCCACGACGACCCCGGCCGAGATCGCGGCGTCGGCGGCCATGTGCAGGAAGGCCCCGCGGATGTTCAGGTCGTGCTCGGAGCCCTTCATGAACATCAGGGCCGTGGCGGTGTTGATGACGATGCCGATGCCCGCGACGATCATCACCGGGCCGGCCTCGATGGGCTGGGGATGGGCGAAGCGGCGGGCGGCCTCCCAGGCGATGGCCCCGACGGCGACCAGCAGGAAGACGGCGTTGGTCAGCGAGGCCAGGATCGTGCCTTTGCGCAGGCCGTAGGTGTGGCGCCCGCCCGGCGCCTTCTTGGCCAGGATCACCGCGCCCCAGGCCATGAACAGGCCCAGCACGTCGGAAAGATTGTGGCCGGCGTCGGCCAGCAGGGCCAGTGAGTGGGTCATCAGGCCGGCCACGGTCTCGGCCAGCACGAAGCCGATGTTCAACGCCGCCCCGATCGCGAAGGCCTTGCCGAAGTCCTTGGGCGCGTGGTGGTGGTGACCGCCGGGGCCGTGGTGGTGATGGCCGTGATCATGATCGTGATCATGGTGGTCGTGGGCGTGATCGTGGTGATCATGACCGTGATGATCGTGCTTGTGATCGTGAGCGTTCGGCATGGGGTCTACATCCCACCAAGGGGCGGGCCTTTCAACCGTCATGCCCCGAGGCGCACCCACTTGCCCCCACCTGACCGCTTCGCGGTCTGTCCGCCCCCGCAGGGGGCGGAGCGCTCTTCCCCCTGTGGGGGAAGACGACCGCGAAGCGGTCCGTAGGGGGCAAGTGTTCGCCGCCGTGCTGTCGCCGGGGACATGCCCTCGCGGCGTGTCCCCAACAACAGGCTCGGAGTCAGGCCGTGGGGACACGCCGCAAGGGCATGTCCCCGGTCAGCTACCGTCCGGCTCCAGCCCCACCAACGCCTCCGCCCGCCGCGTCACGGCCGACAGCTGAGCCGCCCAGGCCTCGACCAGGGCGTCCGGATCGTCCCCACGCCCGGCGCCGGTGGGCGCGCTCCAGACCATGGCGGCCTTGGCGAAGGGCAGGGGGATCACGGTGCGGTCCCACGAGCCCAGGCGGATGCAGGGCTTGGCGGCCAGGCCGACGAAGATCACCGGGGCGCCGGTCACCCGGGCCAGGGACGACGTGCCCTTCTCCATCCGCTCGGCCGGGCCGCGCGGGCCGTCGGGGGTGATGGCGATGCCGCCGCCGTCCTTGACCCACTTGATCATGTCGCGGAAGGCCTGCTCGCCGTGCTTGTTCTTGGCCGGGTCGGACTTCTTGGTCGACGAGCCGCGGATGGCGGGGAAGCCCAGCTTCTCGACCGTCTGGGCGATGAACTCGCCGTCGGCCGAGCGCGAGATCAGGGCCCGCATGTCCTGGCGCGACGGATCCTGCGGCCAGGTCAGCGGCGACATCGGGATGCGCGCGTGCCAGAAGCACAGGATCGCCCCGGAGCCGGTCTCGCGGCCCTGGGCCCACACCGCCTCGGCGTGCTCCTGGCCCTCGCGGGTCATGCGCAGGGTGTGGAACACCAGCTTGGAATAGCCGGCGAAGATCGACGACACGACCTGGATCACCAGCGGCCAACGCAGGGGCCTCATTCGGCGGCTCCCCGATCTTCAGAAGGGGCGGCGGGGACGTGGTCCAGGTCCTGGGCCTTGGCCAGGCGGGCGTAGAGGCCCTTCTGGCGCACCAGCGAGCCGTGGGTCCCGGTCTCGACCACCCGGCCCCGGTCGATCACGTAGATGCGGTCGGCGCCCTTCACGGTCGACAGGCGGTGGGCGATCAGGATCGTGGTGCGGCCGGCCATCAGCCGTTCCAGCGCCGCCTGGACCTGGGCCTCGCTCTCGGTGTCCAGCGCGCTGGTGGCCTCGTCCAGCAGCAGGATCGGGGCGTCCTTGAGGAAGGCGCGGGCGATGGCGATGCGCTGGCGCTGGCCGCCCGACAGCCGCGTCCCGGCCTCGCCGACGATGGTGTCGTAGCCCAGGGGCAGGTCGCCGATGAACTCGTGCGCCGCCGCCTGGCGGGCCGCGGCCTCGATCTCGTCCTCGGCCGCCGAGGGCCGGGCGTAGGCGATGTTGGCGCGGATGGTGTCGTCGAACAGGAACGGCTCCTGGGTGACCAGGGCGATGCGGTCGCGCAGGGACGCCAGGGTCACCGACCGCACGTCGTGGCCGTCGATGGTCACCGCCCCGCCGGTCACGTCGTAGAAGCGCGGGATCAGGTTGAGGATCGAGCTCTTGCCGCCGCCCGAGGGGCCGACCAGGGCGACCGTCTCGCCGCGGTGGGCGGTCAGGCTGACGTCCGACAGGGCCGGGGCGTCGGCGCCGTAGGCGAAGTCGACATGGTCCAGGGCGATGGCGGCGTCGCCGGCCGGCAGGGCCTTGGCGTCGGCGGGATCGGTGATCGTCGGCTCGACGTCCAGGGCCGCGAACAGCCGGCGGGCGGCGGTGAAGCCCTCGGTGAACACCGTCTGCAGGTTGGCCACCTGGCGCAGCGACTGGGCGGCCATGATCAGGGCGCTGAGGAAGGCGAAGAAGGCGCCGGCCGTCAGGGTCCCGCCCAGCACGCCCGCCCCGCTGGTCGCCCGCCAGCCGGCGTAGACGAAGACGGCGGCGATGATCAGGGTGGTGAACAGCTCGGTGGAGGGCGCGGCCATGGCCTTGGCGTTGCTGCCCTTGATCAGGTGGCGCTGGCGGCGCTCCACCACGGTGGCGACGCGGGCCTCCTCATAGGCCTCGCGGTTCTCCATCTTGACGATCTTGATGCCGTCCAGGCTTTCCATGATCGCGGTCGACAGGTTGGAGGTCTCGCCCATGGCCCCCTTGGCGGCCTTGGTGGTCTTCTTCGAGAACCGGCGGATGATCAGGCTGGACAGCGGGGCGATGACCAGCACGCCGGTCGCCAGGATCGGGTCCAGCTGGAACATCACCACCAGGGCGCCGATCACCGTCAGGAACTCGCGGGTGTAGTTGACCACGCCGCTGGTCGCGGCCTCGCGGATCAGGGTGGCGTCATAGAGCACCGACGAGACGTAGGAGCCGGAGTGGGCGCCGCGCAGGCGGGCCAGGTCCGAGCGCACCAGCTTGCCGAACAGCCGCACCTGCACGTCGCCGACCACGCCGTTGCCGATCCGGTTGATGGCGGTGGCCTGAGCCACCTGGAACAGGGCGCGGGCCCCGGCCAGGGCGGCGATCAGCAGGGGGATGCGCAGCAGGGCCCCGGCCTGGGGATGGGTGATCAGCTGGTCGATGGCCGGCTGGATGATCTTGGTCAGGGCCGCGCTCAGGGCCGCGATGATCGCGGCGCTGACGATCGAGACGGTCAGTCCCTTCCAGCGGGGCTTGAGGTAGTCGCGCCAGATCCGCGCGGCCAGGACGCGGTTGGTGAGCGGAGGCGCGGCGGGGTCGGTCATGCGGCAGGGGTCGGATTTCGCGCGTTGGGTGTCAACGCCCTGTGGCTTGTCATTGCGGCGGGGGTGCGGCGCTGTGGCTTTTGCATTACAGGGCTGTGGCGCCTATCTAGCGCGCTTTCCACGAAGGATATCCGTCTTGCCCGGCTACGACACGACCACCCGCTGGGGACGTTTCAAGACCTACCTCTCGTACCTCTGGCACGATCACGCCTATCTGCGCCTGGGCTTCAAGAACGACCACTGGATCAGCCCCGAGCTGGTCCGCACCAACCAGCCGTGGCCGCACCAGCTGGCCGAGTGGAAGAAGAAGGGCGTCAAGACGATCATCAACCTGCGCGGCGGGTTCGACGGCAGCTTCTACGCCCTGGAGAAGTACGCCTGCGAGAAGGTCGGCCTGAAGATGGTCGACTTCGTGATCACCTCGCGCGAGGTGCCGATCAAGGAGCGGGTGCTGGGCGCGCGCGACCTGTTCGAGAGCATCGAATATCCGGCCCTGATGCACTGCAAGTCCGGCGCGGACCGGGCGGGCATCATGAGCGTGCTCTACTGCCACTACCGCCTGGGCCTGCCGATCGAGGAGGCGATGGAGCAGCTGTCGTTCAAGTACCTGCACATCAAGCAGGGCAAGACCGGCGTGCTGGACTACACCTTCGAGCGCTACCTGAAGGACGCCGCCCCCAAGGGCCTGACCTTCACCCAGTGGGTGGAGAGCCCCGACTACGACCCGGTGAAGATCAAGGCCGACTTCCGGGCCGGGATGATCGGCGGGATCGTGACGGAGGGGATTCTGCGGCGGGAGTAGGGGGGCTTGCCCACTTGCCCCCACCTGGCGGCTTCGCCGCCTGTCCGCCCCCGTAGGGGGCGGAGCCTAAGGCGCGAGGCTCTTCCCCCTCCGGGGGAAGACGACCGCGAAGCGGTCCGTAGGGGGCAAGTGTTCGCCCCAACATCCGTGATCAGTCCAGGCTCGGATCCAGCAGCTTGTGGGCGTGGATGATGAAGTACCGCGCGTGGGCGTTGTCGACCGTGGCCTGGGCCTTGGCCTTCCAGGCGGCGTGGGCGTCGGCGTAGTTGGCGTAGGCGCCGACGAACTCGACCTGGGACAGGTCGCGGAACTCGATATCGGAAACGTTCTTCAGTTCACCGCCGATCACGAGGTGAAGAAGCTGCTTGTCGCTCATGGCGTGGAATTTCCTGCGCGGAAGTTATCGTTGCGGCAGGTCGATATGCCCGACGCGCGACAGGATCAACGGGTGAAGCGCGCGATTGGCGCAAACGACGCTCGGAAGCAGCGGATTTGCCCGATTGTAGGTGAAGGCGCGGCCCTTGTGGTCGGTCAGCAGGGCGCCGGCCTCGGCGCAGATCAGGTCGGCGGCGGCCAGGTCCCACTCGTTCTTGGGCGACAGGGCGACGGCGGCGTCGAAGGCCCCGGCGGCCACCAGGCACAGGCGATAGGCGATCGAATTGCGGCTTTCGACCCGCATCGGCGGCCACGGCTCGCGCCAGGCCGGATGCACGAACATCTTGGCGTCGCCCAGCATGGCGGCGTCCTCGAGGTCGTCGGTGTCGCTGGGGCTGATCGCCGCGCCGTTCAGGAAGGCCCCGCCGCCCAGGGTGGCGACATAGGTCTCGTCCAGCGCCGGGGCGTGGACCACGCCGGCGACCGGGCGGCCGGCCTCGACCACGGCGATCGACACGGCGAACCAGGGCTTGTCCTTCATGAAGGCCTGGGTGCCGTCGATCGGGTCGACCACGAACTGGCGCGGCGTCGCAAGTCGAGCGGGAGCGTCGACCGTCTCCTCCGACAGCCAGCCGTAGTCGGGCCGGGCCTCGCCCAGGGTCTTCTTCAGCAGGGCGTCCACCGCCAAGTCGGCGTCGGTGACCGGCGAGCCGCCGTCCTTGGACCAGACCTTCAGGCCCTGCGCGCGGGCCGAGAGCGCCAGGGCTCCGGCGTCGCGCGCGGCGGCGAGGATCAGGTCCAGGTCCGTGGTCATTTTCCGGCGATCGCCAGGGCGTCCACCAGCAGGGACGGGCTGTTGCTGGCCCCGCGGAGCTCCAGGTCCGAGCCGGGGACCAGGCGGGCGTAGATGTCGATCAGATTGCCGGCCACGGTGATCTCGGTGACGGGGCCGGTCGAGACGCCGTTCTCGAACCAGAAGCCCGAGCAGCCCACCGACCAGTCGCCGGTGTTGCCGTTCAGCGAGGGGCCGAACATCGAGGTCACCAGCAGGCCGGTCCCGGCGTCGGCCATCAGCCCGGCCAGGTCCTTGTCGCCCGGCTGCAGCGTCAGGTTATGGGTCGAGACGCCCGAGGGGCCGGCCAGGCCGCGCGAGGCGTGGCCGGTGCTTTCCAGGCCCAGCTGCTTGGCCGAGCTGATGTTCAGCAGCCAGGTGGTTAGCACGCCGTCGTCGATCAGGGCGCGGGCCTCGCAGGCCACGCCCTCGTCGTCGAACGGGGCCGAGCCCAGGCCGCGCAGGCGGAACGGGTCGTCCAGCAGGTTCACGCCCTTGGCGAAGATCTGCTGGCCCAGCTTGTCCTTCAGGAACGACGTGCCGCGGGCGATCGACGGGCCCGAGATCGCGCCGATCAGCGGGCTGAGCAGCGACATGGCCAGGCGGTTCTCGAAGATCACCGGGGCGGTGGTCGAGTCCAGCTTGCGCGGGTTCAGCTTGGCGACCGCCAGCTCGCCGGCCTTGGCGCCGATGCTGGTCGGGCTGGGCAGGTCGGCGGCGTGGCGGGTGGAACGGCCCTCGCCGCCGCGCTCCATGCCCGCGCCCTCGCCGGCGATGGCCGAGGCCGAGACGCCGAAGCCGCTGGCCTGGTGCGGGCCGGAGAAGCCCTCGCTGGTGACCAGCCGCCAGGTCGAGGCGCTCCACGACGACGAGCCGCCGTCGGAATTGGTCACGCCTTCGACGGCGCGGGCGGCGGCCTCGGCCTCGCGGGCCTGGGCCTCCAGGGTCTCGGCCGAGGGCTCGGTCGGGTCGAAGAGGTCCAGGTCGCGGAAAGGCGCGCGGGCCAGGCGGTCGGCGGGCGCAAGGGCGGCGTAGGGGTCTTCCGGCGCCAGGCGGGCCATGGCCACGGCCCGGTCGATCAGCTTGGCGCGGCCCTCGGCCGAGATGTCCGAGCCCGACACCGTCGCGCTCTGCCGGCCGACGAAGACGCGCAGGCCGATGTCGCGGGACTCCTCGCGCTCGACCTCCTCCAGCTCGCCCAGGCGGACGCTGACGGAAAGGGATTGGCGCTGCGCGAACACGGCCTCGGCGGAGTCGGCGCCGGCGGTCCGCGCGGCGGCGAGCACGTCATGCAACAGGTTTTCGTCCATGCGGTCTTATGGACGAGGGGGGAGGGCCGGGGCAAGGCGGGTTTGACCGACGCCGCCCGCGACCCAGGATCAGGCCGCCGACCGGACCCTTTCGAACGTCGCGATCCAGTTCGCCTCCCACGTCTTGCCGCCGTCGGCCGAGAACGCCTGCTCTAGGGCGAAGGTCCTGTCGGTCACGCCGGAGAAGATGAAGCGGACGAAGATCGACCGGCCGCCCAGGGTCTCCTGGTCGTAGAACTCGCCGCGGCCGTTCCGGAAGCCGCCGATCATCGGCGCGCCCAGGTCGCCGTCCCGGCCGTTGGCGAAGCGGATGGACCACTGGCGGGTCGCCGGATCGTAGAGCCGCAGGCTCAGGCCCTGGATGCGGCCGGCCGGGCCGCTGACGTCGATCTCGCCGAGATTGGCCTGGCCGCCCCAGACCTTCCGGACGATCGAGCTGCCGTCGTACTCGACCCAACTGGTCGAACCGGTCAGGGGATGCTCCAGGCGCCGGATATGGGTGGTCCAGTCGCCGAACTCGAAGTCGAAATCGTGCTGGCCGTCGGGGCGCGGCGCCGGCGCGGCCACGGCGGGGGGCGCGATCTGGGCGAACCCGGCGGCGGGGATCAGGACAAGCGCCAGGCCCAGCAGCAACGGGCTCGCGCGGAAGGGGCGGAAGGCGCGCATCTGGGATCCTTGACGTCCAGGGTGTGGGCTCGAGACATCCCTGCGCGCTTTCTCAGCGCGGGTAGAGGTCCACTTCGCGCGAAAACCGCCTAGCCAATCGCGTAGAACAGCAGGGCCACCGCGCCGAAGATGTAGGCCACCCAGGTGCAGATCATGCCCAGGGCGCGCGGGATCGAGGCGCCGCCGCTGTTGGACAGGCCCACGGCGTGGATCAGGCGGCCGGCGAACAGCACCAGGCCGACCACGTGGATCGCCAGCGGCGGGGCGCCGACCAGGGCCAGGACGATGATCGCCGCCAGGCCGACGGGGATGTACTCGCTGGCGTTGCCGAAGGCGCGGATGGCGCGGGCCAGCTCGGGGATGCCCTCGTCGCCCAGGGCGACCTTGTGCTTCTGCCGCAGGCGCACGACCAGCAGCGACAGGGTCAGCAGGAGCAGGACGTGCAGCCCCACCCAGAGGGCGGCGGCGTGTCCGGAAGCGATGGTGTCCATCGGGGTACTCGTGAAACGGGATCGAATGTCGCCGAATAAGGCTCAGCGTTCGGCCAAGCTGGCAAGATGGCTCGTCGGGGAGGCGACTGGGTTGAAGGGACGCTACCGGGCGTCCCGGGCGGAGGAGACCTTGGCGCAGCCCGCGCGGAAGGCCGCGGTCCGGTTCCAATCGGGGGCGGGGAAGGTCTCGACAAGATCCTCGTCGCGCGCCGTGCGCGCCGCGCGCGGCTTGCGGTTCACGCCGGTGAAGACCAGCGGCGGTCCGGACAGGAGCTGCGACACGGACCGGGCTCCGCCCGGGAAGACGCCATGCGACCAGCGTTCGAAACCGTTGCCGCGCGGCGTCAGGGTCGTCTCGAGGCGGAACGTCCCCGACGACACGGCCAATCGGGTGTAGTCGGCCGCATCGATCATCAGCGGCACGTCCGACGACAGCAACATGCGCCGCACCTCGACCCTCAGCGCGCCGTCGGGCTGGCAGACGAGCGACAACTGTTCCCAGTCGACTCCGCCCCGCCGGCGAACGTCCTCGTTCACCGTAAGGGCGTCGCCCTCGGCTTTCGGATAGCGCCAGGAGAACCGGGTCTCGCCGCTATACTCCAGAGGGAAGCCCTTCGGGCCGGCTGCGCGCGCGGAGTTGCAGCCCATCGACGCCAAGGCCGCCGCGACGATGGCCAGGCGCGTGAACCGGCGACCCACGCCTAAAGCTCCCGCCCGATCGGGTAGAGCTTGTAGTGGTCGTCGTAATAGGGCGTGCGCGCATAGAACCAGCCCAGGCGCGCGTCGGGATCGGCGGCGAACTTGGGGTCGGCGGCCAGCTTGGCCTCGAACTCGGCCTTCAGCTTGGGATCGGCGGCCAGCATCTTCTCGGCCAGCGGGGCCAGGGCGTAGCCCTCGATATATTCCACCCGCTGCAGCACCTCGGGGAACATGCCCCAGGCGAAGAAGCTCTCGTCGCTTTCCGGCTCCAGCAGCAGGGTGACCAGTTCGCCCAGCGGCTGGTCGGTGCTGACGCGGACCGAGCCGACGGGCCAGGTGACCGAGCGGGTCTCGTGGGTGACCGGGCCGGCGTCGATCTCGACGTGGCCTTCGCTGGCGCGGGTGGCGATCTTGGGCGACGTGAAGCGGATCATGTCGACCGACACCGTCTTCGGCGCCGCCAGGGTCTCCATCTGGACGCCGTGGACGCGCAGGCGCTCGATCACGTCGGGCTTGGCCGACGAGATCCAGTAGGCCTTGGGCGGGGTCAGCCGCAGCGACGGCTCGGCGGCGAACAGCGGCAGGGACCAGGGCTTGGGATCGGGCTTGCCCAGCCAGCGCACCTCCTTACCGCCCGTGGCGGGGGAGTCGTAGGTCTCGTACCGCACGCCCAGGAACGACACGGTGCGCAGCGGCTTGTCGCCGCCGCCCTTGCCGAAGCCGGTCCCGAAATTGGCCTCGACCACGGTCGGGCGCTGGGCGCGGTCGGCCGTCTCGGCGGCGCGCAGGGCCGCGCCGTCCCTGGCCAGGACCTTCAGGCTCTCTTCCAGCAGGACATAGGTGCCCAGCACCCGCTGGCGATAGGGCTTGAGGGAGTGGTTCTCGACCAGCACCGTGGCCATGCCCACCGCGTCGCCATAGCCGTTGGAATAGCGCAGCGAGGCCGGCGAGGAGCCCAGGCCCTTCTTCGGGTCGCGGTCGTCCAGGGCGAAGACCAGCTGGCCGGGCACGTGCCCCGCCGCCTTCAGCCCGGCCTGGGTGGCCGGCAGGTAGGTGTTGTCCAGCCAGGCGCTGGTGGCCTTGGAGCGCGCGAAGTCGCCCAGATAGCCGGCCCAGCCGTAGGTGACGTCGTACTGGTAGTCCTCGCCGTCGGTGACGTGGATGTCCATGTAGAGGTCGGGCCGGACCTTGTTGATCAGGCCGATCATCGCCCGCATCTCCGGCGCGTCCAGCTTGCCGTAGTCGCGGTTCAGGTTGAGGTTCTGGGCCGTGTGCCGCCAGCCCTGGATCACCGGGCCGCGCTGGTTGGGACGGCTGTAGGGGCTGGCGCGCTCGTGGCCGTCGACGCTGAAGATTGGCACGAAGACCAGGTTCACCTTGTCCAGCAGCGCGTCCTTGCCGTGGAACGCCATGTCCCGAAGGAGCATCATGCCGGCGTCCTTGCCGTCGATCTCGCCGGGATGGATGCCGGCCTGGGCCAGCAGCACGGGCTTCCTGGGATCGAACTTGTCGCCGTCCTTGGAGACGTACAGCACCAGCAGGTCGCGGCCCTCGGGCGACTTGCCGAAGGTCTCGATGCGGATCAGGGGCGAGGCGGCGGCCAGCTTCTCGAGCCAGGCGCGGGTCTCTTCATAGTTGGGCGAAGCCGTCAGGCCGGTCAGCTCGGACGGCGTGATCCAGGGATCGGAGGGCTTGGCGACCAGCTTCTCGCTGGCGCCATGCCAGGCGAGCGTCGGGGGAAGGATATCCGAGTCCCAGGGAGCCTTCGGGGTTTCCGCCATGGTCGTGCCCGCCATCATCGCGACGGCCAGAGCCGCCAGCCCTGTCTTCAACATCGTAAGCGCTCTCCGGCTCCCAGCCGGGGACATGCCCTTGCGGCGTGTCCCCAAACGCGGTCTGGGCTTGATGGGGACACGCGCGAGCGCATGTCCCCGGCCGGAGCGGCGTACTATTTCCGCGTCACCAGGTCCATGAAGCGCTGCTGCAGGACCTTGTCGGTCTTGAACGCGCCGCGGAACTGGGTGGTGATCGTCGAGACGTCGTGGTGGTGCACGCCGCGCGTCGACATGCACTGGTGCTCGGCGTCGATCAGCACGGCCACGCCGGCGGCGCTGAGGTGGTCCTCGATGGCGTCGGCGATCTGCATGGTCATGGTCTCCTGGGTCTGGAGACGCTTGGCGAAGATCTCGACCAGGCGCGCCAGCTTGGACAGGCCCACGACCTTGCCGGTCGGCATGTAGGCCACCCAGGCCTTGCCCAGGAACGGCGCCATGTGGTGCTCGCAGTGGCTCTGCACGTCGATGCCGCGCAGCATGACCATGTCGTCATAGCCCTGCACGTCCTCGAAGGTGCGCGACAGCTCCGTGGCCGGGTCGCCGTGATAGCCGGCGAACCACTCGCCGTAGGCGTCGACCACGCGCTGGGGCGTGTCGAGCAGGCCTTCGCGGTCGGGGTTGTCGCCGGCCCAGGCCAGCAGGGTCCGGACGGCGGCCATGGCCTCGTCTCGGGTGGGGCGCTGGGCGGGTTCAAGATCAAGACCGGTGTCAGTATCGAGACCGATCAGGGTTCGCTCGCGGGTCAGTGCGTCCATGTGCGGGAAGGGTCTTTCCACGGGCTGAGTTGCGCCAGGACGCCTTTCGTCCTGGAATTACGCGTGCCACCCGTCGCGCGCATTAGGACCAACTAAGAATGGTCGTGCGCGCGTGCTCTCGTTATATGGGGCCGATCCGTATCCCCGCAACACTCCCGCGACGTCAGGCCGCTGCTTCCCCATGACCATCAAGCTTCACGACACCATGGCGCGCGAGAAGCGCGACTTCGTTCCCGCTGATCCCAGCCGGGTGACGATGTATGTCTGCGGGCCGACGGTCTACAACCACGCCCACATCGGCAACTTCCGGCCGGTGGTGGTGTTCGACGTGCTGTTCCGCCTGCTGCGCCACGTCTACGGCGCCGACGCGGTGGTCTATGCCCGCAACGTCACGGACGTGGACGACAAGATCAACAAGAAGGCCTTCGACGAGGGCGTGGCGATCAAGGTCATCACCGACCGCTACCTGGCCGCCTATCACGAGGACGCCGACGCCCTGCTGGCCCTGCGCCCGAGCCTGGAGCCCAAGGCCACCGAGCACATGGGCCCGATCGTCGAGATGATCGGCAGGCTGGTCGACAACGGCAAGGCCTACGCCGCCGAGGGCCACGTGCTGTTCGACACCCAGTCGTTCGCCGACTACGGCGCGCTGTCGGGTCGCGACCTGGACGACATGATCGCCGGCGCCCGCGTCGAGGTCGCGCCCTACAAGCGCCACCCCGCCGACTTCGTGCTGTGGAAGCCGTCCAAGGAGAACGAGCCCGAGTGGGACAGCCCCTGGGGCGCGGGCCGTCCGGGCTGGCACATCGAGTGCTCGGCCATGATCGACAAGCAGCTGGGCAAGACGATCGACATCCACGGCGGCGGCATCGACCTGACCTTCCCGCACCACGAGAACGAGCTGGCCCAGAGCCGCTGCGCCCACGGCGCGCCGGTCCTGGCCAACTACTGGCTGCACAACGGCTTCCTGGATATGTCCGGGGAGAAGATGTCCAAGAGCCTGGGCAATGTGATCATCCCGCACGAGCTCCTGAAGACCACCCCGGGCGAGGTGATCCGCTGGGCGCTGCTGTCGGGCCACTACCGCCAGCCGCTGGACTGGACGCCGGAGCTGGTCGAGCAGAGCAAGAAGGCGCTGGACCGCCTGTACGGCGCCCTGCGCCGCGCCAAGACGGTCGAAGCCGGCGAGTCCGAGCCCTCGGACGACGTGCTGGCCGCCCTGTCGGACGACCTGAACACCCCTCTGGCGGTGTCGGGCTTCTTCGAGCTGTCCAGCGCCATCGAGCGTGCGGTGACGGCCGGCGACGAGGCGGCGATCGCGGCCAACAAGGGCCGGCTGCTGGCCACCGCCGGCCTGCTGGGCTTCCTGCAGGCCGATCCGGACGCCTGGTTCGAGGGCGACGCCGACGACGACCTGAAGGCCAAGGTCGAGGACCTGCTCAAGCGCCGGTTCGAGGCCCGCGCCGCCAAGGACTGGCCCGCCGCCGACGCCATCCGCGCCGAGCTGGACGGCCTGGGCGTGGTGGTCATGGACGGTCCGGCCGGGGCGACCTGGCGGATGAAGGACTAGGCTTTCCGCGGTTGCGGCTCATCTCATCCGTTGTCATCCCGGAAAGCGCGCAGCGCTTGTCCGGGACCCAGGTGAACCGCACCGCATCAGCCCAGTCCCCTGGGTCCGGGACAGCCTCCGCGAGGCTTCCGGGATGACAACTGAAATTCCAGCCGCCTCGACCACGACCTGAACGATGGCGGCTTGGTTCGCGATCAGATTACAGGCATAATCTGTTTGCCCGGATGAGCGGGGTTTGTGAATGCGCGCCTACTTCCAGATGTTCGCCGGCTACAACGCCTGGGCCAACCACCGCATCCACGCGGCGTGCGCCCTGCTGGACGAGGCCGACTACCTGGCCGATCGCGGGGCGTTCTTCGGCTCGATCCACGGCGCGCTGAACCACCTGATCGTCACCGACCGCATGTGGCTGGCGCGGCTGCGGGGCGAGCCCCTGCCGCCGGACGCCCTGGACGCGGTGGTCTTCCACGACCTGACCACGCTGCGCGCGGCGCGGACCCACGAGGACGCGGCCCTGTCGGACCACGTCGCCGGCCTGACCGACGAGGCGCTGGCCGGCGTCTTCCGCTGGACCCGCAAGGCCGACGGCGCGACCGTGACCCAGCCGCTGTGGGCGGCCCTGACCCATATCTTCAACCATCAGACCCACCATCGCGGCCAGGTCCACGGCCTGCTCAGCCAGGCCGGACAGGACCCGCCCTCCCTCGACCTGCCGGTCTTCCAGAAGGCCAGCGGCTTGGGCTTCTCAGAGTGAAAGTGATAGAGCGACGCCCATGCAACGCGCCGTAGAATTCCGAACCGGGGTGCAGGCCCCCGCCGAGATCGTCTGGGAGGTGGTCTCCGACTTCGCCTCGTGGAAGGACTGGAACCCCGTCCATCCGCGCATGGAGGGCGAGATGCGCATCGGCACGCCCCTGCGGTTCGACCTGGTCGTCGTCGAGAACGGCGCGCCCGTGGCGGTCGAGGCGGTGGTCCAGGACTGGGTGCCCTACGAGCAGCTGCACTGGCGCACCAAGCGGCTGAAGGGCTTCGTCACGGCGATCCGCTATCTCGAGATCGAGAAGATGAGCGACGTCGGCTCGACCTTCTCGAACGGCGAGCTGTTCATGGGCCCGCTGGTCCGCTTCGTCCCCCGCGACGAGCGGCGTCGCCTGAAGGCGGCCTTCACCCGCATGGGCGAGGCGGTCAAGGCGCGTGCCGAGGCCCTCTGGTCGGAACGCCAGAGCAGCCCCACATAAGCGGCATGATCGACGACCTCTATTCGGCCCGCATCCTGGGGCTGGTGGCCAACATGCCCCGGGCCGGACGCCTGGCCGCGCCGGACGCCAGCGCCGAGAAGACGGCCAAGCTGTGCGGCAGCCGGATCGTCGTCGACGTAACGGTGGCGGACGGCAAGGTCGCCGACTTCGCCCAGGACGTGACGGCCTGCGCCCTGGGCCAGGCCTCGGCGGCGATCCTCGGCGCCCAGGTGATCGGGGCCGATCTTTCCGAGATCGAGTTGGCCCGCGACGCCTTGCGCGCTATGCTCAAGTCGAACGGTCCCGCTCCCACGGGTCGATTTTCGGAGCTCGCCGTGCTGGAGACGGTCAAGGACTATCCCGCCCGTCACGCCTCGACGCTTTTGGCGTTCGAGGCCGCGGTCGAAGCTGTCCGCGAGGCCACAGGCGGGGCCCAAACCCGAACTAGCCGCGTCGGCGCCGCTTGATCGGGTCTTTTCGCTAGTCGATAAGGTCCCGACTCCGTCCGCGAAAGCGCCGGCATGACACTCTACGAACGCACCGTCGATCTGGGCCTGAAGGCCTACAAGACGACGCTGTCGCCCTTCATCGGGCGCCAATGCCGGTATCTGCCGACCTGCTCGGAATACGCGGCCCAGGCGCTCAAGGATCATGGGCCCCTGAAGGGGTCCTGGCTCGCGGTGGGACGGATTTGCCGCTGCAATCCGTTAGGCGGACACGGGTACGACCCTCCGCCCCCGCCCCGCGCGCCGCGCAAGTGGAACTGTGAAGAATGATCGACCTGATTTTCCCCGACGGCTCGGCCCGCCAGTACGCTGACGGTTCGACCGGCCGCGACGTGGCCGCCTCGATCTCGAAATCGCTCGAGAAGAAGGCCCTGCTGATCAAGATCGACGGCCAGCTGCTGGACCTGGACCGCCCGATCACGCCCGACCTGCTGGCCGGCGACAAGAAGTTCGAGATCATCACCCGCGAGGCCCCCGAGGCGCTCGACACGATCCGCCACGACACGGCCCACGTGCTGGCCGAGGCCGTGCAGGAGCTGTTCCCCGGCACCCAGGTGACCATCGGCCCCAACGTCGAGGACGGCTTCTACTACGACTTCGCCCGCGACGAGCCGTTCAGCCTGGACGACCTGGCCGTGATCGAGAAGCGCATGAAGGAGATCGTCGACCGCGACGAGAAGATCACGCGCGAGGTCTGGGACCGCAACGAGGCCATCAAGCACTTCGACGACATCGGCGAGGCCTACAAGGCCCAGATCATCCGCGACCTGCCGGCCACGGACACGATCACGGTCTATCGCCAGGGGAACTGGAAGGACCTCTGCCGCGGCCCCCACCTGCCGTCGACCAAGCACGTGGGCAAGGCCTTCAAGCTGACCAAGCTGGCCGGCGCCTACTGGCGCGGCGACCAGAACAACGCCCAGCTGCAGCGCATCTACGGCACCAGCTGGGCCAGCGAAGCCGACCTGGAAGCCTATCTGACGCGCATCGAGGAGGCCGAGAAGCGCGACCACCGCAAGCTGGGCAAGTCGCTGGGCCTGTTCCACATGCAGGAAGAAGGCCGCGGCATGGTCTTCTGGCACCCCAAGGGCTGGAAGCTGTGGCAGACGCTGGAGGCCTACATGCGCCGCCAGCTGGATCGCGCCGGCTATATCGAGGTCAAGACGCCCCAGGTGCTGGACAAGAACTTCTGGGAAAAGTCCGGCCACTGGGACAAGTACCGCGCCAACATGTTCGTCTGCGAGACGGTCGAGGGCGAGGTCCTGTCGCTGAAGCCGATGAACTGCCCGGGCCACGTGCAGATCTGGAACGTCGGCCAGCGGTCGTACCGCGAGCTGCCGATGCGCATGGCCGAGTTCGGCGCCTGCCACCGCTACGAGCCGTCGGGCGCCCTGCACGGCCTGATGCGGGTGCGCGCCTTCACCCAGGACGACGCCCACATCTTCTGCCGTGAGGACCAGATCGTCGAGGAGACCGAGCGCTTCATCCGGCTGACGCGGATGATCCACGGCGACCTGGGCATGACGACCAAGTACATCGCCCTGGCCACGCGTCCGGAGCTGCGCGCCGGTTCGGACGAGTTCTGGGACAAGGCCGAGGGCATGCTGGCCGAGGCCGCCCGCCTGGCCGGCGTCGAGCCGGTGATCGCCGAGGGCGACGGCGCCTTCTACGCGCCGAAGCTGGACTTCATCGTCCAGGACGCCATCGGCCGGGAATGGACCTGCGGCACGCTGCAGCTGGACTACGTCCTGCCCGAGCGGCTGGGCGCCGAGTACATCGGCGAGGACGGCGCCAAGCATCGGCCCGTGATGCTGCACCGGGCGATCCTGGGATCGTTCGAGCGCTTCATCGGCATCCTGCTGGAGAACTACGCCGGCGCCCTGCCGCTGTGGCTGGCGCCGACCCAGGTCGTGGTGGCCACGATCACGTCGGACGCCGACGACTACGCCCAGCGCGTGGCCGATCGGTTGACTTCGGCCGGCATTCGCGCAGAGGTCGACCTCAGGAACGAGAAGATCAACTACAAGATTCGCGAACACAGCCTCGCGAAAGTACCGGTGATCGCAGTGGTCGGGCGTAAGGAAGCCGAGAACGGAGAAGTCGCCCTGCGTCGCCTCGGCGGCGAAGGGCAGAGGGTGCTGTCGCTGGAAGACGCCGTCCGCGCGTTGACCGAGGAAGCGACGCCGCCCGACCTCGCCCGGGCTCGCACGGCGGCGGCGCCCGCGGAGTTGGCGCAGGCCTGATGAACAGCATTCTTCCCTCTCCTTCGACCTTCGTTACGGGTGCGCGGCCGATCCGGCCGCGCATCTCGGTCGTTATGGTCGTCTACAAGACGGGAGAAGCGCTGGTCGACAGCATCCGGCACGTCCTGGACGAGCCCCAGGTCGATGAGTTCGTCATCATCGACAACGGCTCGCCCGAGAACGAGGCCGAGCGGTTGCGCAAGCTGGGCATGGCCGAGCCGCGCGTCGTGCTGCGTCAGGGCCACGGCAATGTCGGCTTCGCGCGCGGCGCCAACATGGGCGCCGAGATCGCGCGGGGCGAATACATCGTCTTCCTCAATCCGGACGCCAACCTGCAGGACGGCTGCGTCGAGGCGCTGGTCGCGGCCTTCGAGGACCGGCCGGTCCCGACCGTGGTCGGGGCGCGGGTGATGAACACCGACGGCACCGAACAGCGCGGCGGCAGGCGGGGCGAGGTGACACCGGTCACCACCCTGCTCAGCTTCGGCCACCTGACCTCGCGGTTCCCGGGCCTGCAGAAATTCGAGATCCACCGCGAGCACGAGCCCACGCCCGACGGGCCGGTCCCGATGCCGACCATCTCCGGCGCCTGCTTCGCCCTGCGCCGCCAGGACTTCGAAGCGTTGGGCGGCTTCGACGAGGGCTACTTCCTGCACGTCGAGGACATCGACCTGTGCTGGCGCGCGCGCCAGGCCGGCGGCGAGGTGCTGTTCCAGCCGGCGGCCCAGGTGGTCCACCTGGGCCACACCAGCCTGGAGCACCCGGTGAAGGTCGAGTTCCACAAGGGCGTGGGCCTGTCGCGCTACTTCATCAAGCGGGCCGACACGGTCCAGCGCTACGTGATCGCCGTCCTGCTGGCCCCGGCCATCCTGCTGATGAGCATCACCCGCCCGCTGCTCTGGAAGATCACCGGGCGGCCGATCTAGGCCCGCGCCGCCGCCTAGTCGGCGAACACGAAGTTGTCGAAGGCCACGAAGCCCAGGGCGATCGTCAGCGAGGCCAGGCCGCCGAAACCCTCGGGCGCGAAGGTCTGGGGCGCGGTGTTGTTCGACGGCGTCGAGAAGGTGGCGCTGACCGTCGAGCCGTCCGGACGCGTCCCGGTGAAGTTGACCGGCTGGGCGGTGATGGCCGGATTGGGGTTGCAGACCTGCAGCGAGAGGAAGTCGAACGTCTGGCCCGCGGCCGGCGCGACGCTCACCGTGCAGGGCGCCTGGTAGCTGCCGACGAAGCCGTTGATGAAGCCGCTGCACCAGGTGTTGTCGGCCGAGTTGGTGAAGGTCAGGCCCTGGGAGGCGTAGGCGGTCGAGGCCGACGGGCAGCCGGGCGGGAAGTCCTGGTCGAACAGCACGGTCTTGGCCGACACGCCCTCGAAGACGAAGTTGTCGAAGGCCACGAAGCCCAGGCTGACCACCAGGTTGGTCAGGTCGTCGAAGCCCGTCGGCGCGAAGGTCTGGGGCGTGGTGTCGCCGTTCGGCGTGCTGAACTGGGCGCTGACCGTGGAGCCGTCGGCGCGGGTCCCGACGAAGGTCGTGACCTGCGGCGGGATCGCCGTGTTGGGGTTGCACACCTGCAGCGAGGCGAAGTCGAAGGTCCCGCCGTCGTCGCGGCTGACGAACAGCTGGCTGGGCGAGCCGTAGGTGCCGACGAAGTCGTTGACGAACGGGCTGCACCAGGCGTTGCCCACCGAATTGGTGAACACCAGGCCCCCGTTGCGGTAGGGACCCGCCGCCGACGGGCAGCCGGCGGGGAAGTCGTCGTGGAAGGTGATGGTGGTGGTCATGGCGGTCCCCCGTTCATCGCGCCCCCTTTCCTGGCGGTCGCGGCGCGGCGGACTAGAAGATCACCCAGGAGATGAGTCAACTTCGCCCTGTCACTACAAGTAGCGACGTCAGGCGGGGAACTTGCCGGCCTTTCCCAGGGACGAGGCGGGGGCCTTGCCCAGGCGTTCGCTGACGTCGCGGCCGATCTGGATCAGGGCGTCCAGGTCGTAGCCGGTCTCGTAGCCGCCGCGCTCCAGCATGTAGACCAGGTCCTCGGTGCCGATGTTACCGGTGGCGTTCGGGGCGAACGGGCAGCCGCCCAGGCCGCCGACCGAGGCGTCCAGCACGTCGATCCCCGCCTCGACCCCGGCATAGGCGTTGGCCAGGCCGGTGTTGCGGGTGTCGTGGAAATGCAGGCGCAGGCGGGTGTCGGGCGCGGCCTCGCGCACCGCCTCCACCCGCCGGCGGACGGTCCAGGGATCGGCGACCCCGATGGTGTCGGCGATGGCGATCTCGGCCACGCCGAACAGGGCCGCGGCCCGGGCGATGGTCACGACCTGGTCTTCCGAGACCTCGCCGTCGAACGGGCAGCCGAAGGCCACCGAGATCGTGGCGGTGATCGGCGGGCCGCCCTCCAGCGCCCGGCGCTCGCAGATCGCGCCCAGCGCGTCCAGCTGCTGCCTGGCCGTCGCGCCCTGGTTGGCCAGGCCGAAGCCGTCGGTGGCGCAGACCACGACATTGGCCTCGTCGCAGCCCGCCGACACGCAGCGCTCCCAGCCGCGCATGTTCAGCACCAAGCCGATGCGCGAGTGGTCCAGGTCGGGCGTCAGGGCCGCCTGGATCTCCTCGGCCCCCGCCATCTGGGGCACGCGGTTGGGATTGACGAACGAGACGGTCTCGATGCGCCGGGCGCCGGCCGCCTCCAGCCGCCGGATCATGTCCAGCTTCTCGGCCACGGTCAGGGACAGCTTCTCGTTCTGCAGCCCGTCGCGCGGGCCGACTTCGACGATCTGGATGAAGCGGCTCATGGGCGGGTCTCCTGCTCGGGCGCGTCCTCGTCGCCGGCCTCGTCGTCAGGGCGGATCGGCGCGCCGCGATAGAGCGTCAGGCGCTCCTTGTCGCCGTCGGAATAGTCGAAGCCCTCGACGACGCCGGCCGGCCGGGCGGTCTGGCCCAGGGCGGTCAGGGCGGCCTGGAAGGCCTTCTCCTGGCGGCCCTCGACCACGGCCGGGCGGCCCTGGGCCACGGCCTTGGCCGCGCCCGCCGGATCGGTCAGCTGGGTGGTGGTGCCCAGGAGGAAGATCATGCTGGGCTCGGCGTAGCCGGTGACGGCCACCGGTCCGGGCGCGCCGCCGCGCGGGGCCAGGTCGGCCGTCTCCAGCGCCTTCTCCAGGCGGGGCGACAGCAGCAGCGGCTCCAGGCGCGGCACGAACAGGCCCACCAGGGCGCCGTGGGCCAGCACGCCCAGCACGCCCGCCGCGACCAGGGCGGTGGCGGCGGTCTTGCGCATCACCAGAACCGCGCCGACCACCCCGGCGGCCAGGAACAGCAGGGCGGTCAGGATCGCGACCGGCAGGTCGCCGGGGTCGCCGTGTTCCTTGTAGAGATAGCCGATCAGGCCCGCGAACAGCACGCCGGCCAGGGCCGACAGCACCGCGCCGATCCCCCGCGCGATCCGGCCCAGCGGCGCGCGCAGGGACGCGGCCATCAGCATGGCCAGGGCCGGGAAGGCCGGCAGGGTGTAGTGGACCAGCTTGGTCGGCAGGAGCTCGAACACCAGCCAGGTCGGGATCAGCCAGCACAGGGCGAAGCGCACGCCCGCCTCCTTGCGCCCGGTCCAGCCCTGGACCAGGCCGGCGGGCAGCAGCAGGGTGGCCGGGAACACCAGCAGGAACGCCGCCAGGGCGTAGCTGCCGAACGGCGCGCCATGGCTTTCCTGGCCGCCGGCCAGCTTGGGGGCCAGGTCGCCGCCGACGGCCGAGGACCAGAAGGCGCCGTCGGTGGCCACGGTGATCGCCATCGCCCAGGGCAGGACGATGGCCGCCAGCACGGTGACGCCCCAGCCCCAGCCCAGGTCCTTGATCCACGGGGCCTTGCGGTCCCAGATCCACAGGGCGACCACGCTGAGCGCCACCACCATCAGCCCGACCGGACCCTTGATCAGCACGCCCATGGCCAGGCCGATCCAGAAGGCCAGCTTGGTCCAGCGCGGGACCTTTTCGCCGGCGAGGTGCGCCGCGTAGATCCGCGCCAGGGCGGCCATGGCCAGGGTGGTGAAGCCGCACAGGGCCGCGTCGGTCTTGGCGATGAAGGCCTCGGTCGACAGCAGGATGGTCGCGCCCAGTATGCCGCCGGCCAGCAGCCCGGTCTTGGGGCTCAGCAGCGCCGCCGCGCCCCAGGCGCAGGCCGCCGCCGCCAGCATGGCGCCCAGCAGCGACGGGATGCGATAGGCCCAGATCCCCCGGTCCTCGGCCGCCGAGAAGGCGGTGACGCTGGCCGCCTGCAGCCAGTGGATGCCGACCGGCTTCTTGAAGCGCGGCTGGTCCTGGAACTTGATGACGACCATGTCGTCGGTTTCCAGCATCTGGGCGGTGGCCTGGGCGAAGCGCGATTCGTCGCGGTCCAGCGGCGGCATGGCGAACAGGCCGGGCAGTCCGGCGATCAGCGCCACCAGGGCGGCGAACAGCGGGCCGCGCCAACCGCGGCTCCAGTCATCCAGGCGAGATTCAAGCGTCATCATACTGGAATAGCACGATCCTTCTTTCTGGCTATTTTTCGGGTATTAGAGGCCGATGAACGCTCAAGCCTCCCCCATCTCCTCGGAAGCTCCTGACTATTCCGTCGTCGTGCCGGTCTTCGACGAAGGGGGCGCCGCGCCCGCCCTGGCGCGCGAAATCGCCGCCGCCTTCGCCGGCGAGAACCACGAGATCATCTTCATCGACGACGCCAGCCGCGACGACACCAAGGCCCTGCTGGTGGCGCTGAAGGCCGAGATCCCGCAGCTGCGGGTGCTGTCCCACCGCAAGAATTCGGGCCAGAGCCGCGCCGTGCGTAGCGGCGTGCTGGCCGCCCGCGCCCCGATCGTCGTCACCCTGGACGGCGACGGCCAGAACGACCCGGCCGACGCGCCGCGCCTGGCCAAGGCCCTGAAGGCCGGCCCGCCGGAGCTGGCCCTGGTGGGCGGCGAGCGGGTCAAGCGCCAGGACAGCAACGCCAAGCGCTTCGCCTCCAAGTTCGGCAACGGGGTGCGCAAGCGCCTGCTGAAGGACACCGCCAACGACACCGGCTGCGGGCTGAAGGCCTTCCGCCGCGAGGCCTTCCTGCGCCTGCCTTACTTCGATCACATCCACCGCTACATCCCGGCCCTGATGCTGCGCGAGGGCTATGAGGTGGCGTTCCAGCCGGTGAACCACCGGCACCGCGAGAGCGGGGTGTCGAAATACACCAACTTCGGCCGGCTCAAGGCCTCGGTGTCCGACCTGCTGGGCGTGATGTGGCTGCAGACCCGGGCCCGCAACCCGCAAGGCGTGGACGAGGCCTGAGCCGGGGACATGCCCTTGGGCGTGTCCCCAAGTCCTGGCTCGGCGGATGCTGATGGGGACACGCCGCGAGGGCATGTCCCCGGTTCAGCGCGGGTATTGCGGGACCGGCTCGCGCGCTGAGCGGCGCCGGCTTTCGGGAATCCGCAAAACCGGTTAACCATCGTTCCTCAATCGGCCTTCGGGGGAGAGCCAGAGATGTTCGCCGCGTTTCCGCTGCTGGCCCTGCCGGTGCTGGTCTACAACCTGATCGTCCTGACCCTGGCCGGCGGCTTCAACGCCACCACCGCCCAGGCGCGGCTGGCCGAGCAGCTGTTCACGATCCACATGACCTCCAAGGCCGACTGGGCCGTCAGCCTGGGCGACCTCTTGCTGGCCGCCTCGCTGGTGGTGCTGTTCGTCGAGCTCTTGAAGTCGACCACCAGCCGCAAGATCGCGATCATCAACCACTCGCTGTCGATGGTGCTGTTCATTGTCTGCCTGGTCGAGTTCCTGCTGGCCCCGGCCTTCGGCACCTCGGTGTTCTTCCTGCTGACGGTGATGGTGCTGTTGGACGTGCTGGCCGGCTTCATCGTGACCATCGTCTCGGCCCGCCGCGACATCGACTTCAGCGACGCGCACTGAGCGCCCGCCGGGGACATGCCCTTGGGCGTGTCCCCAAGTCCTGGCTCCGTGGATGCTGATGGGGACACGCCGCGAGGGCATGTCCCCGCCACGAATTTCGACAAGACCTTGCGGCCAAGCCCGTCGATGCTGGCATCGTAGCTTTCCGCGAAGGATCACGATCATGGCGTCCAAACCCGACATCTGGCTGGCGGCCGGGGTCCGCACCCCCTTCGCCAAGGTCGACGGGCCGCTGAAGGGCTATGACGCCATCGCCCTGTCGGTGCCGGTGGTCCAGGCCATGCTGTCCCAAGGGGGCCGTCCCGACTTCGCGATCTGGGGCACGGTGATCCCCAACCTGACCTGGAGCAACATCGCCCGCGAGGTGCTGCTGGACGCCGGGGCCGACCCGACCATTCCGGCCTTCTCGACGATCATGGCCTGCTCGACCAGCATGATCGGGGTGATCGAGGCCGCCGGCATGATCGACGGGCGCGGCCGCGACCTGGCCCTGGTGGGCGGGGTCGAGAGCATGAGCAAGGTCCAGATCGGGGCCAGCATCGGCTTCTCCGACTGGCTCAAGGGCTTCCAGTCGGCCAAGACCCCGGGCGCGCGCCTGGCCCAGCTGGGCCGGCTGAAGCCGTCGGACCTGAAGCTGTGGATCCCCAAGGTCGCCAACCGCACCACGGGCCTGTCGATGGGCGAGCACACCGAGATCACCGCCAAGGAGTGGAAGCTCTCGCGCGCCGACCAGGACCAGATCGCCTTCGAGAGCCACCAGCACGCGGTGGCGGCCTGGGAGGCCGGCTTCTTCGACGACCTGGTGATCCCGATCGGCGACCTGAAGCGCGACACCATCCCGCGCAAGGATTCGACGCTGGAGAAGCTGGCCAAGCTGGCGCCGGCCTTCGACAAGACCAGCGGCCAGGGCACCCTGACGGCCGGCAATTCCTCGCCCCTGACCGACGGGGCGGCGGCGATCTGGGTGGCGTCCAAGGCCGGGCTGGCGCGCCTGCCGGCCAAGACCCCGCGGGTGAAGGTGGTCGACTACGAGGTCACCTCGATCGACCTGCGCCACGAGGGCCTGCTGATGGCTCCGGCCTACGGCGTGCCGCGCCTCCTGGCCCGCAACGGCCTGACCTACGCCGACATCGGCCTGTGGGAGATCCACGAGGCCTTCGCCGCCCAGGTGCTGTCGCACATCGCCGCCTGGGAGGACGAGGCGTTCCGGCGGACCAAGGCGGGGGTCGAGACCGACCTCGGCAAGTTCCCGCGCGAGCGCATGAACCCCACCGGCGGCAGCCTGGCGGTCGGCCACCCGTTCGGGGCGACCGGGGCGCGGATCCTGAGCCAGGCGGTCAAGGAACTGGCCACCCGGCCGAAGGGCGAGAAGGCCATCGTCAGCATCTGCGCCGACGGCGGCCAGGGGACGATGATGCTGCTGGAGAACGTCTAGGCGCGGCCGGGGACATGCCCTCGCGGCGTGTCCCCAAGTCCTGGCTCGGTGCATGCTGATGGGGACACGCCCAAGGGCATGTCCCCGGTCGGATCAGGTCAGGGCCGTGAAGATCAGGGTCACGACGGCGATGTCGAAGAAGCGGGTCACGGCGGTCAGCAGCATGATGGGTCTCGAGGCTTGAAGTCCCTCGCGACCAAGCAAGACTGGCGCCAACGCCGCCTCCTGCGTTAGCCTTGGTCCCATGGCGTTGTTCTTCGACCAGCTCTGGTACGACGCGCGGCTCGCCGAGCGGGGGCTGACGCGGGCGGTGCTGGCCGCCGTGGCCGGCATGACCACCGACGAGCTGACCCTGGCCTACAAGGACCAGCGCGAGCTGACGGCGGCCCAGATCGCCGCTTTCGCCGAGCTGCTGGGCGTTCCGCTGGCCGAGGCCGCGCGCCGGGCGGGCGTGGGGGCGCACGTGGCGGCCCTGCCGACGGAGGCGGTTTCCCTGGAGCAGAAGGTGGCTTCGCTGGAGGCGCGGGTGGCCGCGCTGGAGGCGGAGATCGCCCGCCTGAAAGCCTAGATCTCGGTCTTCTTGATCAGGCCCGCCTTGGGACGGCGGTCGGCCGGGCCGGAATATTCCGTGCCGAGATAGGTCGAACGCGCCGCGTCGAGCACTTCCTGCCCACCGCGCAGGCCGCGCTTCTGGCCGCTCTGGCCCATCAGGTGGGCGGCGAAGGTCGCGAAGGCGCCGCGACGGGGCGGCGGCGGAGCCGGCTGCTCGTCGCGCACGAACGTCACGTCTTCCTCGCCGTCCGCCTCGGGGCGGTCGGTTTCGCGGGGCGCGGGCAGCGCCCGGCGCGCGGCTTGCGCGCGTCGGATGGGGTCGATCGGACCGTTCATGGTGAAGAGTTGTGGTCCACGACGGTTAAGGACGGGTGGGTTTGCTTGGTTAAGGGGCGTTAGCACCCACCCTTTGGCCGTCATCCCGGGCACGAGGCCCGGGATGACGGTTCGTTTTTGAAATAGATCGCGGGCGCGGCCCTACGGCTTGGTCGCCAGCTTCTCGATCTGCTGCTGCATGGCCTCGAGCTGGCGCTTGAGGTCGGCCAGGGAGTCCTCGCTGGGCGGCGGGGCCGGGGCGGCGGGCGGCGGCTCGGCGGGCGGCGGCGGGGCGGCGGCGTCCTCGGGCCGGGCGTAGGCGAACGGCGAGAACATCTTCATGGCCCGGTCGAACAGCGCCATGTTCTGGCGGATCTGCTCCTCGTAGACCCCCATGCCCGGCATGCCCTTGGCGCCCAGGGCCCCGGGAGTCAGACCCGCGAACTGGCTGCGCATGCGCTCCTGCTGCTTGGTGAAGCTCTCCAGCGACATTTCCAGATAGCTGGGCAGGAAGGCCTGCATGGAATTGCCGTAGAAGCCGATCAGCTGGCGGAGGAACTGGATCGGCAGCAGGTTCTGGCCGCCGCCGCGATTCTCTTCCTCGAAGATGATCTGGGTCAGGACCGAGCGGGTGATGTCGTCGTTGGTCTTGGCGTCATACACGACGAAGTCGATCCCCTCCTTCACCATGTCCGACAGGTGCTCGAGGGTGACGTAGGAAGAAGACGCGGTGTTGTAGAGACGACGGTTGGCGTACTTCTTGATGACGACCTTCTGGCCCGCGCCCTTCTCACCGGCCTTGGCCGAGGGCGTTTCGCCGTTTTCGTTGTTCTCGGACATTTCGTTCCCTAGGACAGCGTTGTCTCCGCCTTTTCGCATCGCACTATCGCGAATGCAAAGGCGAGGCGCCAGTACCGGCGGCGCTTGGAGCTCGCAACATCCCGTGAAAATGTGCGCGTGACGAACGCCACGGCTTTGTGCAAGTTTATGCCGCACTGCAAAATCATGGGCGCCGCAGATGCGAGAAGCGCCCGGAAACACGTCACGGGAGCTATTTCGCCATGAGCGACATCGTCATCGTTTCCGCCGCCCGCACGCCGGTCGGATCGTTCCTCGGCGCCCTTTCCAGCCTGCCGGCCCACGAGCTGGGCAAGCTGGCCATCCAGGCCGCCGTCGAGCGGGCGGGCATCGCGCCGGCCGACGTCGACGAGGTGATCCTGGGCCAGGTGCTGCAGGCCGCCGCCGGCCAGGGCCCGGCCCGCCAGGCCTCGGTCAACGCCGGCATCCCGGTGCAGAGCCCGGCCTGGAGCCTGAACCAGCTGTGCGGCTCGGGCCTGCGCGCCGTGGCCCTGGGCGCCCAGCAGATCGCCGCCGGCGACGCCGACATCGTGGTGGTGGGCGGCCAGGAGAGCATGAGCCAAGCCCCGCACGCCCAGGCCCTGCGCAACGGCCAGAAGATGGGCGACCTCAGCTTCGTCGACACCATGATCAAGGACGGCCTGTGGGACGCCTTCCACGGCTACCACATGGGCCAGACCGCCGAGAACATCGCCGCCCGCTGGCAGATCACCCGCGAGGCCCAGGACAAGTTCGCCGTCACCAGCCAGAACCGCGCCGAGGCCGCCCAGAAGGCCGGCAAGTTCGACGCCGAGATCGTCCCGGTCACCATCAAGGGCCGCAAGGGCGACACGGTCGTCGATAAGGACGAGTTCATCCGCCACGGGGTGACGATCGACGCCGTTTCGGGCCTGAAGCCCGCCTTCACCAAGGACGGCACGGTCACCGCCGCCAACGCCTCGGGCCTGAACGACGGCGCCGCGGCCCTGGTGCTGATGAGCGCCGACGAGGCCAAGAAGCGCGGCCTGACCCCGCTGGTCCGCATCGCCTCGTGGGCCAACGCCGGCGTCGAGCCCGAGATCATGGGCACCGGCCCGATCCCCGCCTCCAAGAAGGCGCTGGAGAAGGCCGGCTGGAAGGCCTCGGACCTCGACCTGATCGAGAGCAACGAGGCCTTCGCCGCCCAGGCCCTGTGCGTGGTGGGCGAGCTGGGCCTCGACCCGGCCAAGGTCAACGTCAACGGCGGGGCCATCGCCATCGGCCACCCGATCGGCGCCTCGGGCGCGCGCATCCTGACCACCCTGGTCCACGAGATGAAGCGCTCGGGAGCCAAGAAGGGCCTGGCCACGTTGTGCATCGGCGGGGGCATGGGCGTGGCCATGTGCGTCGAGGCGGTTTGACGACCACGCCGATCAGACGTCTGTTTTGATTGGCTGTTTCGGCAAATTTTTCATGACGGACGCCATGAGGGCTTGTCCCATGGCGTCCCCCGCGTGCAACCATCGGGGAACACAGCGGAGATCATCATGGCGAGAGTTGCATTCGTGACCGGCGGCACCCGGGGCATCGGTCGAGCGATCTGCGAGCGGCTCGTCGCCGATGGTCTGAAGGTGGCGGCCGGCTATTCCGGCAACGAGGAGGCCGCGGCCGCCTGCGCCAAGAGCCTGGGCGTGATGGTGGTCAAGGGCAATGTCGGCTCGTTCGACGACTGCGCCGCCGCCGTGAAGCAGGTCGAGGCCGAGCTCGGGCCCGTCGAGGTGCTGGTCAACAACGCCGGCATCACCCGCGACGGCATGCTGCACAAGATGACCTACGACCAGTGGTCCGAGGTCATCCGGGTGAACATGGACAGCGCCTTCAACATGACCCGTCCGGTCATCGAGGGCATGCGCGAGCGCGGCTGGGGCCGGATCATCAACATCAGCTCGATCAACGGCCAGAAGGGCCAGATGGGCCAGACCAACTATTCGGCCGCCAAGGCCGGCCTGATCGGCTTCACCAAGGCCCTGGCCCAGGAGAACGCCAAGAAGGGCGTGACGGTCAACGTGATCTGCCCCGGCTATATCGACACCGAGATGGTCGCGGCCGTGCCCGAGGCCGTGCTGGCCAGCATCATCGCCGGGATCCCGGTCGGCCGCCTGGGCAAGGGCGAGGAGATCGCCGACGTGGTCTCGTTCCTGGCCGGCGAGCGCGCGGGCTTCGTGACGGGCGCCACCCTGACCATCAACGGCGGCCAGTACATGGCGGCGTAGGGGCGGCCTGAAGCCCCTCATCCCGTTGTCATCCCGGAAGCCCCGCAGGGGCTGTCCGGGATCCAGGGGGCTGGGCGAAGGCTGTACGGTTGCCCTGGGTCCCGGACAACGCTTCGCGTTTCCGGGATGACAACCTGAATTCACGGCCTCGATGGAGCCGCGAACCTTCCCCTCCAGACGCGACCTAAACGCCACACGCCGCGTCAAAAAGACATGACGACTTGACGAAGACTCCCCGCCGGTTTGAAGATTCCGGCCGGCGGGGAAATTCTTCCAAGCATTTCAGAGTGTCCTTCGGGAAATTGCGTGGCGGCAACAAGGTCTTCTGGGTCCAAGATTCGCCCCACTCGCGGGGCATGACCCTGGGTATGAAGAGTCAATCGGCGGTGACGACGGGGCCAGGACGCTGGGCGATCCTGCTGGCGTTCGCCCTCGCGGCCATCGTCGGTGCGGTTCCCCTTGGCGCGGCCCACGCGCAGTCGAGCCTGCGCGACGCCTTCCTGGGCCACCGCGGCAGCGAGACCCGCAAGTCGCCCGCCCCGCCCGTCGCCCGCTACGTGGCCGCCGAGACCGGCGACGCCTTCATCCTGGACCGCGCGGCGCCCCAGCCGCTGCTGAAGTTCGAGAACAGCTCCGAGATCTGGGTGCTGTCGCCCCAGCCCGCGCCGCGCGGCGACACCATCTACAAGAACGAGCTGGGCGAGCCGGTCCTGCGGGCCAGCAAGCTGGGCGGCATGACCCTGTTCACCACCGAGCGCCCGGCCGGCGACGCCGCCGCCCTGATGGGCAAGGCCAGCTCGATCCAGCCGCCGCCGTTCATCTCGGTCAACGCCCTGTTCCAGCGCCTGGTCCAGGCCAGCGCCCGCGCCAGCCGGGCGGCCCAGCACCGGGTGGCGTTCGAGACCGTCGACGACGCCACCCCCGCAACCTCGGTCCTGGTCGCCGACACCGCCACCGTCACCGCCGAGGCCTTCGAGCGCATGGCCCGCGACGGCGACCGCAACCTGCTGGCCCGCGTCACCCGGGTCCTGCTGGCCGAGGGCCACAAGCCCGGCGCCAGCCTGAAGGGCGGCGACCTGACGGTGACCTACGCCCCTGGCAAGGGCCTGTCGGGCCGTCCGTCGTCCAAGCGGATCATCAAGATCGTCAACAAGTAGGGCCGCCCGTCAGGGCCGGTCGTAGACCCGCACCCAGTCCACCTCAAGCGTGGCGGGCAGGGCCTTGTCGTCGACGCCCTTCCGGCCGGTGATCTCCGGCCACCGGCCGCCGACCGCCAGGTTGAGGATCAGGTGGAAGCGCTGGTCGAACGGCTTGCGGGCGGGCTGGCTGAAATAGGGCTTGCCGTCCAGCGACCAGGTCATGCGCTCGGGCGTCCAGTCCAGGGCGAAGACGTGGAAGCCGTCGACGGGGGCCAGGCGGGCGGAGCCGTTCCACATGCGGTTGGCCGCCAGGCTGGGGCCGTGATGCACCGCCCCCTGCACCCGGTCGCGGCAGCCCGGGCAGCGCACGCCCAGGTTCACGGCCTCGGCGATGTCGATCTCGCCCGATCGGGGATAGGGGCCGTAGTTGTCGTGCTCGGGCAGCATCCAGATCGCCGGCCACAGGCCCTGGCCCGCCGGCAGCCGGGCCCGCACGGCGATGCGCCCGTAGCGGAACGAGGCCAGGCCCCGGGTCTGGACCCGTCCCGAGGCGTAGCGCCGGCTGACCCGCTCCGGCGAGGGATCGCCCAGGGGCTTGGCGCGACCGGTCACGGCCCGGCGACGGGCGGTGATCCTCAGCATCCCGTCGGCGACCCGCAGGGCCTGGGCGTCGTCGACATAGCACTGGCGTTCGTCGTTGCCGCCGCCCCAGCAGTCCTGGCTGGCCGTCCACTTGGCGGGGTCCAGGCGCGCGCCGTCGAACTCGTCCGACCAGATCAGGGTCTGGGCGCCGGCCGTGGCGGGCAGGGCCGCGAGGCCGCCGGCCAGGATCGCCAGGCGCCCGCGTCTCACGGGATCGCCACCGACGTTCGCCCCCCGGCCGGCAGGGCCAGCGCCACCTTCCGCCCGCCGGCCTTGGGCAGGACGATCTCGACGCCCGCCGCCCCGCGCGGCGCGGCGACGTCCAGGACCCAGCCGTCGCCGCGCGGCGAGACATCGGCCTCCAGCCCGTCGCGCGCCGACCACCAGTCGCCGAACGCCTCGACCGTCCCCATCCAGGCGCGATCGCGCCAGCGGTCGGTCAGCCGGGCTTCGAAATCCAGCTTGCCGCCCGTGACGTTGGGGTGGATCAGGATCGTCGCCACGCCCTGGCGGCGGGCGATCCGGGCGATCACCGCGTCCGCCGCGTCCAGCCTCTGGTCCAGCGGCGGCTTGGCCTCGTCCTCGATGGTGACGGGGAATTCGAAGATCGGCGTCAGGGCGCCGTCGGCCCGGTCCTGGGTCAGCTGGAACGGCAGGTGGGTCAGGACGGTGTTGGCCGTGATCGACGAGGAGTAGCGATAGCCGGTCGCGGTCAGGGCCTGGGGCAGGGTGAACGGATAGGACAGCCGGCCGGGCCGGAACGACACCACGCGCGCCCCCGCCAGCCGCTCCAGCAGGAACTTCGACACCCGCAGCTCGCCCAGCACCGAGCCCTTGCGCACCGTGGCGACGTCCTGGACGAACGGGCGGTAGCCGGGATAGCGCTCGCGGCCCGTGCCCAGCGACATGGCCTCGAAGGCGCCGGCGTGGGCCACGGTGTGGCTGCCGACCTCCATGCCCTGCTCGACCAGGGCGTGGACGTCGCGGATCGCGGCGGCGTCGAAGAACGGCCGGTCGTTGAAGTCCTTCATGTACTTGGTCTGGACGAAGAACGTCCCCTTCAGGCCGCGCTGGCGCAGCATGGCGGCATAGGCCAGGGCGTTGCCGACCGACGGCCCGTAGTCGACATCGTGGGTCAGCAGGATCGACACCGTCTTGCCCGCTGGCGCGCTGGACACCAGCCAGGGCATGGGCTCGCCGGCGACATAGAGGTCCTTGATCCACCAGAACAGGGTGTCCAGCGAGGGCTCGTAGGCGTTTACGTAGCTGCGGGCCATGGACTCGGCGCGGCCGTTCATGGCGCGCTGCGCCAGGTTGCCCAGGTCCACGCCCAGGACGCAGGCCTGGCCCACCACCGTGCGGCAGCTGGCGGCGATCGAGCCGTCGTCGAACCGGGCCGCCACCTGGGCCGTGCCGGGCGCGTAGCCGACGCTCTCGACCTTGGCCTCGCCGTGGCCGGAGATGACGATCTGCGTCTCCTCGGGCGTCGCGCCGGCGGTGGTCCAGGTCAGGCGCGTGCGCTCGCTCCCTTCGCGCCCCGGACCGACGCCGAACAGCTCGTCCAGCCCGCCGCCCGCCAGGTTGAACGCCAGCACCGTCCCGCCGTCGCGGACATGGCCGGCCAGGGCCCGCAGGTCGGGCGCGCTCAGCACCCGGCCGGAGATGATCGGATAGACCAGCACCACCCGGTGCCGCAGCGCCTTGGCGGCGTCCTGGGTGACGGTGATCGGCACGCCCTGGGCGCGCAGGCCGCGGACCAGGCCCAGCCAGCCCGAGTTCGGGTCGGTCACCAGGATCGCCAGCCGGTGGTCGCCGCCCCGGTCGAACTGGGCGATCTCGGCGCGGGGCGGGGCGACCATCCGGGTGACGGGCCGGGGTCCGCTGACGCCGGGATAGACGTTCATCGCCGCCGGATCGGGCCGGGAGGCCCACCACCATCCGCCCGCCGCCAGGCCGGCCAGCACCACGACGGCCAGCGCGATCACGAGGCGGGGCTTGGGGGACGTGCGGGGCATTGGGAGGCGTTCCGCGACTCGGACCTCAAGCCCGGGTCCGCCAGAGGACTAACCCCGATGCGAAACGCGCAGTTCCCTTCGGCGAGACGCGCCTAGCCCAGCCGCTTGCGCACCTGGATGAACAGATACGGCTCGAACGGCAGGCTGCGGTACTCGATCTTGTCGACCACGTTGTCGGCCCGCGAGCCCTGGTAGATCGTCCGTTCGCGGGTGACGTTGCGCGAGGTCCAGTTGGACAAGGTGGTGCGCACGGTCAGGTCCGGGCGGGGCTTCCACTCGACGAAGCCCTCGAAATACTGCTCGGCTCGCTGGGTGCGGACCTCGTTGAAGCGGAAGCGGCTGTACTCGTTGGCGCAGCTGGTCGAGACACCCCAGCTCCATTTGCCGCCGGGCATGTCGCGGACGAAGCTGACGCTGCAGACGAAGGGCGTGGCGTTGGTGATGCGGCGCTTCTCGAAGGTGACCGGGTCGGTGACCTCGCTGTCGAACCAGGAAAAGCGCGCCTTCACCTGGCCGCCGGAGATCCCCAGCCTCTGGGTGGGCACGGTCGCGGCGATCACGAACTGGTCGGAGCGGCCGTCGCCGATGTTGCTGGGCGCGTCGCCGCCGCCGGGCAGGGGCTTGTAGTCGACGACGTCCTGGATCTCCGAGTGGGTCAGGGTGGCCGAGATCGAGCCCGCGCCCCAGAACCGCCGCTCCCACGCCACCTCGCCGACCCACGAGCGCTGGGGCTCGAGGTTGGCGTCGGCGCCGTCCTGGCTGCCGGCCGTCAGGTCGGCCGAGGCGATGAAGTCGCCGAAGTCCAGCTGGCCGACCTCGCGCTCGATCCGCATCCGCAGCTGATCGACGCCGGTGGGGTTCCAGGTCACCACCACCCGGGGCTTGGGGTAGAAGAAGCTGCGCTCCAGGTCGACGCCGCCGCTCTGGGTGATGCGCGAGACCTCCAGCCGCGCGCCGGCCTCGACGTTCAGCTTGGGATTGGCGCGCCAGACCGCCTTGCCGGCCGCTTCGCCGCGCAGCTCCTCGACCTTCACGTGGGGCGGGCCGATGTCGACCGGCGCGCCGTTGGCGGTGTAGCCGATCTCGCCGTCCAGGAAGTTGTAGGCGCCCTCCAGGCTGCCCTCCAGCGACAGGGCGGCCGAGCGGCGCTGCTTGAGCTCGCCGCGCAGGATGCTCTCGCCGGTCTTGTCGCGCTCGCGATAGACCTCGTCGCGGCCGGGCGCGACGAAGGTCGAGCCGTAGCGCTCGTCGCCCAGGTTCTGCAGGAACACCAGCTGCAGGTCGGTGCGGCCCGACAGCTTGGCGTCGTAGCGGGCGCCGAATTCGCCGGTCCAGTTCTTGTCGGTCTCGCCGCTGTCCTGGCGGCCGGGGCCCGGCTCGTACTGGGTGTAGACGACGTCGCGGTCGAACGAGAAGTACTCGATCTTGCCGTTGACGCGGATCTTGCCGCCCGGGGCCGCGCGCTGGATCGCGCCGCGCGCCACGTAGTTCTGGATCTGGTCGTAGCCCTTGAGGGCTTCCTTGATGGTCGGGCGGCCGTCGGGGAAGCTGGTCACCCGCGCGCCGCCGTCGAAGGTCTGGTCGGTGCGGTCGACCGTGCCCTTCAGCGAGCCCTCGATCTCGTTGATCCCGTCCCGGCGCGAGGCCTGGAACTCCAGCAGCGGGCCGAACAGGCCGTCGGGATAGAGGTAGGTCTGCAGGTTGGCGACCTTCTCGACCTGGACCGTCGACTTGATCACCACATTGGCCAGGATCGTCTGGCCCTGCATGTCGATGCCCGGCGCGCCGCCGCGGATCAGCTCCACGCGCTCGACGGCCGTGGCCGAGATGCGCGTCAGGATGTCCTGCAGGGTCTCGCTCTTGGTGGTGGGGCGCTCGCCGTTGATCAGCACGTTGCCGGCCGTGCCGGCGAAGCCGCGGGCGCTGTCGCCGCTCTCCAGCCGGAAGCCGGGCAGGCGGTTGACCATGTCCAGGGCGGTGCTGGGATGCTGCTCGGCGAAGAAGCTGGGCGGATAGCTGATCACGCCGCGCTGGGCGTCGGCCGCGGGCGCGGGGACCTCGGGCGTCGTTTGGGCCGCGGCCTGGGCTTCCGGCGCGGCCAAGCCCAGAGCGAAAATGACGGAAGCCAGACTCATGACGCGTTCACCCCCAAAGCGCCCCCGCTTTGTTGGCCGCGAACCTGTGCGTGCGGACGCTTCCGGCCTAGTTACAAAACCGAAAGGTAGATTACATTTGTGAAATGTTTTCGCCGATCACCTTGGCGGTGGGGAGTTTTGTTTGGGGATTCAGAGGGTTATGCCGCCCAAAATCCCTCTCTCATAGAGAGAGGGAGGGGCCCGCCGCCGCAGGCGGTGGGAGGGTGAGAGGTTTCACCGCCGGCCGGAAAGGTCCAACCCGTTCAACCGCGCTTCGACTTCAGGGAAGCACACGAGGGGCGCCGCCGTGGATCGAACCGATCTCCGAAGATCGGCTGAACGGCCGCGTTTCGTTCGGTGAGGGTGTAACCTCTCACCCTCCCATGGCTTCGCCATGGGCCCCTCCCTCTCTCAAAGAGAGAGGGTTTTTGGTCAGACCGCCGTCCCGCCCACGGTCAGGCCGGTGATCTTCAGCGACGGCTGGCCCACGCCCACCGGCACGCCCTGGCCTTGCTTGCCGCAGACGCCGATGCCGGGGTCGAAGTCGAAATCGTTGCCGATCATGGTCACGCGGGTCAGGGCCGAGGGGCCGTCGCCGATCAGGGTGGCGCCCTTGACCGGGGCGGTGATCTTGCCGTCCTCGACCAGGTAGGCCTCGGTGCACTGGAAGACGAACTTGCCGTTGGTGATGTCGACCTGGCCGCCGCCGAAATTGGCGCAGTAGAGGCCCTTCTTCATCGAGGCGATCATCTCGGCCGGATCGTCGTTGCCCGCCAGCATGCCGGTGTTGGTCATGCGCGGCATGGGCATGTGGGCGTAGGACTGGCGGCGGCCGTTGCCGGTGGCCTTCATGCCCATCAGCCGGGCCGACATGCGGTCGTGCATGTAGCCGACCAGGATGCCGTCCTCGATCAGCACGGTGCGCTCGGTCGGGGTGCCCTCGTCGTCAATGGTCAGAGACCCGCGGCGGCCGGGGATCGAGCCGTCGTCGAACACGGTCACGCCCTTGGCGGCCACGCGCTCGCCGATGCGGCCGGAGAAGGCGCTGATGCCCTTGCGGTTGAAGTCGCCCTCCAGGCCGTGGCCGACGGCCTCGTGCAGCAGCACGCCGTTCCAGCCCGGGCCCAGCACCACGTCCATCTCGCCGGCCGGGCAGGCCACGGCGTCGAGGTTCACCAGGGCCATGCGCAGGGCCTCGTCGACCTGGGCCTGCCACTTGTCGGGGCTGATCCAGGCCGAGAAGCCGGCGCGGCCGCCGGCGCCCGACGAGCCGGCCTCGCGGCGGCCGTCCTTCTCGACGGTGACCTGGACATTGACCCGCACCAGCGGGCGCACGTCGCGCAGCAGCTTGCCGTCGGCGCGCAGGATCTCGACCACGCGGCGCTCGCCGGCCATCGAGGCCATCACCTGGACCACGCGCGGATCGCGGGCCCGGGCGAAGGCGTCGATCTCCTGCAGCAGCGAGACCTTGTCGGAGAAGGCGGGGGACGAGACCGGGTCGTCCTCGCCGTACAGCTTTTCGTTGGTGGCGCGCGGGGCCTCGGCGCTGACGCCGGCATAGCCGCGGCGGGCCAGCTTGGCCGAATCGGCGGCGCGGCCCAGGGCGGCTTCGGAAATCTCGGCGGAGTGGGCGTAGCCCGCCGTTTCGCCGGCCACCACGCGCAGGCCGAAGCCCTCGCCGGAATCGTAGGAGGCGCTCTTCAGCCGGCCGTCGTCGAACACGAAGGCCTCGCTCTCGGAACGCTCGACGAACAGCTCGCCGTCGTCGGCCCCGGCCAGGGCCTCGCCCAGGATGGCGCGGGCGCGCTCGGGATCGACGTCGGCCGAGGCGAGCAGGGAGGGGGCGGTGATGGGAGCGTTCATGGCGTCACAGGTAAGCGTTTCATCCGCCGACGTCATCACCCCGGCGACGATTCGGCGCGGGGATGGGAGACGAAACGGGGGACACACACTCGCTCAAAGGCCCATGCCGGACCGGCAAGATGGTTTGGGCGAGTGTGTGTCCCCTCCTTCATCACCAGTCCTGGTGCACTTCCCCCGAGCCCGCGACGTTCGAGCTGAGCACGGTCGGCTTGCTGGTCAGGTAGACGTCGCCGCTGCCGGCCACGTCGATCTCGGTCGCGCCGTGCGGGGCGACGTGGGCCTCGCCGCTGCCGGCCAGGGCGATCTTGGCGTCGCCGGTGTCGAGGCTGCGCAGGTCCGCCTCGCCCGAGCCCGAGACCCGCAGGTCGATCTTCCTGGCCTTGCCCTCGGCCTCGACATTGCCGCTGCCGTTGATCTCCAGGGCCAGGTCGGGCTGGTCGTAGGCCTTCAGGTGCAGGTCGCCGCTGCCGTTGACGGTGAAGCTGCGCACGCCGGGGGCGATCACCTCGATCGACAGCTGGTCGCTGTCGCGGCGGGCGTGGAAGGCGATGTCGCCGTCGCCGTCGCGAAGGCCCAGGCGGCCGTTCTCCATCGTCACCCGGTCGACCAGGTCCTTGGGCCCGGTCACCTTGACGCTGCCGCCCGCCCCGGCGGCGGCCTGGGTGAAGGTCACCTCGGCCGGCACGTCGATCTGCAGGGAGTCGGCGCCGCTCCAGGCGAGGTCGCGGGTCGTGGCGTCGCCGCCGTCGCCGTCGTCCGAGCCGTGGCCCACGCGGACGTGGTCATGGTCGTCGCTGATGTCGATGTTCCAGTCGGCGGGGAAGTTCCAGCCGTGCTTGAGCAGTTCCGGCCCGCCCAGGGCGGCGGCCCCGGCGAAGCAGCCGACGGCGAGCACGAAGCTGGCGACGGCGACGATGGTCAGGTTGCGGATCATGGCGGTCCCCTCAGACCTGGGTTTCGATGGCCGGCTTCAGCAGCCGGTAGTGGAGGCGGCCGAACCAGACCAGGCCGTTGACCAGCCAGATGCTCAGCAGGCCGGTGACCGACGCCCAGGCGGTGGCCCCGGCCATCAGGCCGATGCCCAGCAGGAAGGCCACGGCGGGACCGCCGGGCTGGCTGGCGAACGGACCGATCGTGGCCACCGCGCCGCCGGCGATGAAGATGGCGATGGCGGCCATGAAGAAGGCGAACAGCGTCCCCAGGATCCCCATCAGCACGGGGGCCAGGATGAAGATGTCCAGCGCCCCCAGGCCGAGGATGGCGAAGATCGCCCCGGCGGCGGCCGAGGGGTTCTTGGTCTCCTCCCAGCGCTTGACCCCCTGCTCGGCGCGCTGCTCGCGGGCAAGCCTTTCGGGTTCGCCCAGCGCGGCGGCGACTTCGCTCTCGCTGCGGCCGGCCTCCTGGGCGTCGTTGAAGTGGGCCTCGTAGTCGGCGACGATGTCGGCGATCTGGGCGGCGGGCATGCCCGCCAGCCCGCGCTTGAGGCGGGCGAGGAATTCGGCGCGCGTCATGCGGCGGCTCCCAGGATGTTTTCGACGGCCGAGCTGAAGGCCGCCCATTCGGCCTTCTGGGCCGTGAAGCTGCTCCGACCGGCTTCGGTCAGGCGGTAGTATTTGCGCGGCGGACCGGCCTGGGACTCGACCAGATAGGTCTCGACCTGGCCGTCCGACTGCATGCGGCGCATCAGGGGGTAGATGGTGCCTTCCCCCATATCGATGGCCTTGGCCAGCTTGCTGGCGATCTCGTAGGCGTAGCTGTCGGCCTTCGACAGCAGGGCCAGGACGCACAGTCCCAGCACCCCCTTCTTCAATTGGACTTCGATGGCTTCCGTCACGGCGCTAGGTTCCCGTTGCTGGTCACTCTTGTGACGCAAGGTAGTGTTGATTGCAAGGTAGCTGGCGTTACAAGTTAGTAATGGTACGTAGCTCGAAATCGCCCTGAAGGAGGGGTTGTTGAGAGTGGTTCTCAGGTGGAAAGCCTTGACCCAGCGCAAGGCGTCCGAGGGAACGCCTCTGGTGCTTGGCAACCGGGATTGGAGCGCGTATGCACGCCAGCGACCGGCCAGAGACGCCGGGACGAGAAGCCTTCGATTCCCCGTCGCCTGACGAAGTCGATTGCCTAAGTCCCGTGTCGCTGGTCGTATTGTGCATGTCGGCGCGGCGTGGGGTTGATCGCGACGCCAAATCGCCGCCGAAACGGGCCGTGAGGGATATGAAGGCGCAAATTCAGGGGATGCGGCGGAAGTTGACGGGCGTAGCCGCCGTCGCCGCCACGACGATGGCCCTTTCGGGCGTGTTCGCGGGGGAAGCCCTCGCCAAGGGCGCCGAACTGCTGGGTCAGCCGACCCCCGGCGCCTATGACCTTCAGCAGGCGGCCTCGCCGCTGAAGTACGAGGCGATCGCCTTCCACAACCACATCCTGATGCCGATCATCACGGCCATCACCCTGCTGGTCCTGGGCCTGCTGATCTGGATCGTGATCCGCTACAACGCCAAGGCCAACCCGGTCCCGGCCAAGTTCAGCCACAACACCACCGTCGAGATCATCTGGACCGTCGGTCCGGTGCTGATCCTGATGATCATCGCCATCTTCTCGTTCCGGCTGCTGTTCGCCTACAACGACATGCCCAAGCCGTACCTGACGGTGAAGGCCACGGGCTACCAGTGGTACTGGGGCTACGAATATCCCGACCAGAAGATCGGCGAGATCACCTCGGTGCCGCTAAAGAAGGAAGAGGCCGACGCCAAGGGCGTGCCGTACCTGCTGGCCGCCGACAAGCCGATGGTCGTCCCGGTGAACCAGGTGATCCGCGTGCAGGTCACCGGCGCCGACGTCATCCACGCCTTCGCCCTGCCGGCCTTCGGCCTGAAGACCGACGCCATCCCGGGCCGCCTGAACGAAACCTGGTTCAAGGCCGACAAGATCGGCGTCTACTACGGCCAGTGCTCGGAACTCTGCGGCGTCGACCACTCGAACATGCCGATCGAGATCCACGTCGTCAGCCAGGCCGACTTCGACGCCTGGGTGAAGACCAAGACCGCGCCGCCGGCCGCTCCGGTCGCCGCCGCCGCTCCGGCCCCCGCCGCCGGCGCTCCCGCCGCCGCGACCCCGGCCGCCGCCCCCGCTTCCGCTCCGGCCGCGGCTCCCGCCGCGCCGGCGGCCTAAGATACGATTGCAGGATTAAGTCCGATGGCTCACGCCGCTGACATCGATCACCACGACGCCCACGGCGCCGACGAAAAACCGCCCTTCTTCGCGCGTTGGTTCTTCTCGACCAACCACAAGGACATCGGCACCCTCTACATCCTGTTCGCCATCATGGCGGGCCTGGTCGGCGGCGCCCTGTCGGGCCTGATCCGCTGGGAACTGGCCGAGCCGGGCATCCAGATCTTCGGCCCCAACTCGTCGGTCAGCCTGCTGGGCCTGATCGAGCAGTCCAAGCACGGCTACAACGCCGTGGTCACCGCCCACGCCCTGATCATGATCTTCTTCATGGTCATGCCGGCGATGATCGGCGGGTTCGGCAACTGGTTCGTCCCGATCATGATCGGCGCGCCGGACATGGCCTTCCCGCGGATGAACAACATCTCGTTCTGGCTGCTGGTCGCCGCCTGGGTGCTGCTGCTGACCTCGATGTTCGTCGACGGCGGCCCGGGCAAGGGCTTCGGCGGCGGCTGGACGATCTATCCGCCGCTCTCGACCACCGGCCACACCGGTCCGTCGATGGACCTGGCGATCCTGGCCCTCCACCTGGCCGGCGCTTCGTCGATCCTGGGCGCGATCAACTTCATCACCACGATCTTCAACATGCGCGCGCCGGGCATGACGCTGCACCGCATGCCGCTGTTCGCCTGGTCGGTGCTGATCACCGCCTTCCTGCTGCTGCTGTCGCTGCCCGTCCTGGCCGGCGCCATCACCATGCTGCTGACCGACCGTAACTTCGGCACCCACTTCTTCGACCCGGCCGCCGGCGGCGACCCCGTCATGTTCCAGCACCTGTTCTGGTTCTTCGGCCACCCGGAAGTGTACATCCTGATCCTGCCGGGCTTCGGCATCATCAGCCACATCGTCTCGACCTTCTCCAAGAAGCCGATCTTCGGCTACCTGGCGATGGCCTACGCCATGGTCGCCATCGGCTTCGTCGGCTTCATCGTGTGGGCCCACCACATGTACACCGTCGGCATGAGCATCAACCTGCGCGCCTACTTCGTGGCCGCGACGATGGTCATCGCGGTTCCGACCGGCGTGAAGATCTTCTCGTGGATCGCCACGATGTGGGGCGGCTCGATCAGCTTCAAGACGCCCATGCTGTGGGCGATCGGCTTCATCTTCCTGTTCACCGTCGGCGGCGTGACCGGCGTGGTCCTGTCGAACGCCGGCATCGACTACAGCCTGCACGACACCTACTACGTCGTCGCCCACTTCCACTACGTGCTGTCGCTGGGCGCGGTGTTCGCCATCTTCGCCGGCTTCTTCTACTGGTTCGAGAAGATGTGGGGCGTGAAGTACAACGAATTCCTGGGCTGCGTGCAGTTCTGGATCATGTTCGTCGGCGTCAACCTGATCTTCTTCCCGCAGCACTTCCTGGGCCTGCAGGGCATGCCGCGTCGCTACGTCGACTACCCGGCCGCCTTCGCGCACTGGAACTACATCTCGTCGGTCGGCTACGCGATCACGGCCGTGGGCGTGGTGGTGTTCCTGGTGATCCTGCTGGAAGCCGCCGTCCGTCGCCGCAAGGCCGAGGCCAATCCGTGGGGCGAAGGCGCCACCACCCTGGAATGGACCCTGTCCTCGCCGCCGCCGTTCCACCAGTTCAGCGATCCGCCGGTCATCAAGGCCGACAGCCACTGAACCTGGTAGACCAAGACACGCCTAAACGCGGGGGCGCGGGCCGGATGAAAATCCAGCCCGCGCCCTTCGCCCATCAAGACCTGAAGACCCTTAAGTATTATGGCCCGTACCCCCGTCCTCTCTGGGCATGTCCTGAACCCCGACGCCGAGGCGACCGAAACGGTCCGCCACGCCCGTTGGCAGGACTATTTCCAGCTGATGAAGCCGCGGGTGATGTCGCTCGTCGTCTTCACCGCGCTCACGGGCCTGCTGGCCGCCCGCACCCCGATCCATCCGCTGCTGGGCGCGGTGGCGGTGTTCTGCATCGCCGTCGGGGCCGGGGCCTCGGGCGCGCTGAACATGTGGTACGACGCCGACATCGACGCCAAGATGCGCCGCACGCGCGGCCGTCCGGTGCCCGCCGGCCTGGTCAAGGGCGAGGAAGCCGCCACCCTGGGCGTGGTGCTGTCCATCCTGTCGGTCATGCTGATGGGCGTGGCGATCAACTGGCTGGCCGCGGGCCTGCTGGCCTTCACCATCGTGTTCTACGCCGTGGTCTACACCATGTGGCTCAAGCGCTGGACGGCCCAGAACATCGTCATCGGCGGCCTGGCCGGCGCCCTGCCGCCCGCCATCGGCTGGGCCGCGGCCACGGGCCACGCGCCGCTGAACGCCTGGCTGATGGTGCTGATCATCTTCCTGTGGACCCCGCCGCACTTCTGGGCCCTGTCGCTGTACATCTCGACCGACTACGCCAAGGCGGGCGTGCCGATGCTGCCGGTGGTCAAGGGCGCCAAGGAGACCCGCAAGCAGGTCCTGCTCTACAGCCTGATCCTGATCCCGATCTGCGTGGCCCCGGTGTTCACCGGCCTGGGCGGCTGGCTCTATCTGGCCGTCTCGGGCCTGGGCGGTCTGGTGTTCCTGGTCCTGGCCTGGCGGGTGTTCGCCAGCAACGCCGGCGACGCGGCCGACCCGCGCCCCGCCGACCGCGACCTCTACGAGGTCAAGGACGAGGCGCCGGCCCCCAAGAACGAGACCGCCGACAAGAAGGCCCTGGCCGACGGCGCCAAGAACGCCCGCAACCTGTTCGCCTTCTCGATCCTCTACCTGTTCGCCCTGTTCGCCGCCCTGCTGGCCGAGGCGGTGCTGGGCCTGCCCACCCTGGAGCTGCCGCTATGAGCCGTAAGGACCTCGATCCCGCCGCCAAGGCGCGCGGCGGCCGCAACATCGCCCTGGGCCTGGGCCTGGCGGCGTTCGTCATCCTGGTGTTCGTGGTCACCGTCGTGAAGCTGGGAGGCAATGTTGGCCCCCACTTCTAAGGATCGCCTCTCGCCCGAGGACCTGGCCAAGATCGAGGCCGACAACAAGGTCGGCACGCCCGACCGTCCGGCCAAGCGCGGCCACGGCAAGGTCGCCCTGCTGTGCGGCCTGGCCTTCTTCGGCATGGTCGGCGCCGCCTACGCCGCGGTGCCGCTGTACAAGCTGTTCTGCCAGGCCACCGGCTTCGACGGCACGGTGCGCAAGGCGGTGGCCAAGCCGACCAAGGTGCTGGACCGCAAGGTCGAGGTCCGCTTCGACGCCAACGTCCGGACCCTGCCGTGGGACTTCCAGCCCATGCAGACCAGCCAGCAGATCCGCATCGGCGATACCGGCCTGGCCTTCTACAAGGTGACCAACCACGGCGACAAACCGCTGACCGGGCGGGCGCTGTACAACGTCGTGCCCGAGCAGGCCGGCGCCTACTTCCAGAAGCTGGAATGCTTCTGCTTCTCGAACCAGACCATCGAGCCCGGCCAGACGGTCGAGTTCCCGGTCGTCTACTTCGTCGATCCCGGCTTCGTCACCGACGCCGACACCAAGGACAAGCAGACGATCACCCTGTCCTACACCTTCTTCCCGGCCGTTCCGGACGCACCCGGGAAGAAAGACGCGGCCTCGCCGCCCCGTATCGTCGAACCCCTTGGCGGCAAGCCGCCGAGGGCGCTATAGCGTTTCACACATGAGTGCGTCGGGCGGGGGAACTGGCCGGGGCATTCCGAGGGATTAAAGGGTTAGCACGCACATGGCCCACGGCGCCGTCAAACACGACTATCACATCCTGCCCCCCAGCCCGTGGCCGTTCGTCGGCTCGGCCTCGGCCACGCTGATGGCCATCGGCCTGATCGCCTGGATCAAGGGCGGCGTCTTCGGCATCGAGAAGGGCCAGTGGTGGCTGTTCGCGACCGGCCTGGCCGGCGTGCTCTACACGATGTTCGGCTGGTGGCGCGACGTGGTGAAGGAAGCCAACGCCGGCGACCACACCCCCGTCGTCTCGATCGGCCTGCGCTACGGCATGGTGCTGTTCATCGCTTCGGAAGTGATGTTCTTCGTGGCGTGGTTCTGGATCTTCTTCGAGATGGCCCTGTTCCACCATCACCGCACCCTGTCGGGCATCGAGGAAGTCCGCGCCGCCTGGGCCACCTGGCCGCCGGCCGGCGTCGAGACCGTCTCGCCCTGGCACCTGCCGCTGGTCAACACCCTGACCCTGCTGCTGTCGGGCACGACCATCACCTGGTCGCACCACGCCCTGCAGCAAGGCGACCGCAACGGCGCCAAGTGGGGCCTGATCCTGACCATCCTGCTGGGCGCGCTGTTCACGACCATCCAGGTCTACGAGTACAGCCACATCAACCACGAGCACCTGTTCTACTCGGAAGCGGCCGCCAATTCGGGCCTGTACGGCTCGACCTTCTTCCTGGCCACCGGCTTCCACGGCTTCCACGTGTTCGTCGGCACCCTGTTCCTGATCGTCTGCCTGATCCGCCTGCTGAACGGGGCCTTCACGCCCAAGCAGCACTTCGGCTTCGAGGCCGCCGCCTGGTACTGGCACTTCGTGGACGTGGTCTGGCTGTTCCTGTTCGCCTTCATCTACGTGATCTTCGGCGGCTCGCCGCACTAGATCATCCGCTTCGAGAGGGCCCGGAACGCCAAGCGGTGTTCCGGGCCTTTTTCTTTTCCGGACCCTCTCCCATGAGCCAAGTGAACCCCTACCTCGCCGGCGCGACCGGCCATTGCCCGAACTGCGGCGAGGGGATGCTGTTCGACGGGTTCCTGAAGGTCTCGCGCACCTGCGAGGCCTGCGGCTTCGACCTGGGCGCCCACGAGACCGGCGACGGGGCGGCGACCTTCGTGATCCTGATCGCCGGCTTCCTGTGCGCCTTCGGGGCGCTGTTCTCGATGTTCGCCTTCGCCTGGCCGGTGTGGCTGCTGCTGGTCGTCTGGCTGCCGGTCACGCTGATCGCCTGCCTGGCCCTGATGCGCCCCGCCAAGGGCCTGATGGTCGCCGCCCATATCGCCAACCACGCCTCCGAGGCCGGCCGCCACGATGTCTGACGCTCCCGCTCCAAAAGACCGCCGCTTCCCGATCGGCCTGACCATCGCCACCCTGATCGCCTTCGCTATCCTGTGCGGCCTGGGGACCTGGCAGGTGAAGCGCCTGCACTGGAAGGAAGGCCTGCTGAAGCGGATCGAGGCGCTGAAGACGGCGCCGGCCCAGCCGCTGGACGCGGTGCTCAAGGCCCATCGCGCGCCGAAGGACCTGGAGTGGACGCGGGTCACGACCACCTGCCGGCCGGAGGGGGGCTTCAGCTTTCCGATCCCGCCGCGCTACGCCCTGCGCGACGGCGAGATCGTCTGGCGGGCGATGGACACCTGTCGGCCCCAGGGACCGAACGGCCCCGTGTTCCTGGTGGACCGCGGCTATATCGAGGCGTCCAGCGGCGCGATGACCGCGCCCGCCTTCGCCTCCTCGCCGCCGGTCCAGCTGACGGGCATCCTGCGGACCGCCGCCATGCCCAAGATGGCCATGCCCAGCCAGGCCGAGATCGAGAAGGCGGCCCCGCCTCCCAGCCCGAAAGCCGAGGGCGCCGACGCCGTCGTCGACGAGATCGTCATCACCGGACAGCGCTTCGAGCCGATGATGATCGTCGTCGAACACGAGACGCCCGCCGCCCCCGGCCTGACCCCCGCGCCGCTGCCGGCAGAAATTTCCAATCGGCACCTGGAATACGCGCTTACGTGGTTCGGTCTTGCCGTAACCCTGCTGTTTATCTATGCCGCCATGCTCTGGCGGAAGATGAGATCCTGATGCGCTACGTTTCGACCCGGGGCGAATCCCCCTCGATCGGTTTCCTGGACGCGGTCCTGGCGGGCCTGGCGCCCGACGGCGGCCTGTACGTGCCCGAGCGCTGGCCGACCTTCAGCCCTGAAGAGATCGCCGCCTTCGCCGGCCAGCCCTACGCCCGGGTGGCCGCCGCCGTGGTCGGCAAGTTCGTGGGCGACGACATCCCGGCCGACGACCTGCAGCAGATGTGCGACGAGGCCTACGCCACCTTCGCCCACGCCGCCGTCGCGCCGCTGAAGCAACTGGCCCCCGGCCGCTTCCTGCTGGAGCTGTTCCACGGCCCGACCCTGGCCTTCAAGGACGTGGCGATGCAGCTGCTGGGGCGGCTCTACGACTACGTCCTGTCGCGCCAGGCGCGGACCATGACCATCATCTGCGCCACCTCGGGCGACACCGGCGGCGCGGCCGTCGAGGCCTTCCGCGGCCGCTCGCACGCCCGCATCGTGGCCCTGTTCCCCGAAGGCCGGATCAGCGAGGTCCAGCGCCGGTTCATGACCACGGCCACCGACGCCAACGTCGCCTGCGTCTCGATCCAGGGCTCGTTCGACGACTGCCAGGCCATCGTCAAGCAGGCCTTCCAGGACGACCAGTTCCGCCACGCCGTCGACCTGTCGGGCGTCAACTCGATCAACTGGGCGCGGATCGCCGCCCAGAGCGTCTATTTCTTCACCGCCGCCGTCGCCCTGGGCGCCCCGGCCCGCAAGGTGGCCTTCGTGGTGCCCACCGGCAATTTCGGCGACGCCTACGCCGCCTATGTCGCCACCCGCATGGGCCTGCCGGTGGCCCGCGTGGTGGCGGCCACCAACAGCAACGACATCCTGGCCCGGGCCTTCGAGGAGGGCCGCTATTCGCGCGGCGCCGTGGCCGCCACCCAGAGCCCGGCCATGGACATCCAGGTGGCCTCCAACTTCGAGCGCCTCTATTTCGAGGCCGTGGGCCGCGACGGGGTCGAGACCGGCCGCGCCTTCCGCGCCTTCGCCGGCACGGGCGTGCTGGACATCCCGCCCAGCGCCCACGCCAAGATGCGCGAGCTGTTCCAGGGCGCCTCGGTCAGCGAGGCCGACACCGCCAAGACCATCCTGTCGACCCTGAACGAGACCGGCGAGGTCATCGACCCGCACACCGCCGTCGGCGTCGCCGCCGCCCAGGGCCTGCGCCTGGCCGACCCGGCGACCCCGGTCGTGGTGCTGTCCACCGCCCACCCGGCCAAGTTCCCCGAGGCGGTGTCGGCCGCCGCCGGCGTCGTCCCGGCCACCCCGCGCGCCACCCCGGATCTGTCGAAGAAGCCCGAGAAGTTCGACCGCCTGCCGGCCGACGCCGAGACCGTGAAGGCCTTCGTGCGGATGTTCGCGGCGAGCTGAACCAGGCGCCTGGGGGGCGAGATGGGCGATACGCGGACTTTCCGTTTCGAGGGGCGGTGGAAGGAAGAGCTGGTCGTCGTCGGACCGGCGGGCAAGTTCGTCCTCGAACTGGTGGCCGGGGTCGCCTATCTCCCGCCCGAGGACGTCTGGCGCGGCTCGGCGCCCGCCTGGGCGGCCGATCTCTGGGCCACGCTGAAGACCGAGCTGGAAGACTGGGGCCCGGCGCACGGCGTGACGCTCGGCATCGATCCGACGGCCACGGTCGCGCCCTTCTACGAAACGCTGGTCGAGAAGCGCTCGCGCGCGGCCGCGCGGCGATGGCTCTGGAGCTTGCTGGCGCTGGGGCTCCTGGCCGGCGCCGCCTGGCTCCTGGGGCGCTGAGAGGCGCTTGGCCGCACGCGCCGCCCTGGCGCCCGGGGCTCCGCCCCGCTATGTGCGTGGGCAGATGAACATCGCCACCACCCTCCACACCCTCGAAAACGGCGTCCGCGTCGTCCATGACCCGATGCCGGGCCTGGAGACCATCGCCCTCTCCGTCGTCGCCGGGCGCGGCGCGGCCTACGAGGATCCGGCGCGGTCCGGCTGGTCGCACCTGCTGGAGCACATGGTGTTCAAGGGGGCGGGCGGACGCTCGGCCCGCGACATCGTCGAGGTGATCGAGGCCGAGGGCGGCCAGATCAACGCCGCCACCGGCTATGAGCGCACCAGCTTCCAGGTCCGCGCCCTGAAGGGCGGCCTTCCCCTGGGCATGTCGGTCCTGTCCGACCTGGTCCTGCGCCCCACCCTCGACGCCGGCGACCTGGTCCGCGAGAAGCAGGTCGTGGCCCAGGAGATCGCCGAGGCGGCGGATGCGCCCGACGACTACGTCTTCGACCTGGTCCAGGCCGCCGCCTGGGGCGACCACCCGCTGGCCCGGCCGATCCTGGGCACGGTCGACAGCGTCAATGCCGCCACCCCCGAGGGCCTGTCGCACTGGCGCGGCCAGCTCTACGCCGCCGATCGGCTGATCGTCAGCTGCTCGGGCGCCGTCGACCTCGACGAGGTGCTGGACCTGGCCCGCCGCGAATTCGGCGCGATGCCCGCCGCCCCCGGCGCCCTGGCCAGCGATCCCGCCGGCTTCATCGGCGGCCGCAAGAGCGAGGCGCGCAAGCTGGAGCAGGCGCACCTGGTGTTCATGCTGCCGGCCGTCAGCGCCCGCGAGGACGACTATTTCGCCCTGCGCATCTTCGCCGAGGCCCTGGGCGGGGGCATGTCGTCGCGCCTGTTCCAGGAGGCCCGCGAGAAGCGCGGCCTGGCCTACAATATCGACGCCTACGCCGACACCTACGCCGACGCCGGCGCCCTGGGGGTCTATGCCGGCTGCGCGGCCGGCGACGCGGCCGAGACCGCCAAGGTCTGCGCCGAGCAGATCGCCCTGCTGGCCGCCCGCATCGACGACGCCGAACTGGCCCGCGCCAAGGCCCAGCTGAAGGCCCACATGTTCATGGCCCGCGAACAGCCCCTGTCGCGCGCCGAGCAGGCCGCCGGCCAGGCCCTGATGTTCGACCGCCTCTACACCCCGGCCGAGCTGGCCCAGGCGGTGGACGCGGTCACGGTCGACGACCTCCAGCGCCTGGGCCGCACGATCCTGGGCCCCGGCAAGGCCGCCAGCGCCATCCTCGGCGCCAAGGCGGCGCTGAAGGCGGGGGACGTGTTCGGGGCGGCGCTGGCTTAGAAACCGCTCTCCCAAAGGGAGAGGGAGGAAGCGTCAACAGCCAAGCTCTCGTAAAAAGTGTCCATCTCAATCAGGACTTGTGCTTGAATGGCTCCTTGGGCGACGACCGCCTTCGGAGGGAACGAGATGACGGGACGCTGGATCACCGTGGGCCTCTGCGCGCTGGCGCTGGCCGCCTGCCACAAGAAGGAGGCCGAGAAGCCGCCGGCCCCGAAGGTCGAGACCCCGGCCACGCCGCCCGCGGCTCCGCCGACCACCACCACGACGACGGAAACCACGCAGACCACCACCCCGCCGGCCGACACGCCCGCCACGCCCCCACCGGCGGCGGGCGACGCGACGGCGACCGTCCCGACCCCGCCGGCGCCCGGCGAGACGCCGACCACCACGCCCGACGCCCCGGCCACCTTCGTGCCGCCCAAGGTGATCAAGCTTCCGCCGCGCCCGCCCATCCGGCTGCCGCCGGGCGCCGTGATCCGGCCCGCCAAGACCCAGGCCCAGACCAAGGCCGAGCGCGACATCCTGGGCCTGTGGGTCGAGCAGAAGCGCCACAACGCCATCCTCAACTTCACCACCGACGGCGCGGTCGCCTATCGCGAGAAGATCACCGATACGCCGAAATGGACGGGCCACTGGAAGGCCGGCTCCGACGGGGTGGTGCAGTTCGACCTGGCCATGGCGGGCGCGAACGGCGGCCTGCAGTTCTCGGCCTATCCGACCGCCGCCCAGATCATGGCCGTCGCCCCGCACTGGACCAAGGAATGGGGCGGCTCGGGGCAGTATGCGTACGAGCGGATGAAGTAGGCCGCCTCCGGAATCCCTCTCTCAAAGAGAGAGGGATTCAAAGGGGGGCGACGCTCACAGCCGTCCGCGCCGGCCGCCCTTCAGCTTCTCCAGAGCCCGCGGCGCGTGCTCGGCCTTGGCCGGCGTCGTTCGCGGCGTCGGTTCGAGCAGGGCCACCTTGCGGCCCATGATGGCGATCGCGCCGATGGCCTTGGCCCGGTCGAGGGCCTCGCGGATCTCGGCGGGATCGACGCTGCGTTCGATGATGGCCCAGGCGGCGTCCAGCGCGTCCATGAGCTTGGTCTGCAGGGCCTGGCGCCAGGCGATGGCCGGGGTCAGGGGCGGAGCGGGGGTGTGTTGGGTCTGGATCATGCCGATAGGATGCGCCCGCCCCGGAGGGTGGGGATCGGAAACGTGCGTTTTCGTGTAGGGCGTTGAATTCGTTGAGGGCGGGTTTGGAAGTCGCGGGGATAGAGGCGCCGCGGCCGACTTGGGGGACACACACTCACGGCAAGGCGGGGGAAGGTCTGGCGAGGCCGTGGGGTGAGTGTGTGTCCCCACCTTCGGCCCCGACCTGCGACCCTGTGGATAACTGCAACCTCTTGCCTCGGGCGGCTCGACCCCCGAAGGTGCGCGTCTCAACGAGACCCTGTCCGCCTTGACCGCCTTCCTGCGCCTCTTCCAGCCCGATCCCGGCCCCCGCCTCGAAGGCGACAAGGTGTTCCTGCGTCTGCCGCGCCTGCACGACTACAAGCCGTGGGCCGAGCTGCGCGCCCAGTCGGCGGCCTTCCTCAAGCCGTGGGAGCCGACCTGGCCCGAGGACGACCTGACCCGTCAGGCCTACCGCGCCCGGCTGGCCGCCTACGCCCGCGAGCTGGAGCTGGGCGAGGCCTTCCCGTTCTTCATGTTCCGCCGCGACGACGGGGCCCTGATCGGCGGGGTGCGGCTGTTCCATATCCGCCGCGGCGTCGCCCAGTGCGGGGTGATGGGCTACTGGATCGGCCAGCCCCACGCCCGCCAGGGCTACATGCAGGACGGCGTCCGGGCGGCGGTCGCCTTCGCGTTCGGCGAGCTGGGGCTGCACCGGCTGGAGGCCGCCTGCATGCCGGAAAACCAGCCTTCGGCCGCCGTTTTGCTGAAATCCGGCTTCTCCGAAGAGGGATATGCGCCCGCTTATCTGAAAATTAACGGCGAGTGGCGAGATCATCGTCTGTTCGGGATGGTCGCGCGGAGTTAGCGCGCTCGCCCGTGCGTTGCGCCCTTGGGGCGTGGGATCAGGGCATGTCGTTCAAGATCAGTCAGCGACGCGTATGGGACGCCACGGCCACCCTCGAGGCCCTGGGCGCCGCCGAAGTCGCGCTTTGGCTCTGGGAGCCCGAGGCCGACCGCCTGCGCGTCAACGGCGCGGCCAGGGCTTTGGGCCTGGGACCGCTGGCCCCCGACTGCTCCTCCGCCGCCTTCCGCGCCCTCACCCTGCCGCAGGACCGCGCCCAGGCCGAGGACATCCTCAAGGTCCGCCCGCCGGGCAGCGAGATCGTCGCCCGCCTGCGCGTGCGCAACGGCGAGATCTGCATCTGGCGCGGCACGTGGCTGGAAGACGGGGTGCGGGCAGCCGGCGTCATCGCCCCCGAGGTCAAGTTCGCCGCCACCGAGCGCGACAGCCTGACGGGCCTCCTGGACCGCAAGAGCTTCATCGCCCAGGCCCGTGAGCGGCTGGGCCGCACCGGCGTGCACGAGCTGGTCGTCGCCGACGTCGACCGCCTGCGCCGCCTGAACGAGGCCCTGGGTCACGAGCGCGCCGACCTGGTGCTGGCCGCCCTGGGCTCGCGCCTGGCCGCCGCCTTCCCGTCGGAAGCCCTGCTGGGCCGGATCGGCGAGGACGAGTTCGCGGTGCTCTGCGACCCGGCCGGCTTCGAGCCCGCCGAGCTGCTGCGCACCGCCCTGGAGCAGCCCCTGCGGGTGGCCGGCTTCGACATCCACCCGACCCTGTCGATCGGCGCCGTCTCGGCCGAGGGCGGCGAGGACGCCCCCGAGGCGGCCGAACTGCTGCGCCGCGCCGAGCTGGCCGTCGAGGCCGCCGCCTCGGCCGGCCGCGGCGGGGCCGCCGCCTACGGCCGCTCGATGGAGACCGACGGTCTGTCGCGCCTGGCCCTGGAGGCCGACCTGCGCGGCGCCATCGGCCGCGGCGAGATCACCCCCTTCTTCCAGCCCGTGGTGCGGCTGTCGACCGGCGCCCTGTCGGGCTTCGAGGCCCTGGCCCGCTGGATCCACCCGCGTCGCGGCATGCTGCCGCCCGACGAGTTCCTCCCACTGGTGGAGGAGATGGGCCTGATGAGCGAGCTGGGCGAGCACATGATGCGCACCTCGGCCGCCCAGCTGGCCGCCTGGCGCGCCTCGCACCCGGCCGTCGGCGCCCTGACCGTCAGCGTCAACCTGTCGACCGGCGAGATCGACCGCCCGGGCCTGGTCCATGACGTGCGCCAGGTGCTCAAGGAGCACGACCTGCCGCGCGGCGCCCTGAAGCTGGAAGTCACCGAAAGCGACATCATGCGCGATCCCGAGCGGGCCGCGGTGATCCTCAAGACCCTGCGCGAGGCCGGCGCCGGCCTGGCGCTGGACGACTTCGGCACCGGCTTCTCGTCGCTGTCGTACCTGACCCGCCTGCCGTTCGACACGCTGAAGATCGACCGCTACTTCGTGCGGACCATGGGCAGCAACGCCGGCTCGGCCAAGATCGTCCGCTCGGTGGTGAAGCTCGGCCAGGACCTGGACCTGGAGGTCGTGGCCGAGGGCGTCGAGAACGCCGAGATGGCCCGCGCCCTGCAGTCGCTGGGCTGCGACTACGGCCAGGGCTTCGGCTACGCGCCCGCCCTGTCGCCGCAGGAGGCCGAGGTCTATCTGAACGAGGCCTATGTCGACGGCGCCGCGCCGGTGAAGGCGCGGGGGTAACGCCCTTTCC
>NZ_JBBEUD010000021.1:0-94637 GCF_037402475.1 Caulobacter sp. CCG-8
GCGACCTGGGTCGGCGCGGCGGCCTTGGCCTCCACCGGAGCCGGGGTCGGCATCGGAGCCGGTGCCGCGGTGGTCGGCAGCGGCTGGGCCTCAGCCACCTTGGCGGGCGCCGCCTCGTCGGTGGTCGGGGTCTGGGCCGGGTTGCTCATCAGCCCCCAGGCCAGGCCGCCCGCGGCGATCGCCAGCACCGGCAGGCCGACGATCAGCGGAAGGTTCCGCGAAGACTTCTTCGTGGGCGTACGAGCATAGATAGGCGCGCTGGGAAACAGAGCCGAGGAGTCGGCGCTGGTCGCGGGCGCGACATAAGGTTCGCTGGCGTCGAGGTTCAGAACAGCCATGATTTCCTCCTGCGAGTTGTTCGCTTCGGGGGAGTCAACGGGAGGGTTTGTCACTGGTTCCGGTTGGCCAGGAATGACCTCGGTGTTGCCTAGAAGTGGTCATTTTTGAGGATTGCGCGAAAGGCGGTCTCAGCGCCCAATTCCTGTCTGTCCCTCCCCTTGCGGGAGGGTGGCCCGCGAAGCGGGTCGGGTGGGGGATCACGCCATGAGCGTTGGCCGAGCACGGGCGCTGCGGAAGGCGATGAGCGGACAGGAGGTTCGCTTGTGGGTGCGACTGCGCGCCCTGCGAACCGAAGGTTTCCACTTTCGACGACAAGCGCCCTTGCTGGGCTACTATCCCGACTTCATCTGTCTGAGCCGAAGGCTGGTTGTCGAAATCGACGGGCCTCATCACGAGGAGCTGGAACAATTGAATCACGACGCTCGCCGTGACCAAGTTTTCCATCGCTCCGGCTTCCAAACCTTGCGCTTCACGACCCGTGCGGTGCATGAGGATATTGACGCGGTCATGGACGTGATTTGTCGCGCTTTGAACGCAGCGAGCCCCACCCGACCCCTTCGGGGCCACCCTCCCCACAAGGGGGAGGGAAGGGAACTAAGTTAGTGGCCGCCCACGCGGCCAGGAATTGAGACATGACCGAAACCGCCTCTTCCAAAGTGATCAAGGGTCGCACCGGCGACTGGGAAATCGTGCTGGGCCTTGAGGTCCACGCCCAGGTGGCCAGCGTGTCCAAGCTGTTCTCCGGCGCCGCCGTCGGCTTCGGCGCGGGGCCGAACCAGCAGGTCAGCCTGGTGGACGCGGCCATGCCCGGCATGCTGCCCGTGCTGAACCGCTTTTGCGTCGAGCAGGCGGTGAAGACGGGCCTGGGCCTGAAGGCGCAGATCAATCTGAAGAGCCGCTTCGACCGCAAGAACTACTTCTATCCCGACCTGCCGCAGGGCTATCAGATCAGCCAGTTCGACCAGCCGATCGTCGGCGAGGGCGTGGTGACCGTCGAGCGTGACGACGGCACGACCTTCGACGTGCGCATCGAGCGGCTGCACCTGGAGCAGGACGCCGGCAAGTCGCTGCACGACCAGGACCCGAACGCCACCTATGTCGACCTGAACCGCGCGGGCACGGCCCTGATGGAGATCGTCTCGCGGCCGGACATGCGCACGCCCGAAGAGGCCGCCGCCTACGTCAAGAAGCTGCGCACGATCCTGGTCTATCTGGGCACCTGCGACGGCGACATGGAGAAGGGCAACCTGCGCGCCGACGTCAACGTCTCGGTCTGCCGCCCCGGCGACTACGAGAAGTACCGGGCGACCGGCAGCTTCAGCCACCTGGGCACGCGCTGCGAGATCAAGAACGTCAATTCGTACCGCTACATCCAACAGGCCATCGAATACGAGGCCCGTCGCCAGATCGAGATCCTGGAGGACGGCGGCAAGATCGACCAGGAGACCCGCCTGTTCGACCCGAACAAGGGCGAGACCCGCTCGATGCGGAGCAAGGAAGAGGCGCACGACTACCGCTACTTCCCGGATCCCGACCTGCTGCCGCTGGTGCTGGACCCGGCCTGGGTGAAGTCGATCGAAGAGACCCTGCCGGAACTGCCGGACGCCAAGAAGGCGCGCCTGCAGAGCCAGTACGGCCTGTCGGCCTACGACGCCGGCGTGCTGATCATCGAGAGCGACCGCGCGGATTACTTCGAAGCCGCCGCCAAGGGCCGCGACGCCAAGCTGGTGTCCAACTGGGTGACCAACGAGCTGCTGTCCAAGCTGTCGGCCGGCGGCCACGAGATCGCCGCCTCGCCGTTGCCGTCGTCGGACATCGCCCAACTGGTCGAGCTGATCGAGAACGGCACCATCAGCTCCAAGATCGCCAAGGAGGTCTTCGAGCACATGTGGGCCGGCGAGGGCCGTCCCGCCGAGATCGTCGAGAAGCGCGGCCTGGTCCAGATCAACGACACCGGCGCCATCGAGGCGGCGATCGACAAGCTGATCGCGGCCAATCCCGACAAGGCCGAGGCGGTGAAGGAAAAGCCGCAGGCCATCGGCTGGTTCGTCGGCCAGGTGATGAAGGAGACCGGCGGCAAGGCCAATCCGGCCACCGTCAACGAACTGCTGCGGAGCAAGCTGGGGCTGTAGCGCGCCGCGCCCCGAACAAAAGAAAGGGCCCGCCGCTCGCGCGACGGGCCCTTTTTCATGGTTGGTTCGCCGGCCCTACGGCTTGGGCGTGTCGGAGGCCGGGGCGTTGGCCGGGGCTTCGGCGCCGGCCGGCTTGTGGTGTTTCTTGGCCTTCTTCTCGGGCTTGGCGTCAGCGGACGGAGCCGCGTCGGTCGAGCTGTCGGGGGCGGTGGCCGAGCTGGGCGAGCCGCTGGCGGCGGCGCTGTCGGCGCTGGACGACGGCGGGGCGGCGGCCGGGTCCGTACCGTAGGACGGCGACGACGTGGAGGACGAGGCGGGGGCGCTTTGCGTGGTCTGGGCCGTCGGATCGGTGGCCGGCGCCTGCTGGGCCAGGGCCGCCCCGGCGAAGCCGGCGAGGGTCATGGCGGCGACGGCGGCGGGGATGCGGAGCTTGGTCATGGAAGCGTCTCGTTACAGTCGCGTCGGAAAGTGACACGGCCGGGACGCTGACCCGCGAATGCGGTGGGAATGGCCCGCCAATCGGGCGATCTCGCCGCATGCGCGGCGAGGATGCGGCGAATGGCGACGCTTACCGAGAGTTTCGGAAAGCGCCGCCAAGGCCGTCAGGTGGACATCGTCTAGTTGTTGATGATGTCGAAGATCAGTCCGGTGGCGATCGCCGCCAGGACGTAGTCGTTACCGGCCCGGTACCAGTAGTAGCCACGGGGCGGCGGACGCAGGTGGTAGTATCCGTAGTCGTGGACGATATAGGTGTTGCCGCGATAGTAGGGCGGCAGGTAACCGCCGCGGCGCCAGGCGGTGTAGCCGGGGCGATAGCCCGGCCGGCCGTAGTAATAGGCCGGCGGCGCGCCGTAGCTCCAGCGGTTGTTGTAGTAGTAGCCGTTGTGACGGCCGCCGTCCCAGCGGTTGTCGTGGCGATCCCAGCCGTTGTGGCGGCCGTTGTCGTGGCGATCCCAACCGCCTCGGTCGCGACCACCGCGGTCGTCATGACGGCCGTAATCGCCGCGACCGCCGCCGTGGCGATCGCCTCGGCCGCCGCCGTCGTGGCCCCAGCGGCCGCGATCCTGGGCGGACGCGTCGCTCGCGGTGACAGCCATCGGTCCAGCAACGGCGGCCACGGCGGCGAGGGTGAGCAACAGGCGCTTCATATCCGACGTCTCCTTACTTCGGTCAGCGGTCCGACAACCGCCTAATCCCTCGACCTTGAATCCAGTTTCCGCCGCCTTGGCTGAACCTGATCTGAACGGCGCCGTCAGGCTGGAGCATGAACGGCCTTGGCGGGAGCGCGGCGCGCGACCATGTTGGTGGTCAAACGAAACCATCCCTGAAACCGGTCTTGGGAAAAACGCCGATGAGCCGTCCGATCGCGCTGTACTACTGGCCCACGCCGAACGGCTGGAAGATTTCCATCGCCCTGGAGGAGATGGGCCTGCCCTACGAGATGATCCCGGTGAACATCGGGGCGGGCGAACAGTTCAAGCCGGACTTCCTGGCCATCAGCCCCAACAACCGCATGCCGGCCATCGTCGATCCCGAGGGTCCCGACGGCCAGCCGATCTCGGTGTTCGAGTCCGGGGCCATCCTGCAGTACCTGGGCCGCAAGACGGGCCAGTTCTATGGAACGAACGAGCGCGAGCGGGTCGAGATCGACCAGTGGGTGATGTGGCAGATGGGCGGCCTGGGACCCATGGCCGGCCAGACCCACCATTTCCGCCAGTACGCCGCCGCCATTGTCAGCGACCAGCGGCAGATCGCCTACGGGGCCATCCGCTACACGAACGAGACCCACCGGCTGTACGGCGTGCTGAACAAGCAGCTGGCGGGGAAGGATTTCATCTGCGGCGAAGTGTCCATCGCCGACTTCGCCTGCTGGGGCTGGGTCGTGCCGTGGAAAAACCAGGGCATCAATCTGGAAGAATTCCCGCATCTGAAGGCCTGGTTCGAGCGCATGGCGGCCCGCGAGGCCGTCGATCGCGGCTTCAAGCTGGGGGCTGAACTGCGCCGCCAGGGCCTGCAAGCCCCCGGAAAAGCCCAGGAAGAGGCCCGAAAAGTGCTCTTTGGCCAGCGCGCCCGTTAACCTGGTGTATACGGCGGTTTACGCGCAGTAACACCTGTAACTGCGACGTAATGTCCGTGAATGGTTTATGTATTCGTGGCCTAGATTCATGATGTCGGCGGCTTTAACTATATGTTCAGCGCCGATGGACTTTTCTGTTCTCACAGCCAAGCGGAGCCAGAACGGCGACGGGGGCTGAGATGGGAATTGAAGCCATGATGATGAGTATCGAGCCGCCGGCCGCCATCCACGGGATCCCGCTGCCGACCGTCGACACCTCGGGCGACGAGCTGTTCCGCATGGGCCTGCTCTATTCGACCGGCCAAGGCGGCGCGCCGCTGGACTACGTGTCGGCCCACATGCTGTTCAACCTGGCCGCCATGCGCGGTTCGGTCGAGGCCAAGGTCTATCGCAAGGAAATCTCGCAGGAGATGGCCAGCGAGGACGTCGCCGAAGCCCAACGCCAGGCGCGCGAATGGCTGGCCCACGGCTGAGCTTGAAAGAGCTCAGTCGCGTTTTCTCTTAAGCGCGTGAAAGGCTTCTAGTTTCCGCTGAAGCCGTTGACCGCGTAGCTGAAGCTGATCGGCAGCAGGTCGCGGAAGTACTGCTGCATGAACAGGCCCGCTTCGGAGACCCCGCTGCGCGGCACATAGACCACGTCGAACCGGCGAAGCGGCACCAGGTCCGCGCGCCCGTTGGTCATCCCCGTCAGCAGGTCCGCCGTGCGCAGCATGGCCCGACCGTTGGGTCCGCGACGAATGATCACGACAGACGTCCGCTTGGCCGAGGTCTTGAACCCGCCGGCCTGGATGACGGCCCGCAGGGCGTCGCCGTCGCCGGCCATGTCGTAGACGCCCGGATTTCCCACTTCCCCGCCCACGAACACCTTCAGCGGCGCCGTCGACTTGATCGACACCTGCACCTGCGGACGCAGCAGCTGGCTCGCATAGGCCTGGGTGAGCGAGGCCTGCAATTCCGCGATCGTGCGGTCGGCGGCCATCACCGGCTGGATCAGCGGCAAAGCGACGCGGCCGTCCGGTTGGACCACGACGGACTTGTTCAATTCGGTCGCCGAGGGCACGGTGATTTCGATCTCGTCGCCCGGATAGAACCGGTAGTCAGGCTCCTGATCCGACCAGTCGGCATAGCCGATATTGGAGAAAGTGGCCGTCGGTCGGGCCGTGGGCGTGATCGGTTCGCGATCCACGTGACCGCAGGCCGAAACCGCGAAGGGCAGGGCGAAAGCCGCCGAAAGGATGGTGCGCCTGTGCATGCGGCAAGTCTTAACAGATATAGGTAACGAAGCCTTAAGGCGCGGGCGGCCAGGGTGCGGCTGGGGACAGTCAGTCGGATTCCTATGTCAACCACGAGCGCCTGGAGCAGCGTGCCGCACGACCCGCCGTCGCGTAGCGACTGGACGGCGCGTGCGCGCTATGCGCCGACGGATTTCGTGACCCTGCTGTGGCGCGAGCGCTGGCTGATGCTGGGCGTGTTCCTGGCCATCTTCCTGCTGGGCCTGGCCTTCGCCACCACCTTGAAGAAGACCTATACCGCCCAGTCCAGCCTGTTCGTCCGGCTGGGCCAGGAATATGTCTACGAGCCCCGGGCCGGGGACGCCGCGCGCGGCGCGGTGCCCGACGTCGACCAGGTCATCCAGTCGGAATCCGAGATCCTGGGCAGCGGCGAGCTGCGCGAGCGGGTGATCCGCAAGGTCGGCTTCGGCAAGGTGTTCCCGGGCAGCGCGACCAAGTACGCCGTCGCCTCGCCGGAGGGTAAGCGCAAGCTGATGGCCGAGGGCCGCGACAGCCTCGCCCGCAACCTGAAGATCGAGACCGCCCCGGACAACTCGATCATCCGCCTGGCCTATTCCAACGAAGACCCCGAGATCGCCGAGAAGGTGCTCAACACCCTGCTCGAGGAATATCTGATCTACCGTCGCAGCCTGCTGATCGGCGGCGGCGACAACGGGCTGGAGCGCCAGCGCGAGCTGTTCACCCAGAAGCTGGCCCAGACCGACGCGGCCTATCAGGCCTTCCTGTCGGGCAACGACATCGGCGACTTCACCGCCCAGAAGACCGCCCTGACCCAGCTGCAGGCCCAGGCCGAGTCCCAGAAATACGCCACCGAGGCCCAGCTGCAGGACCGCATGGGGCGCCTCGCCGCCGTCCAGGCCGAGCTGGCCCGGACGCCGCAGGACACCGTGCTCTATCGCGACAGCGACATGTCGGCTCCGGCCAAGCTGGCCCAGCTGAAGCTGGACCGCGAAGGCCTGCTGGCCCGCTACCGCCCCGACGCCCAGCCGGTCCGCGACATCGAGGCGCAGATCGCCCAGTTGGAGCAGGGCGTGGCCTCGGGCCGGACCAGCGGCGACGGCGCGCGCCGCAGCGGGCCCAACCCGATCTGGCAGACCCTGCAGTCCACCCGCAACGACCTCACCGCCGAGGTCGCCGCCCTGCAGCAGTCGCTGGCCGCCTACACCCAGCAGACCCAGGACGTGAACCAGCGCCTGCTGCGCCTGGCAGAGCTGGAGCCGACCTTCAACCAGCTGTCGCGCGACCGCGACGTGCTGTCGACGAACGTCAAGGACTTCACGGTCAAGGAACAGCAGGACCAGGCCCAGCGCCAGATGTCGGCCCAGGGCAGCGACAACATCCGCATCGTCCAGCGCGCCGTGGCCCCCTCGACGGGCAAGAGCCTGAAGAAGCCGATCATCGTGCTGGCCTTCCTGTTCGCGGCCTTCACCGCCGCCTGTGCGGGCCTGGTGCGGATGCTGCTGCGTCCCGGCCTGCAGACCCCGGCCTCGGCCTCGCGCACCCTGGGTCTGCCGGTCCTGGCGACGGCCCACTACAAGCGCTGATCCCGAAAGGCCTGGGCGCTTTCGTCGCCTTTCGCGCGAGCGCGTTTGGTCGTTAAGGTAAACGGACTTCAACGCGCGGCGATTCGGCGAATGGTGGATTTGAACGTCGAGATGGCGGAGCTGTGGGGGAGCCTTGGCGCCCCCGCGCCCGGCCGCGCGCACGTCATCCAGTTCGTCGCCGCCCGACGCGGGGAGGGGACCTCCACGGCCGCCCGCGAATTCGCCCGCTTCGCCGCCAAGCGGGCCGGCCGCAAGACCTGGCTGATCGACCTGGACCTGGTCACCTCGCCGCAATACCAGGCCATCGCCGCCGATCCCGAACGCTACGGCCAGCTGGGCGGGGGCGCGCCGGCCTCGCCCGACGGCTCGGCCTTCTTCACCGTCCAGCCGCCGGCCCCCAAGCCGGGCGGCGGGGTGTGGCCCGACGCCAAGTACCTGACCGCCCACAGCGTCGGCGGTCCGCGCTTCTGGGTGACCCGCTTCAACCGCGAGGCCCTGCGCGGCCGCCAGAAGGTGCACATCCTGCCCGGCGTCGAGTACTGGGCCGCCCTGCGCCGCCACGCCGAGATCATCGTCGTCGACAGTCCGTCGGCCGACCGCTCCCAGGCCGCCCTGACCCTGGCCCAGCACATGGACCAGACGGTGCTGGTGGTCAGCGCCCAGCAGCCCGACGTGCGGCCGCCGGGCCTGCTGCGCGACGCCCTGGCCTCGTCGGGCGGCCGCACGGCCGGCGTGTTCTTCAACCAGGCCTCGGTCCAGCCGCCGAAGTTCCTGAAGGCCATACTCCCTTGAGGTTTTCTCCCTCCGGGAGAGGGGCTTGACCTCGTACGGAGCGGCCAGCGCCGCGCCGGAACGGCTGACCTTCGTCCAGATGGCGCTGTGGGCGCTGCCCGTCCTGGCCCTGCTGATCTACAGCGGCGGGTGGGAGCTGCCCCTGGTGGGCGAGAGCGCCGACGCGGCCGGCTCGGCCCTGCTGCGGGTGGGCTACCTGCCGGCCTACGCCGCCGGCTTCGCCCTGATCGCCCTGCGGCCCGGCTCGACCTTCCGGACCCTGATCCGCCAGCCGTTCCTGATCGTCCTGCTGCTGGTGGTGGCCGCCTCGGTGTTCTGGTCGGTGAACCCGGACCAGACGGCCCGCCGCGGCTTCGCCCTGGTCTGCACCACCCTGGGCGGGATCGCCCTGGCGGCCCGGTTCCGCTGGCCGCAGCTGGCCGAGGTGGTGGGGGCGGCCTTCGCGGTGCTGATCATCGCCTGTTTCGTGGTCTGCCTGGCGGTCCCGCGCATTGGGATCATGACCGAGCTCTTCCCCGGCGCCTGGCGCGGCCTGTGGCGCGAGAAGAACGGCCTGGGCGGCAACATGGCCTTCGGCTTCTGCATCCTGTCGGCCGCGGCCCTGCTGAACCCGCAGCGCGCTCGCCTGTGGTGGACCTTCGCCGGGCTGGCCCTGGTGCTGGTGCTGATGTCCACCTCCAAGACCTCGCTGGTGTCGCTGATGCTGGGCGTGGCGGCGATCGGCTTCGTCTGGATCGCCCAGCGGGGACCGGCCCTGGGCGCGGCGGCCACCTGGACGAGCGTCACGGGCGTGGTGCTGCTGGGGGCCTTCATCCTGTTCGCCTCGGACGTCTTCTTCGCCATCCTGGGCAAGGACGCCACCCTGACCGGCCGCACCAAGATCTGGGCGGCGGTGATGCGCGAGATCGAGGACCGGCCGTGGCTGGGCTACGGCTACCAGGCGGTGTGGGGCGACAAGTCCGGCTGGGGGCCGTTCGCCTGGATCAGCAAGAACGCCGGCTTCCAGGCCCAGCACGCCCACAACAGCTGGCTGGAGCAATGGCTGGGCCTGGGCCTGCTGGGCCTGGTCGCCTGGGGTCTGTTCTACCTGCAGGCCATGACCCTGGCGGTGATCGCCGTCTTCCGCGACCGGGGCGCGCTGCTCGCCTTCCCGTTCCTGGTCGTCTACAGCCTGGTGGCCCTGACCGAGAGCATCGCCCTGATCTACAACGACTTCCGCTGGGTGCTGTTCGTCGCCTTCGCGGCCAAGCTGGCCTTCCCGGACCGCGAGATCAGGGCCTAGGCGCCCGCCGGAAACAGTTCGCGGCAGATCGCGTCGCCCAGGGCCTCCGACAACACCATTTCCGGATCGCGCACCGCGGCCAGCACGCCGTCGTCGGCGGCCTCCACGTGCAGGCGCGTCAGATCGACGACGCTCTTGTCGCGTCCGAGCCGGACCTTGACCTGGGCGTCGAGGAAGTTGGTCGTGTTGGCGCGCAGATCGCCCGGCTGGCGGATGTTGAGGCGCTCGATCCTGATGTCGAGCCGCAGGTCCTTGCCCGCCGCGCAGGCGGCGAGGCGTTCGTCCACCGACCCGCGCAGCGTCGCCACGAAGTCCTCGGTCGGCGGCTTGCCCCAGCGCCAGCCGGTGTTGAGGCTCACGTCGCGCACCCACGCGCGGGGCGCGGCCTGGGCGGCGCCGGCGTCGAACAGCAGGACGGCGGCGAGGGCGAGAGGCAGGCGGGTCATGGGGCGAACTTCCGGAGGGCTTTCAACGGTCCCGCTTGTTTAAGGCGAGGCCAGATGAACCGCGCATGAGCGGGTCGCCTACGATGTCGACGAGCTCATCACGCGGCGCCTGGAAATCGAACAGGTCGGGCGACGGTCGCTCGCCGTACGGCGCCCAAGGCTTGGCGAACCCCAAGGGCGGGGGATTCATCGAACGATCGTGCGCGCCGCATGCCTCGTACGGGCATCGGACGCCGCCGCCCCGATCTTGGAAGAGGTAGTCATGCGTTCCATTCGTCATCTCGCCGCTGTCGCGACCGTGACCTTCGTGGTCGGCGGCGCGGGCGCGACCCTGGCCCAGTCGGCGCCGCCGGCGCCGCCGCCCGCCGAGGCGTCCGCCGCCGGCCCGGCCCTGACCATCGACACGCCGCTCGAGGTGGTCACGGCCACCCCCAAGGGCAAGGCGGTGCTGGACGCCGACATCCCCGGCCTGACCGACCATCCGCTGTACGACAAGTTCAAGAGCGACAGCCTGCGGGCCTTGGCGCCGAAGTTCGGCGGGGCGATCTCGGACAAGGACCTGGCCAAGGTCCAGGCCGACCTGGCGGCGCTGTCGACAGGCACCTCGTCGCGTTAGGTGGGGACTGCCCTTGGGCGTATCCCCTGTTTCGGCCTCCCCCTTGTGGGGAGGGTGGCCCGCGTAGCGGGTCGGGTGGGGGATCGGTGCAGGGTGGTGGACGAAGCCTGATCTGCCGGGTCAGCAGGCCCCACCCGACCCTGGCTCCGCCAGGGCCACCCTCCCCATGAGGGGGAGGGACGGGGCTTTATGCTCGGCGGATAGCCAGCAAAGTTAAGCGATTTCAACGCCCTGAACTTTTTCGACCGAACTTGTCCTCACCCTTCTCGGCGCCCGTATCCTGATGTCACCTGAAGGCGGGGGAGGGCGCACGTACGGCGACCGATGCGGCCTTCGGGGGTGGACGAGCGGGAAGGCTTTGTCCGTCGGGTCTCCTCGGAGACGCCCTGGGTTGGAGTTGGAGCAGGTTCGCCCTAGCCGCGACGAAGCTTCGGCGCTCGGGGAGACGGAAAAGCCGCCAGGCCTGGGCTGAAATCGCCCAGGCGGTCCGGGGTGCGGCCAGCACCCCGCCCGTCGGGGGCCTCCATCGGAGCGGGTTAAAAATCCGCGATCCGAAGGCTTCCGGATAACGGCTCCACGCGAAGCGCTCAGACTTCGTCGAAACGGTATTCAAAACTGCAAATCATCCGGGCGAGGCCCGGGCGCTTCGCACCCTTCCCACCCGCTCACTGCCATTTGGCGTGAGATCACACCCCCTTGCCCCCACCTGACCGCTACGCGGTCTGTCCGCCCCCGTAGGGGGCGGAGCCTCGCGCGCCGAGCTCTTCCCCCTCCGGGGAAGACGACCGCGAAGCGGTCCGTAGGGGGCAAGTGTTCGCCGCATCAGGCCGGAAGAAAGGACCTCAAGCGCCGATCCGCCGCGCGCCCTCGGCCACCGTCACCACGTCGAACCCCGCCGTCAGCGCCCCGTCGACCAGCCGCTCCAGGGCCGCCGTCGTGCAGCCCCACTGCGAGGGCTCCGGCGAGACGTCGTGGGTGTAGAGGATCAGCCAGGCCTTGCGGCGATGGGCCTTGTCCAGCCAGTCGAGGGCGACCTGTTCGCCGTCCGCGCCTTCGATGCCGACGGCCGGGGCCTGGTTGAGGTCTGCGCCAGTCGCGATCAGGCCGTGGTGCAGGGCCCGCAAGGTCTTGAACCGGCCGGCCAGGGCCGTCTTGGCCGGGGCGGCCACGTCGCCGTAGGGATAGGCGAAGTTGCTGGGCTCGCCCGCGCCCCATTCGGCCAGATGCCGGGCGTTGAGGTCGACATCGGCCAGGGTCTCGGCTTGCGAGGCCTGGCCGCAGTCCAGGTGCGAGAAGGTGTGGCAGGCGATCTCGTGGCCGGCGGCGTGCAGGCGGGCGGCGTCTTCGCCCGTCGCGAACCGGCCCATCGGCCCCTCGCGCCCGGTCAGGCCGGCGGCGAAATAGTAGGTGCCGCGCAGGCCGCGCGCCTCCAGGATCCGGGCTCCGGCCTCGCAGGCGGTGGCCGGCGCGTCGTCGAAGCTGAACGACACCATCGGCCGCTCCAGCTTCACCCGGGCCGGGCGGCGATGGGCCAGGCGGATCAGCCGGCGGCGGACCTTGCCCTTCAGGCTGCGGTCCGGCTCGTAGGCGTCGACCTTTTCAAAAGAAGTCTGCATCAGACGGCGTCCGAATAAAGGGCGGCGCGATAGAGCCGCAGGGCGAAGGCGCGGAGCGGGACGGGGGCCGCCTCGTTGAGGGCGACGGCCTTGATCAGCGGCCGCCAGGCCCGGCGCAGCGGCGCGGCCTTCAGGGCCTTGGCCGCCTTGTAGCTGGGATAGGCGCTGACCGCCTCGCGATGGGCGGCGACCACCCGGGCGAAGTTGGCGGCCGACTGCTCGTACTTGGCCGCCAGCGTCGCGGCGGTGTCGAGGCCCAGATGGGTGGCGGAGTTGTCGATGTGCAGGATCGGATAGAAGCGGGCCACGCGCAGGGCCCATTCGACGTCCTCCCAGCCCCAGCCGGCGAAGCGCTCGTCGAAGGCCACGATCTCGAACACGTCGCGGCGGACCAGCAGGTTGGACGTGAAGACGTGCTTGGCCGGCTCGCGGGCCCGTTCCGGGGCCGGCGTGCAGTCGCTCTTCAGCGCCATGGCCCGGTGCAGTTCGTGCTCGGGACGGCGCGGGGCCTGGTCCAGGGTGAAGCCGCCGAACGCCACGGGCGCGTCGTCGGCCGCCACGGCCGCCCAGCGGGTCAGGAAGTCCTTGGGGTCGGGCAGCATGTCGCTGTCCAGGAACAGCAGGTGGCGGCCCCGGGCGTGGTCGGCCAACCGGTTGCGCCCCTTGGCGCGGCCCTCGTTGCGCGACAGCACGACCAGGCGGGCGGGCAGCTTCAGCTTCTCGATCCGGCCGGCCATGCGCTTGGTCAGGGCCGCGTCGCCGCCGCCGTCGTCCAGCACCACGATCTCGGCGTCGACCCCCCGCTCGTCCAGCGCCGTCAGCAGGGCGCTGGGGTCGTCGCGATAGGTCGGGATCAGCACCGACAGGCGCGGGGCCGCCACCTTCTGGTCCAGAGATGCCCAGGCGGCGTTGTCGGTCAGGGTCTCGGTGGCGGGCTGGGTCATGCGGCCTTCAAACGGCGCTGGAGGATATCCGCGATCCGGCCGCGCAGGCCGCCCGCGTCGAGGGCCAGGACGACCACGCCATAGACGACGGCGCCGACGGACGCCTTGAGGATCAGTTCGACCACGCCGCCGAAGGCCGGCACGGCCAGGACGGCGAGCGCCATCAGGGCGCAGGCCAGCCCGGACTTGGCCAGGGCGGTCCATGGCACGGGCAGGGGACAGGCGCGGCGACCCAGGATCGCGGCGGCCACGGCCCCGACGCCGTAGCTGGCGGCGGTCGACCACAGGGCCCCGTCCAGGCCGAAGCGCGGGATCAGCAGCAGGTTCAGGATCACGTTGGCGCCGGCCGGGACGGCCATGCAGGCGATCAGCATCATCGTGCGCTTGGCCAGGGTGAAGGCCTGCAGCAGGTAGTAGGTGGTCACGCCCGACAGCCAGCCGGCCACGGCGATCCACGGCACGACCCGACCGGCTCCGGCGCTCAGCTCGGGCCCGACCATCACCTGGGCCAGGGACCGGCCGACCAAGGCCAGGCCGACGGCGGCGGGCAGGGTCAGCAGCACCATGAAGCCCGCCTGCTCGTGGGCGGCGTCCTTAAGCGAGGCGTGGCCGCCGCGCTCCAGCGCCGCGACCAGGGCAGGGCCGCCCGCCATGCCCAGCCAGATGAAGACGACGTCCAGGGTGCGCGAACCCAGGGAATAGCCGGCGTGATAGACGCCCACGGCCTGCTCGTTGAGGAAGGCGGCCAGCAGGAAGCGGTCGGTGGTCGACAGCACCAGGGCCAGGATCAGCGACAGGGCCACCGGCAGGCCGTAGGCGGCATAGGCCCTGGCCATGGCCGGGTCATAGCGCCCGCCTCTGGCGCGGTTCAGGTCGGCGGGCAGCACGAACACCAGGCACAGCAGCGAGATCGCGCCCATGCCCAGGATCGGCGCGGCGCCGCCCAGGCCGACCAGGGCCAGCACCAGGCCCAGGGCGAAGCCGCCGACGGTCTGGACGATGTCGAGAAGGGCCGCGCCGGACACCTCGCCGGCCGCGCGGCGGCGCTCCTGCGACAGCTTGGTCAGGCTCTTGACCACCACGGCGGCCATGGACGCGGCGACCGCGACCTTCAACGGCGCGGCCAGGGGGGCGAACTTGAGGACCGCCACGGCGGCGATCGGCACGACCAGGGCCAGGCCGAACCACAGGCGGTAGAGCGTCGCGAAGTGGTCGGGCAGCCGGCCGTCGGCGTCCTGGCGGGCGTGGAAGCGGGCCATGGCGGCCTCGGTCCACGTGAGCAGGATCGTCTGGGTCAGGCTCAGCGCCGAGAAGGCCAGGGCGTAGACGCCGTACTGCTCGGGGGTCAGGACGCGCGTGAACAGGACGATGGTGAGCAGACCCACCACGCCCTGGGCGATGTTGACCGGCAGATATCCGAGTACGCCACGCCAGAACATGTTTCGTCCTCAGCGCACCGCCGACCGGTCCCCCAGCAGGCAGGGGATGGTCATGGCGATGATGTAGAGGTCCAGCCAGAACGACTGGCGCTCGATGTATTCGACGTCCAGGGCGACGCGCTCCTGCACCAGCTCGGCCGTATCGACCGGGCCGCGCGAGCCGTTGATGGCCGCCCAGCCGGTGACGCCGGGCTTCATGCGGTGGCGGTGGGCGTAGCGGGCGACCAGCTTCTCGGACTCCACGTCGCCGCTCTTCATGCCGATGGCGTGGGGGCGGGGTCCGACCATCGACATCTCGCCGCGCAGCACGTTGAACAGCTGGGGCAGCTCGTCGAGGCTGGTCTTGCGGATGAACTTGCCGACCTTGGTGACGCGGTCGTCGTCGACGGTGACCTGGCGGGCGGCCTTGGCGTCGGCGGCCTCGTGGCGCATCGAGCGGAACTTCCAGACCAGGATCGCCTCGTTGTTGAAGCCGTGGCGGCGCTGGCGGAAGAAGACGGGGCCGGGGCTGTCCAGCTTGATGGCCAGGGCGACTAGCAGCATTACCGGCGCGGCGGCCAGCAGGCCCAGCGATCCGATCACCAGGTCCTGCATGCGCTTGACCAGGGCGCGGCGCGCGTCGGTGGTGGCGCCCGACAGGTCGACGAAGTGGGCCAGGGAGGCGTTGCGCCGCTCCTCGCGGTTGAGGTCGACGAACAGGCTGACCGGGTTGGGCAGGACTTCCAGCCGTTCGACCAGCTGGCCGACGCGGGCCTGGGCGGTGGAGGTCACCGCGATGATCACCCGATCGACATAGGGCATGATGCGGTGGCCGATCAGGGCGTTGGTGTCGCCCAGCACCGGCACGCCCAGCACCTGGGGCGGGGCGCGGTCGGCGCGGTCGTCGAAGACGCCCAGCACGTTGACGTCGCCGGTCGCCAGGGCGCCGCGGATGAAGCGTTCGGCGTTGACCGTCGCGCCCACCACCACGACGTTCGGGGTCAGGCGGCCGTCGCGGCGGCCGTGGTCGACCGCGCGCCACCAGGCGACGTGCAGAGCGGCGGTGGCCAGGGCCAGGGCGCCGCCCCAGCCGGCCAGCAGGGCGGCGTCGATCCGGCCGTGTCCGAAGATCAGGACGCCCAGCAGCACCACCAGGCCGACCACGCCGAACGCGGCCGACACCCGCAGGGCCTGGCGGCCCAGGGTTTCGCGGCGATGGAAGGTGTAGGCCTCCAGCAGGTATAGGGCGGGCAGCAGGGCCAGGGCGCCCAGCACCAGCGGGGCGAAGACGTCGGGCGAGGGGCGCGCGATCGAGATGGCGGCGGCGGTGACGCCCGCGAAGACCAGACCGTCGACCACGCGGAACATCCGCGACAGGCCGCGCACCTGCATCCGGGCCCGGGCCGGGACCAGGCGTCCGGGCCGGAAGGGACCCCGGCGACCGACGCCTTCGGCCGCTTCGTCCTCTATGACGAGTCGCGACGTGTCGGGCTGAACGTCGCGCAGGACGACGTCTTCACCTTCCGGCGGATGAGCGATAGCGGTCGACATGAAGCCCCGAGCCCTTTGTAGAACAGGGTTCACACTAGCCGCGCGGTCTGAGCTTCACGTTAACGCGGATTTTTCGCGACGGCGCGTTGTCATGCCGCCGCGAACAGGCTATCGAACCGCTCCCTCTCAGGAGGAGACGTGGCCGAGAGGCTGAAGGCACCGCTTTGCTAAAGCGGCATACCTCAAAAGGGTATCGAGGGTTCGAATCCCTCCGTCTCCGCCATCCCTACAAATCGATCACTGGGCCACGCCCTTCTTTCGGAACCGGGCCAGGTTCACGCCGTGCCGCTCGACCTTGTCGTAGAAGGTCTTGCGCGGAACCTTGAGGAGCTCGAGGGCCGTGCGGACGTCGCCTCCGCAGGCGGCGAGCGTTTCCTCGATCAGATGCGCCTCGTAGGCCGCGATGCGCTCGGGTAGGGGCTGCAAGGCCCGCGGAATGGCGTCGCCGGCGTCGGCCATGCCGAGGGCGACCCGCTGGGCGTAGTGGCTCAGCTCACGCACGTTGCCCGGCCAGTCGTGGTTCAGCAGCCGCCAGCGGACGACGTCGTTCATGGCGGGCGGCGGGCGGCCCAGCCGCTCGCAGGCGCGGGCCAGGAAATGGGCGAACAACAGCGGGGCATCCTCGCGGCGCTCTCGAAGCGGCGGGATGCGTATCCGCACGACGTCCAGGCGATGGAACAGGTCCTGCCGGAACGCGCCGCTGGCCGCCGCCTCGATCAAGGCCGGCTTGGCGGCGGCCACCACCCGGATGTCCAGGGTGTGGACGCGGTTGGAGCCCAGCGGCACGATCTCGCGCTCCTCCAGCACGCGCAGGAACTTGCCCTGGGCGTCGGGCGTCAGGGTTTCGATCTCGTCGAGGAACAGGGTGCCGCGATCGGCCTGCTGGATGCGGCCGACCCTCTGGCGCATCGCGCCGTTGAAGGCGCCTAGCTCGTGGCCGAACAGCTCGCTTTCCAGGGTCGAGGCCGGCAGGGCCGCGCAGTCGACGGCGACGAATTCGCGGTCGCGCCGCCGGCCCCAGTTGTGCAGGGCGCGGGCCGCCAGTTCCTTGCCGACCCCGGTCTCGCCCTCCAGCAGGACGTCGACATCGGCGCTGGCCAGTTGGCGCAAGGTCGACCGCAGCCGCTCCATCACCTGGGTCTGGCCGATCAGCGGCCAGTCCGATTGCGCCGCCTCGGCCTGGGTCCGCAGATGGCGGTTCTCCAGCACCAGGCGGCGTTTCTCGAGCGCGCGGCGCACGCTGCTGACCAGGCGTTCAGGGGCGTAGGGCTTGGGCAGGAAGTCGTAGACGCCGTCGTGCATGGCCTCCACCGCCTCGGCGACGTCGGCGTGGCCGGTGATCAGGATCACCGGCAGGTCGGCGTCCTGGTCCTTCAGCCGCCGGAACAGTTGGCGGCCGTCCATGTTGGGCATGCGGATGTCGCTGATCACCACGCCGGGGAAGCCGTCGGGCAGGGCGGCCAGGGCGTCTTCGGCCGAGCCGAAGGCCAGCACGTCCAGCCCCGCCAACTGCAAGGTCTGGACATTGGCGCCGCGCAGGGCGTCGTCGTCGTCGATGAAGGCGACCTGGTTGACGGAAATCTGCATCTAACGCGCCTTGGACAAGGAGATGACGAACCGCGCTCCGGTCGGGGCCGGCTCCAGGGCCAATTCGCCGCCGAACTCGGCGACGATGTCGCGGCTGATGACCAGGCCCAGGCCCAGGCCTCGCGGCTTGGTGGTGGCGAAGGGTGTGAACAGGGTCTTGGCGGCTTGCGGCGCCAGGCCCGGACCGTTGTCGGCGATGGCGATCCGGATCTGCGAGCGGCGCGACGTCACCTGGACGGCGATCTCCGGATCGGCGGTCCCTTCCAAGGCCTCCAGGGCGTTCTGCAGCAGGTTGACCAGCACCTGCTCCAGCCGGAACCGCTCGGCCATGACCAGGGCCTCCTCGTCGGCCTCGCGGCGGACGACGCGGACGCCGGTCTGGCGCAGCCGGGGGCCGACCAGCAGCAGGGCGCCGTCGACCGCCTCGCGCACGGCGACGGGCGCGGCCGGGGCGCTGGTCTTGCGGGCGAAGGCGCGCAGTTCGTCGGTGATCAGGCCGATGCGATCGGTCAGGCCCGCGATCAGGCCCAGATTGTTCTTGGCGGTGTCGGAGTCGGCGCGGTCCAGGAAGATCGACGCGTTGTCGGCATAGGCGCGGATCGCGGCGACGGGCTGGTTGATCTCGTGCGCCACCCCGGCGGCGATCTGGCCCAGCGTCGCCAGCTTGTTGGACTGCACCAGTTCGTCGCGCATCAGGTGGACGTGGGCCTCGGCCCGCCGCCGCTCCTCCATCTCGACGGTCAGGCGACGGTTGGACCGCCGCAGCTCGGCGGTGCGCTCCTCGACCCGGGCCTCCAGCTCGGCGCGGGCGGCCTCCTGGCGCGCGGCGCGCAGGCTGGCCTGGCCGCGCCACCGCAGCACGGCGCCGGCCACGCCGCAGATCGCCAGGCCGACCAGCAGGGCCACGGCGCGCGCGCCGGCCACCGCGCCGCTGAGGATCGAACCGGTCGGCGTCAGGGTGAAGACCGTCCAGCCCGACGCGCCCAGGTCGGCGCTGGCCGCCATGTAGTGGGCGGCGGGCTGGCCTGGCAGGGCGGTCGTCGTCAGGCGCGGCGGCCGCGCGGCGACCACGGCGGGGCGCACGTCCAGCAGGGTGAAGGGCGCTTCGCCGAACCGGTGCTCGGCCCGCAGGCGCTGCTGTTCGGACCGGGGCAGGGGCGTCAGGGTCGAGAACCGCCAGGCGGGGATCGAGGTGACCAGGATCACGCCCCGCGGGTCGGCGGCGAAGGCCGGCTCCGCCGAGGACCAGTCGGCCTCCAGCGCTTCGAATTCGACCTTGACCACGACCACGCCGAGCATGCCGTCCGGGCCGTCGATCCGCCGCGACATGAACAGGCCCGGCCGACGGCTGACCGTGCCCAGGGCGAACAGCTCGGCGACGCCGGCCGACCGCGCGTCGCGGAAGTACGGCCGGAAGCTGTAGTCGGAGCCGACGAAGCTGGTGGGCTCGCGCCAGTTGCTGGCGGCGATGGTCATGCCCTTGGCGTTCAGGACATAGATCACGGCGGCGCGGGTGCCGCCGCTGAGGGTTTCCAGTTTGCGGTTCAGCGCGTCGATCCCTCGCGCATCCGCCGCCCGCAGGACCTGGGCGACGTCCGGGTCCTGGGCCAGGACGAAGGGCAGGGATCGGTGCTTGGCCAGCTCGCTGCGCAGCACCGCCGCGTGCAGGGCGGCCGAGGCCTGGGCCTGGCGGGCCAGCTCGGCGGTCGCGCGACGCTCGGCGACCTCGCCGGCGATCCACAGGGCCGCGCCGAGCACGACGGCGCAGACACCGAAGAAAACGGCCCAGCGACGGACGATCGGGTCGGCCGGATTCGGCATGGCGGGTCTGTTCATCGGCTGTGCTTGGGCAAGATGTGCGGATTTTCGCACAAGTCGCCAAATCCTGAGCGAGAATTCGCCGTCCGGGGGACCATCACAACCAGGGTGCTTCCAAGAAACATCAACAAAAACAACCGATAGAAGCTTCAGCTTGGCGTGCTTGCGCCGCTTCTCCGCAACAAGGATCGTCTAACCAAGCGTCTTCGCAAAGGGACGCGGGATGGAAACACGGCCGCACGGCCGGCCAAGAGGCGCCAGTGAAGACGATCACCCCGACCGCCCCCGCGCGGCCCAAGCCGTTTTACCGGCACCTGTACTTCCAGGTGCTGGTGGCGATCGTGGCGGGCGCGACCATCGGCCATTTCTGGCCTGGGCTGGGCGAAAGCCTCAAGCCGCTGGGCGACGGCTTCATCAAGCTGGTGAAGATGATCATCGCGCCGGTGATCTTCCTGACCGTGGTGACCGGCATCGCGGGCATGCGCGACCTGGACAAGGTCGGCCGCGTGGCCCTGAAGGCCTTCATCTATTTCCTGGTGTTCTCGACCCTGGCCCTGATCGTCGGCATGGTCGTCGCCAACGTCGTCCATCCGGGCGCGGGCATGAACATCGATCCGGCCACGCTCAACACGTCCAAGATCGCGACCTACGAGGCCAAGGCCCACGACCAGACGATCGTCGGCTTCCTGCTGCACATCATCCCGGACACCGTGGTCAGCGCCTTCGCCGAGGGCGAGATCCTGCAGGTGCTGTTCTTCTCGATCCTGTTCGGCCTGTCCCTGGCCATGGTCGGTGATCGCGGCCAGCCGGTGCTGACCGTCCTGGAATCCACCGCCGACGCCTTCTTCCGCCTGGTCCACGTGCTGATGAAGGCCGCGCCGATCGGGGCGTTCGGAGCCTTCGCCTTCACGATCGGCAAGTACGGCATCGGCTCGATCGCCAACTTGGCCGCGCTGGTCGCGACCTTCTACCTGACCTCGCTGTTCTTCGTGGTTGTGATCCTAGGCCTCGTGGCCAAGGTCAACGGCTTCTCGATCTTCAAGCTGATCCGCTATCTGAAGGCCGAGCTGCTGCTGGTGCTGGGCACCAGCTCGTCCGAGGCGGCGCTGCCCAGCCTGATCGAGAAGCTGGAGAAGGCCGGTTGCCCGAAGTCCGTCGTCGGGCTGGTCGTGCCGCTGGGCTATTCGTTCAATCTGGACGGCACCAACATCTACATGACCCTGGCGGCGCTGTTCATCGCCCAGGCCACCGGCGTGCACCTGTCGCTGGGCGACCAGGCGCTGCTGCTGGGCGTGGCCATGCTGAGCTCCAAGGGCGCGGCGGGCGTGACCGGCGCGGGCTTCATCACCCTGGCCGCCACCCTGTCGGTGGTGCCCTCGGTGCCGGTCGCCGGCATGGCCCTGATCCTGGGCGTAGACCGCTTCATGTCCGAATGCCGGGCCCTGACCAACTTCACCGGCAACGCCGTCGCCACCATCGTCGTCTCGCGCTGGGAGAGGGGGCTCGACGCCGCCCAACTGGAGGCGGCCCTCAATCCCGACCCGGCCGCCCCGGAAATCCTGGCGGCCGGCGAGGCCCGGCCCTAGGCCGACTTTCAACCAGAACCATCAAAACAAGAAAATCGGGGAGCTCTCATGACCACCGCCAACATCCGCCAAAGGCTCATCTGCGGGACCGCCTTCGCCGGCCTGCTGCTGGCCGGCGCCGCCCACGCCCAGCAGGCGCCCGCCGACGACGTCACCAAGGTCGAGGAAGTCGTCGTGGTCGGCAGCCAGATCAAGGGCGCCAAGACCACGGCGGCCCTGCCGGTCACGGTGATGGACAACAACCAGATCGCCGCCACCGGCGCGGTTTCGGGCGACGACCTGTTCCGGTCGATCCCGCAGATGGGCGACGTCTTCATCAATCCCAGCAACAGCCCGCAAACCAGCAACTCCACGCGCGGCGACGTCAACTCGATCAACCTGCGCAGCCTGGGCGTGGGCAACACCCTGGTGCTGCTGAACGGCCGCCGTCTGGTCAACCACCCGACCAGCCAGTCGTCGGGCACCGTGCCGCTGCTGGGCTACAACGCCAACGCCATCCCGACCTCGAACCTGGAGCGGCTGGAAGTGCTGCGCGACGGCGCGGCCGCGATCTACGGCGCCGACGCCGTGGCCGGCGTGGTCAACACCGTGCTGCAGACCGACTTCGACGGCCTGACCATGGACGCCCAGTACGGCTGGGCGGAAGGCACGCACCGCAAGGAATACACCAGCAACATCTTCGCCGGCCGCAACTTCGCGGACGGACGCGGCAACGTCTCGATCAACGCCAACTTCACCGAGCGTACGGCCCAGCGGCCCAGTGACCGCCCCTACACCGCGACCCAGGACCTGCGGCCGCTGTTCGACAACGATCCGCGCTACACCGACAGCGCCACGCCCGACAACCGCGGCAACCAGAACTCGTTCTCCAACATCACCGTGCTGAACGCCGGCGGCGTCGTCCGCCAGGGCACGACGGCCCTGACCACGGCGGCGGGCGCCACCCACGTCCAGCCCAACACCATCGCCGGCTGCGCCGCTCAATTGGGCAACGGGCTGTGCCTGGGCACGGGCAACCTGGCCACCGGCAGCACGGCCAACTTCCTGCGCTACAACGCGCCCCAGAACGACGCCACGACGATCGCGCCGAAGATCAGCCGCCAGAACGTCTTCCTGAACGGCCACTACGACATCACCGACACCCTGACCGCCTATGGCGAGGTGGGCCTCTATCACGCCGAGTCCGAAGGCCTGACCACCCAGGGCACCAGCCTGGTGGCGATCGGGGTGCCGGCCAGCAACTACTACAATCCCTTCGGCATGGCCGTGTTCGCCAACGGCACGGTCAACCCCAACCGCCTGCCCAACCTGACCAACGTGCCGGCCGCCGGCCGCGCGGTGACCTTCACCAACTACCGCTTCAACGACCTGGGCCCGAACAAGGTCGAGGTCGAGAACTACCAGACCCGCTTCCTGGGCGGGCTGAAGGGCGAGGCGTTCGGCTGGAACTGGGACTCGGCGCTGCTGTATTCCAAGGCCGACGCCAAGGACGAATCCGACGGCATCGACAGCGCCAAGCTGGCCGCCCAACTGGCCCTGTCGACCCCCGACGCCTACAACCCCTTCAACGGCGGGTGCCTGGACGGGGAGGGCGGCCGCGACTGCACGCCCAGCTCCAAGGCGGCGACCGACGCCATCCGCTTCCGCCTGAAGCGCCACTCGACCACCACCCTGACCCTGGCCGACTTCAAGGTCTCCAAGCCCGACCTGCTGACCATCTGGTCCGGCCCGGTGGGCGTCGCCGCCGGGGTCGAGTTCCGGCACGAGACCCAGCAGGACCGCCGCGACCCGCAGCTTGACGGCCGCACGCCCTTCACCGACCCGGTGACCGGCGCGACCAGCAACAGCAACGTCACGGGCGTCAACGACACGCCCAGCACCAAGGGCTCGCGCGACGTCGGCTCGGCCTTCATCGAGTTCGCCCTGCCGCTGGTCTCGCCGGAGATGAACGTGCCCCTGGTGCGCGCCATCGACGTCCAGCTGGCCGGTCGCTTCGAGAACTACAGCGACTTCGGATCGGTGGCGAAACCCAAGATCGCCTTCGCCTGGGACCTGGTCGACGGCGTGCGGGTGCGGGGGTCGTGGCAGCAGGGCTTCCGGGCTCCGAACCTGGAGACCACCAACCCGTTCAGCTATTCGCGGACCAACAGCGTCACCGACTATTACCGCTGCGAGGCCGACCTTCGCGCCGGCCGCATCGCCACCTTCGGGGCTTGCAGCCGCGGCGTCGGCATCCGCTTCACGACCGCGGGCAATCCGGACCTGAAGGCCGAGGAGAGCGAAAGCTATTCGGTCGGCCTGGTCCTGCAGCCCCGGTTCATCCCCGAGCAGTTCGGCGACTTCACGATCACCGTCGACCGCTGGCAGATCGAGCAGGACGGCATCGTCGGCACGCTGGGTTCGACCAACATCGCCGTCCAGGACTACCTGGAGCGCATGACCGGCTCGAGCAATCCGAACGTGATCCGCGCCGCGCCCAACGCCGACGACGTGGCGTTCTTCGCCGGCACCGGCCTGGCGCCGGTCGGCCAGATCACCGAGATCCGCGACCAGTTCAAGAACCTGCAGCCGCAGACGGTCAGCGGCGTCGACATCGGCGTGAACTGGGCGCTGCGCACCGAGGACTACGGTCGCTTCACGGTCAATATCGACGCGACCTACATGGACAAGTTCTCGCAGGACCTCGCCCCGCCCATCCAGGAGCTGTTCGACGCCCGCGCGGCCGGCACGATCAACCCGGCCACGCCGCTGACCGATCCCGGCGACCTGCTGCGCAAGAACGGCAAGCCGGAATGGAAGGGCACGGGCACGCTGACCTGGCGCAAGGACAACGTCCAGATCGGCGCCTCGGTGATCTACACCGGCTCGGTGCTGGACACCGACTTCCTGGCCGCCGACGGCACGCCCTACACCGTCAAGTCGCTGACCACGGCCAACCTCTATGTCCAGTATCGGATCGAGGACAAGAAGAGCCCGCTGGACGACACGCGCCTGCGCGTCGGCGCCCGCAACATCTTCGACAAGGATCCGCCCCTGTCGTCGAGCGGCTACATCGGCTCGCTCTACAACCCCTATGCCCGCTACTGGTACGTCAACGTCAGCAAGTCGTTCTGACGTCGGCCGGGCCCCGGCGCTTCCTCCCCCCTGGGCGCCGGGGCCGCTTCCTTGTTCGATACGGTTCAAAGAGACACCGCATGGGTTCGCCGCTTCGCCGAGTTTGGATGGGTTTCGCGGCCCTGGGGCTGATGGCGTCCGGAGGCTGCGCGCATGCCCAGGCCCCGGCCGCCAAGGTCCCCGCGGGAACCCAGGCGGCCAAGGATTGCCCCGACTTCCTGCCGGCGCAGACCCGCTGCTTCGCCGGCCAGGACGCCAACGGCGCCTACTATTGGATCGTCATCCCGAAGGCCTGGAACGGCGCGCTGGTGGTGCACACCCATGGCGGACCGCGGCTGAAGGCGCCCAAGCCCGACGACGCCCTGGAGGACCTCGAGCGGTTCTCCGTGACCGTGAAGGAGGGCTTCGCCTGGGCCGGGTCGAACTACCGCCGCGCGGGCTACGGCGTGCGCAGCGCGGCCGAGGACAGCGACACCCTGCGCCAGATCTTCTGGGACCAGTTCGGGCGTCCCAAGCGCACGATCCTGCACGGCCAGTCCTGGGGCGGCAATGTCGCGGCCAAGACGGCCGAGCTGTACGGGCAGGGGGCCGACGGCAAGCCGGTCTATGACGGCGTCATCCTGACCAGCGGCGTGCTGGGCGGCGGGACGCGGTCCTACGACTTCCGCGCCGACCTGCGGGCCGTCTACCAGTACTACTGCCAGAACCATCCCCGGCCCGACGAGCCGGCCTATCCGCTCTGGCAGGGCCAGCCGGTCGGCTCGACCCTGACCAACAAGCAGCTGGACGAACGCCTCGAGGCCTGCACCGGCGTCAACCTGCCCAAGGCCCAGCGCACGGCGGTCCAGCAGCGCAATCTCGACAACATCCTGGCGGTGGTCCGCATCCCGGAGCGGACGCTGGACAGCCACCTGGGCTGGGCGACCTTCACCTTCGCCGACATGGTCAACAAGCGCCTGGACGGCCACAACCCGTTCGGCAATGTCGGCGTCGTCTATACGGGCTCCGACGACGACGCCGCGCTCAACAAGGGCGTGGCGCGGTTCGCGGCCGATCCGGAAGGCGTGCGCCGCCTGGCCTTCGACGCCGATCTCAGCGGCAAGCTGACGGTCCCGACCCTGACGATGCACGCCATCGACGACCCCACCGCCTTCGTCGAGCTGGAGCAGGTGTTCCACGACACCGTCGCCAAGGCCGGCGCCGGCGACCTGCTGGTCCAGTCGTTCACTGACGAGCACGAGCACAGCAAGCTGGCCACGCCCGAATACGCCGCGCTGCTGCGGGCGATGAGCGCCTGGATCGAGCAGGGCGAAAAACCTTCGCCGGCTTCGCTGGCGGCAGGCTGTCAGCAGGCCGTGGCGATCTACGGCGAGGCCTGCCACTTCCGCGTCGACTACCAGGTCCGACCGCTCGCCGAGCGCAGCTATCCCCGCTGAACCTTCGACCTGCGATGACGGGAATGCGGCGCGACTGTCATCGCGGCCATTTGTCCCATTCGGACGGACGATGCGGGACGGGTGAACGCCCCGGCGACGATGGTATCCGGGCGATATTCCCGTCAATTCAGGATGTTACGAAGTCTTCCTAGCCGGAAACCGGTCGCCCCCTCTGTACGGATTGGCCGACCTCGCCGGCCCGCGCCCGCCCCCGAGCTCCGGAAACGACACCGCCCCCTAACGCGCCGTTAACCATGTTGGTGTTGGCATCGCCGGACGTCGGAGGAATTCTTTTGCTCGTCCATAAAGCAACGACCCATGCTGGGCCGGCCGTCCTGGCGACCGTGCCGGTGGCCCGTCCCCGCCTGCCTTCAGCCGAAGCGATTTTTCCGTACCTGCAGCGGATCGACACCGCGCGTTGGTATTCGAACTTCGGGCCGCTGCTGTCGGAGTTCGAAGCGCGCCTGGCCGCGCGATTCCCGGCGGGCGCCGAGGTGGTGACAGTCGCCAACGCCACCCAGGTCCTGATCCTGACGCTGAAGGCCATGGGGTTGCCGGCGGGCGGGTATGTCGCCATCCCGGCCTGGACGTTCGTGGCCACCGCGCACGCGGTGATCCAGGCGGGCCTTCGCCCCTGGTTCGTCGACGTCGATCCCGACACCTGGATGATGGCCCCCGACGCGATCGAGAGCCTGCCGGCGGCCGTGCGCGACGATCTGGTCGCGGTGATCCCGGTCTGCGCCTTCGGCGCCCTCGGCGACCTCGGCGCCTGGCGCCGGTTCCGCGAGGAGACCGGCGTCCCGGTCCTGCTGGATGCGGCGGCCGCCTTCGACGCCCTGCGCGACGCCGACCTGCCGGCGGTGGTCAGCCTGCACGCCACCAAGGCGCTGGGCCTGGGCGAGGGCGGTTTCCTGGTCACCGACGACCACGACCTGGCCCTGAGCGTGCGTCAGCTGTCGACCTTCGGCTTCCAAGGCAGCCGCGAGAGCCAGGTCCCGGCCACCAACGCCAAGCTTTCCGAATACGCCGCGGCCGTGGGCCTCGCCGCCCTCGATTCCTGGGAAGCGGACCGCCTGCAGTTCGCCCGCGCCGCCCAGCACCTGCGCATAAGCCTCATCGACCAGCCGAAGGTTCGTTTCCAGCCCGGCTGGGGTTCGGAATGGGTGACCAGCGTCTGCAACGTCCGCGTCCCTGACGGCTCCGCGCCCGCCGTCGCGGCGGCGCTCCAGGCCGAGGGCGTGGAGACCCGCCAGTGGTGGGGCCGCGGGTGCCACATCAGCCCGGCCTTCGCCGACTGCGGCCGCGGCGATCTTCGCCACACCGATCGCCTCGGCGCGTCGGTCGTGGGCCTGCCCTTCGCCATCGATCTCAGCGTGCCGGAGATCCGCCGCATCGCCGCCGCCCTGGGCCGCGCCTTGGCCGAGGCCTAGATGTCGAGCCTGGAGGGCCGCATCGTCCTGGTCACCGGCGCCGCCGGCGACGTGGGCCAGGCCTGCGCCGACCTGTTCCTGCACCGTGGAGCGCGGGTCGTCATGAGCGACCGCACGCCTCCGCCGGAGCGTTTCCTGGCCCGGCCGGAGGTCGCCTTCCAGGCCGCCGACGTCACGGACCGCGCCGCCGTGGACGCGACGGTGCGGGTCGCCGTGGAGCGCTTCGGCCGTCTCGACGCGGCGGTCCTGGCCGCCGGGATCGAGGGGCCGGTCGCGCCGATCGAGCAGATCGACGGCGACGCCTTCGACCAGGTCATGGCGGTCAATGTGAAGGGCTGTCTCCACGGGATGCAGGCCTGCCTGCGGGTGATGAAGCCCCAGGGCGCGGGCAGCATCGTGGCCCTGTCCTCCATCTCCGGCGTGGTCGGCGGCCCGAACCTGGCCGCCTACACGGCCAGCAAGCACGCGGTGATCGGCCTGGTCCGCTCGGCCGCCCTCGAAACCGGTCCCCACGGCGTGCGGATCAACGCGGTGTGCCCCGGTCCCATCGCCTCGAACATGATGCGGCGTCTCGACGAGGCGCTCTCCGCCCGCGACCCGACCCGCGCGGCGGGGCGACCGGACGCGTCCAAGTCGCTGCCGCTGCAGAAGTACGTCTCGGTCGAGGAGGTGGCCCAGATGGCCGCCTTCCTGTGCGGCGACGAGTCGGGGTCCTGTCACGGGGGAACTTACCTCGTCGACGGCGGATACACCGCCCGGTGACCGCCGCCGGCGCCCCGGTCGAGCCGTCCTCCCGGCCGATCGGCGGGTTCTTCGAGCGCCATCGCGCCGACGGGGACGTCGAGTCGCCGAGCCTGCTCGCCGCGTGGACCGGAGGGCGTCCCCACAGCGCCTTCGTCAATGCCCGCTCCGCCTTCTCGGCCCTGGCGCGGACCTGGCCCACGGCCTCGATCTGGCTGCCCGCCTTCGTCTGCGGCGATCTCCTGGACCCCGCCCTGGCGGCCCGGACGCGTTTCTATCCCGTGTTGGAGGGCTTCACCCCCGACGTGGCGGTGATCGAGGCCGGAGCCCGGCCCGGCGACCTCGTCGTGTTCGTCGCCTCTTTCGGCCTGCCGATCGGGCCGGAGGCGCGCGCCTTCGCCGCCCGGCGTCCGGACCTGCGGATCGCCGAGGACCGCGCCCAGGCCCTGGACGCGGGAGCGCCGATCCCCGGCGCCTGGCTGCTGTTCAGTCCCCGCAAGCTGCTGGGCGTGGCCGATGGCGGCCTGCTGGCGGCGCCCGACGCGGCCCGGAGCCCGCCCCAGCCGACGACGGCCGCGGACGCGGAGGCCCTGTGGCGCGCGCCGCGGCTGCGCGCCGCCGATCCGGAGGGGCGGAACAACGCCGCCTGGCATCTCGCCAACCAGGCCAAGGAAGCGGCCATGACCGTCGGCGACCAGGCCATGACCGCCGAGAGCCTGGCGATCCTGGGCGAGGTTTCGCTGGAAAGCCTGGCGGCGCCGCGCCGCGCCAACTGGGCCGTCCTCGATCGCGGACTGCGCGCCTGGTCGGCGCTGCCCGCCGATCCGGGCGCGCCGCCGCTGGGCTACGTCCTGCGCCTGGAGCCGGAACAGCGCGACCGGCTGCTGGCCGGCCTGCACGCCCGTCGTGTGTTCGCCGCCGTGCATTGGCCGCGGATCGCCGCGCTGGCCGAGGCCTTCCCCCGCGAGGCGGCCTGGACGCGCGAACTGGTCACCCTGCCGTGCGATCATCGCTACGACGCGGCGACGATGGAACGAATCGCCGAACTGGCGAACGATCTGCTGCGATGACCCATCCCTACGCCCGCGAGGACTACGCCGCCACGCTCGGCCACATCGGGCGACCCGTCGCCGTGCCCGAGTGGGACACATGGGTGCTGGCGCGGGCCACGCCCTGCGGGACACGCGAGGACGCGATCGGGCCCTATCCGCTCACCATCCTGGCGGACCAGGCCGATCTCGCCGGCGGCTTGGCGCGGCTGAAGGCGGAAGGCCTGGTCTCGGCGGTGCTGGTGGTGGAAGGCCGTCTGGGACCGCCGACTTCGGTGCTGGAGGCCGCCTTCGACTTCGCCCGCCCGTTCAAGTCGCATCAGATCCTCGACCGCGACCTGGGGCCGTTCGCCTACGCCAAGCATCATCGCTACGAGATCAAGCGCGCCCACGGGCGGGTGACAGCGCAGGAGATCGCCCTGGGCGACCACCTGCCGGCCTGGCGGGCGCTCTATGGCGAGCTGGTCGCCCGGCACGGCCTTTCCGGCACGCATGTCTTCCCGCCCGAACACTACGCCCTGCTGGCCGTCCTGCCCGGGGTGCGGACCTTCGCGGCCTTCATCGAGGACCGGATGGTCTCGGCCCATGTGTTCGTCACCCATGAGGGCCACGCCATCAGCCATCTCGCCGCGTCCACGCCCGAGGGCTACGCCGCCGGCGCGGCCTACGCCGTCAACGACCTGGCGTCGCGGAGCTTGGACGATTGCCGGGTGATCAATTTCGCCGGCGGGGCGGGGGTGAACGACAATCCCGACGACGGATTAGTCCGGTTCAAGAGGGGGTTCGCGAACACGGTCGCGCCCGCACGCCTGTGCGGCGCGGTGCTCGACGCGGACGCTTATCGGGCCTTGAGCGCCGACAGGGTGGACAGCGGCTTCTTCCCTGCCTACCGGGGACATCGCAAGGTGGAGCAGGTCAATGAACATCAAGGGTAAGATCGTCACGTTGCGCGCCATCGAGGAGGCGGACCTGCCGACCCTGCATCGGTGGGGCAACGATCCCGACCTGTGGTCGATGCTGGGCGGGTGGCACTTCCCCACCTCGCTGCGCCAGACCCAGCAATGGTTCGAGCGGCTGGCCGGCGATCCCCTGAACCAGCGCTTCGCGATCGAGGTCCCCGGCGACGGGCTGGTCGGGACGGCCAACCTCGTGGACATCGACTGGAAGAACAAGAACGCCTTCCACGGCATGATGATCGGCGATCCGAACATGCGCGGCCGGGGCGTCGGGGTGGACGTGATCATGGCCACCATGCGTTACGCCTTCGACGAGCTGGGCCTGCGCCGGCTGGACGGGTCGATGATCGCCTACAACGAGGCCTCGACCGGGGTCTATTGCGGCAAGTGCGGCTGGAAGGAAGAGGGCCGTCAGCGTGACTGGTACTTCCGGGGCGGCCGCTTCTGGGACCGGATCATGGTGGGCGTGACCAGCGACGACTACCGGGCCCTGCTGGCCGCCAAAGACTATTGGCAGGGGTAGGTCGCGTGGCGGACTGGAAACAACTCGGCGCGATCTTCGTCCCCAACGGCGAGCTCGACTGGTCCAAGACCCACGCCCAGGCCCCGGCGGCCCTGCTGATGGGCGACCGCATCCGCGTCTATTACGGCGCTCGTGATGCCGACAACCGCAGCCGCACCAGCTTCTTCGAGTGCGACCGCGCCGATCCCACCCGCGTGCTGTACGTCCACGACCAGCCCGTGCTGGGCCTGGGCAAGCCGGGGACCCATGACGAGGATGGGGCCATCGGCAGCCAGGCGATGATGGTCGGCGACGAGATGTGGCTCTACTACGGCGGGGTCAGCCGCGGCGGCAATGTGCCGTATCGCATGTCGGTGGGCCTGGCGCGCAGCCGCGACGGGGGCCTGACCTTCGAGCGCGCCTTCGAGGGGCCGGTCGTCGACCGCACGCCCCACGAGCCCTACATGACCATGGCCCCCAACATCCTGATCGAAGGCGGGGTCTGGACCATGTGGTACGGCTCGGGCACCGGCTGGGTCGAGATCGACGGCAAGTTCGAGCCGACCTACCAGATCAAGCTGGCCCGCTCGGACGACGGCCTGACCTGGCGACAGCTGAACCACGCCTGCATCCCCAAGCTCGATCCGCTGGAAGCCAACACCCGGCCCTCGGTCCTGCGCACGGGCGACGGCTACGAGATGTGGTTCTCGTACCGCAACAGCATCGGCTATCGCGACGGGACGGGGTCCTACCGCATCGGCCACGCCACCTCGACCGACGGCGTGGAGTGGACCCGCCAGCCGGATCCGGAGGGGCTGAAGCCGACCGGCGAAGGCTGGAACAGCGCCACGATGTCGTATCCCAGCGTGGTCGTCGCCGACGGCCGCAAGATCATGTTCCACAACGGCGACGGCTTCGGCCAGACCGGCGTCGGCTGTTCCGTCCTGGAGGACGCATGACCATCCTCGTCTTCCCCTCGGCCCTCGAGGCGGCCGCCAAGTTCGCCCGCGAAGCCCATCAATGGGGCCGCCGCGTCGTCGGGGCCTCGTCGCTGGAGCAGGACCCGAACGCCGGCGCCTTCGACGCCTGGGGGCGGCTGCCGTTCATCGGCGCGCCCGACTTCTTCGACGCCCTGGCGGCCCTGGTCGCCCGCGAGGGGGTCACCGACGTCTTCACGCCGCACGCCGCCACCTTCCACCTGTTCGAACAGGCCCTGCCGGAGCGCCTGCCGGGCGTGCGGCTGATGGGGCCGGGTCCCTTCAAGCGCCAGATGGACCGCGTGAGCGCCGCCCTGGCCGAAGGTCGGGCGGGCCTGGAGACCATCGCGGCCATCGCCGGCTCCCCCTCGTCGCTGCCGGCCGAACTGGTGGGCGGGATCCTGGCCCAGGCCGAGACCATCCACGGCGAATGCTCGCGCGAGAAGATCCTGGCGATCTGCGGCGTCGTGCCCCTGGCGCCCAAGGGCGACATCGTCGAGATCGGCGCCCTGTTCGGCAAGAGCAGCTACGTCTTCAACCGCGTGGGCGCCTATTGCGGCGTGGGCGCGACCCTGTGCGTCGATCCGTGGGACCTGGGCCTGTCGGTCCAGACCGACGCCCCGGTGCTGATCCAGGAGGCCTCCGGCGGCTGGGACTGGAACCTGGTCCGCACGGGCTTCCTGCTGGCTATGCTGGGCTGCTCGGCGGGCGACTTCAACTACCTGCCCATGACTTCGGCCGACGCCCATCGGCGCTATGTCGAGGATCGCGCGGTGACCTCGCCCGAGTTCGGATCGACGACCCTGGCCGGGTCGATCGCCGTGCTGCACCTGGACGGCAACCACGACGAGGCCGCCGTGGCCGAGGACTTCGCGCTGTGGAGCCCCCTGGTGGCGCCCGACGGCTGGGTCATCTTCGACGACTACCACTGGCCGCACGGCGACGGGCCGCGCAAGGTCGCCGACCGGGCCATCGCCGCCTACGGCTCGCGCGTCCAGCGCCACTTCGTGGCCGGCGGCGCGATGTTCGTCCACCTGAAGCCGTAGGGCGGGATCACCCCGCCTTACGGGCCGTGCAGATGTAGTAGAACTGATAGATTTGCGAGACCCGCACGTCGGTCAGGCTGGCCGGCAGGCTCTCCACCGGACAGCGGTGGATGATGTTGTGGCTGGACAGCACCTTGTGGAAATAGGCCCGGTCCAGGGGCGTCGCCGCGTCGTACATCTGCTCGTCCAGGAACAGCAGCACGCCGCCGGGCTTGGCCACGCGGGCCATCTCGGCGATGGCCTTGACCGGATCGGTCAGGCCGTTCACCGCGCCGTAGCTCAGCACCACGTCGAAGCGGTCGTCCTGGAACGGCAGCGCCATCGCGTCGCCCAGCACCAGATCGACCGCCACGCCGGCCTTGCTCATCATCTCGCTGCCCTGCTTGAGCATGGTCTCGGACAGGTCGATGGCGGTGTAGTCGGCGTCCAGCGACATCCAGCCGTGCTTGTAGAGCGAGTTGCACGAGCCGGTGGAGACGTCGAGCACCTGCAGGCGGCGACCGGCCGTCCGCAGCGGCGCCAGCACGCGCTCGTGGACGGCGGCGAAGGTCTCGGGCGGGGTGTAGGGACGGCGCGACAGCGACAGCCAGACCGGCGCGGCGGTCCACAGCAGGTGCAGCAGGTAGCGCTGCCGATTGAGCACCAGGCCGGCCAGGACCAGCGGAACGGCCAGGACCAGCGCCGCCACCAGCGCGCCGGACGCCAGGGCGGCCACCAGCCCGATCACCAGACCCAGCAGGGCGATCCAGGCGGCGGCGTAGGCGATCCAATAGGGACCGGATAGGGAGAGGGGGCGGACCGGCATCACGATCGCCGGCATCGTCACCTGGTACAGGCGGCCGAACAGGCCGTCGTAGAAGGTGTCGCGCAGCTTGCGGTCCTGGGCGCCCAGCCGTTCTTCGTTGAACAGCTTGGGCATGCCGTAGACGCAGGCGTAGGTCTGGCCGCAGCCCGTGCAGCGCCATTGGGTGACGCTGGTCACGAAATCCGCGCCGCCGCAGGTGGGGCAACGGTACTTGCTGGCCTTCAAGTCGATGGTCATTTCAGCCGTCTCACCCGCGTGGATCGAAATAGGCGAAGGTCGCCACCCAACGTCCGGCTTCGCTGTCCCAGTCGAACTTGTCGCGAAGGTCGGACTGGCTGACCCAGTGATGGTGGTCGTAGCGCCAGATCAGGATGTCGCCGGCGTCCTGGCGGGTCTCCATGTCGATCACCTCGCCCTCGATCTCGAAGCACGTGCCGCCGTTGCGGAAATCGCGCCCGCGCTGCGACAGCGAGACGATGAAGCCCAGCTGCTGGGGCAGCAGGTTGTGCCAGTGGCGGGCGAAGAAGCCGCCGCCGGCCGGATACTGGATCAGCTGCGGATGGACGTAGGGGCCCGACGCGGGGATCTCGAACTCGACGCCGGCGCCGGTCAGGGCGTTGTAGAGCCCGCGCAGGGGTTCGAAGAGGTTGCGCAGCCGAAGCTCGAGCGCCGGCGGCGCCGCGGACAGGTCGTTGAAATTGTAGTCGTGGAAGACGTGCGGCGCCTGCTGCAGGCGCGAGATCATGCAGCGGCGGCGGTGATAGTTGCCGGCGAAGTCGTCGATCTCGGCCGGCGGCGTCTCGCGTCCCCAGGCGGCGACGGCCGCGCGCAGGTCGGAGACCTGGTCGTAGGGGAAGACCCCCTTGAGCACGAGCAACTGGCCCTGGCCCATCACCCGGTCGACGATCTCGGCGTGCTCCATCCGGGGGACGATCGTCCCGTCGCGCAGGTCGCATCCGACCTCGATCACCCGTTCCGACATCACGCTCACTCCGCCGCCAGCCAGCGATCGAACATCTGGCGGAAGGTCGTTTCCAGATTGCGGGTGAAGCCGACGTCGTCGCAGTAGGGCGAGGCGTCGAAGCCCGGGCGCACCTTGGCGCGCAGGGCGTCCAGGGCCTCGTAGTCCTCGGTGACGGCCAGGGCCTTGGCCACGTAGTCGTCCCAGCCGTCGGCGATCAGTTCGGACAGGCCGCAGGGCTCGACCACGGGCACGCCGATGCGGCCGTAGAGGTCCTCGCCCAGCTGGGTCAGCAGGGGCACGCCGTTGGCCAGGGCGTCGCAGGAGGTGGTGCCGCCGGGGCAGGGCGAGGGGTCCAGGGCCAGGTCGATGTCCTGGAACTCGCGCAGGTAGTCGACGCCGGTGGTGCGGCCGCGGAACTCCAGCTGTTCGGGCCGCGCGCCGTAGGCGGCGAAGCGGGCCTGGGTCACGCGCTGCAGGACCGGGTCGGCGAAGGTGGCGTACTTCAGCACCAGGCGATCGTTGGGCCGTTGGCCGAGGATGATCGCCCAGGCGGCGATGGTGATCTCGCTCAGCTTGGCCGGATTGTTGAACGAACCGAAGGTGACGTAGCCGTTCTTCAGGGCCGGGGTGGGGACCGGGTCCAGCCGATCGGGCGAGGGGCGGCTGGGCGCCACGATCGGGCCGATCCGCCAGATCTCCTCGGTGTAGTATTGCTCCGAACCCTCGACCGCCATGCTGTCGGCGTGGAGGATGTAGTCCATGCAGGCCAGGCCGGTGGTCTGGACGAAGTTGATCCAGGCGACCTGGATCGGCGCCGGACGATAGGCGAAGACGCCCAGGCGGCTGCCCGCGGTGTGGCCCCAGACGTCGACCAGGATGTCGACCTCGTCCTTGCGGATCAGGGCGGCGACGTCGGCGTCGCTCATGCCGTCGAGACCGCGCACCTTGCAGCCCTGGGGCAGCGGGCCTTCCTCGGCCGGTTCGGCGCAGTAGAGGAAGACCTCCACGACGGCCGGGTCGTGGGCGTCCAGCACCGGCAGCAGGAACTGGGCCACCTGGTTGCGGGTGAAGCTGGGGCCCACATAGCCGATCCGCAGCCGTCGACCGGCGGTGCGGTCGTTGTCGAAACGGGGCTCGGCCGGGGTCAGATGGGCGGCGTAGAGGTCGCTCCAGCGGCGCGCCTCGTCCGCCACCCGCTGCATGCGATCGGGGGCGTGGAACAGGGCGTAGAGCAGGAACTCGTGGACCACCGAGTTCTGGAACGTGTCGGCGGCCACCTGGAAGACGTTGATGGCTTCGTCGGTGCGGCCCTGGTGCAGCAGGGACAGTCCGTAGGACGCGATGTGCTGCAGGCTGAGCTGGTCGAAGTCGAGGCTGCGCCCCAGGGCCAGGCTGGCCGCGGCCATCTGCTGGTGGCTGTAGAGCGCCAGCCCCACATCGCCGCAATAGGCCTTGTCCGCCCGGAAGCGCTGGACGTCGACGCCCATCCCGCGGAAGAGCGAGGTCGCATGCAGGTCGCGGGCCTCGTCCAGGAACGGCCGCGCCGAGTCCGGCTGGCCGTCCGCCATCAGGGCGCTGTAGAGCCAGTACCGGCTTTCGTGGTCGGCCGGCTTGGCCCGGGCGATGGTCAGGAAGAGCCGCGCCGCCTCGGCGGCGTCGCCCGCTTCCAGCGCCGCCCGTCCGGCGGCGATGGGGTCCGCGCCGACGGGCGCGATAGGCTCGGCCAGCATCCGATGGTCCTCTCGAATCATAGTTAACGCCGAGTAGATAGCGCGCGCGTTAACGCGCTCTTACGGCGCTTTGCGCCTTTGGCGCGGGCGCGCCGGCCGCGCCGTCGGCGCCCTGTGGGGCGAGATGGTGGGCGAGTGATCCGCGGCGCCTCCGTGGCGTCGCCGTCGAGCCCGGAACCTTCCCCAAACTGCAACTATTACGTTCATTTCTAGTTTCGGTGGTTTGAATTATTCGATGCTCGTTTTCATGGAACTTTTTAATTTCACCAAGCTTAAAATACGCCTGTGCGGCGAAATTCACCAAATCTCCTTCATAAGATAAGTCGAAAAATAGTTGTCTATGGCAAAAAGTGCCAAGTCAAGGCGCGCATATGCGTCTTCTTTCGGATACTATTACTATAATTCCGGCAATAGATGGTTAGGCAAATTATCTGGGTCGATTTTGAAGAACTGGTGAAAATCGCATTCAGAAAACGGTGAAATCTGAGCTTTTCATTTGTTAAAGTTCGGTCTTAGTATGAGTGGACGCCTATTGGTTGTACCCGGGGGAGCGAGCTGAAACATGCCTGAGGGGCTGGAGGAAACGACGCGCGAATTGATCGGCTGGACCCAAGAGGTCCTGCCGGGTCGCGCCGTCGTCGCCCGCTCCCTGGGCGATCGCGACTGCGGGGAAGGGGTCGATCTTCGTCTTGTTGGCCTGGCGCCGCAGGCGACGCCCCGGGCGGCCTCGCCGCCGCTGACCTTGGCCGCGGACTACCTGGTCACCGTGCGCGCCGCCGATCCGATCGTCGAGCAGACCGGCGCCATGGGGCTGCTGTTCGCGGCGATGGAGCGCGACGAGTCCGAGGTGGTGCTGGATCGCGACGCGCTGAAACTGTGCCTCGACCTGAGCCTGCCGCCGGGCCCGGGCTTCGTGCTGCGGGCCATGGTCTCGGTCGCACGGCGTCGCGCGGCCGCCGCGGCGGCGCTCGTCCGCTTCCCGCTCACGGTCGACGCCGGCGAGCTCGGCGTCCTGCAGGGCTCGGTCCTGGGGCCGGGCGACACGCCGGTCGCCGACGCCGTGGTGCGCGTCGAGGGCGTGGACCGCACCGCCCGGACCGATGCGTTCGGCCGCTTCCGCCTCCGCGGCCCCGTGGGCGCCAAGAACAAGCCCGTCCGCCTCAACGTCCGCGCCCGCGGCGTCGAGATCGACAGCGAGGTCGAGACCGACAGTCCCGTGATCCTTCGTTTACCGCTGGAGATTTGACATGCTGTCCTATTTGAGCCCCGGCGTTTACGTCGAGGAGATCGACTCTGGAACACGCCCGATCGAGGCGGTGGGAACATCGACCGCCGGATTCGTGGGAACCGCGCCGAACCCCGACGTCCTCGTCGACGAGGCGAAGGCGATCAACAACTGGAGCGAATTCCAGAGAACCTACATACGGGACGGCGACAAGGGCACCCACCTGTCCAACGCCGTCTACGGCTTCTTCCTCAATGGCGGCTCGCGCTGCTACGTGGTCAACACCAAGGCCGACGGGGCCATCTCCGGCAAGGGGCGGGGGCTCGACGCCCTGGCGGCGATCGACGAGATCGCCATCATCGCCGCGCCGGGGCGGACCGATCCGGCGTCGCACGGCGCGCTGCTGGACGCCGCCGAGCTGCTCAAGGACCGCGTGGCGATCCTGGACGCCCCGGCTCGTGTCGATGACGTCGAGGTCCTGACCCGCGCCGCCGAGGGGCCCGCGCCGCCCGCGGCGCCCGCCGGCGATGCGGGCGCGCCGACCAAGCCCAAGGGCCAGAAGCCCGGCCAGCGCCCCCGGGATTCCGACAGCGGCTATGGCGCCTGCTACTTCCCCTGGCTGACGGGCCTTGATGCGGTCGACCCCGATCCGAAGAACCCGGTGGAAATCCCGCCGTCGGGCCACATGGCCGGCATCTACGCCCGCACCGACAGCGAGCGCGGCGTGCACAAGGCGCCCGCCAACGTCACGATCCGCGGCGCCCAGGGGCTGACCCAGATGGTGTCCCGCGCCGACCAGGACGTGCTCAATCCGGTCGGGATCAACTGCATCCGCTTCTTCAGCCGCGAGGGCGTGCGGGTCTGGGGCGCGCGCACCCTGGCGCCCAGCGCCAGCAACTGGCGCTACCTGAACGTCCGGCGGCTGTTCAACATGATCGAGGAGTCGATCGCCATCAGCACCCGCTGGGTGGTGTTCGAACCCAACGCCGGCCCGCTGTGGAAGGACATCCAGCGCGACATCGGCGCTTTCCTGACCCTGCTGTGGCGCCAGGGCGCCCTGGCCGGCGCCCGACCCGAGGACGCCTTCTTCGTCAAGTGCGACGCCGAGACCAACCCGCCCGAGGTGGTCGACGCCGGCCAGGTGGTGGTGGTCATCGGCATCGCGCCCGTGAAGCCGGCCGAATTCGTCATCTTCCGCATCGGCCAGACGGCGGTCGGAACCACCGTCGAGACCGCCTGACCCCCAACCCTAGAGAGGATCCGTCATGGCTAAGCCTGAAGAAGCAGCGGCGGCGCCCAAGGTTGGCGCTCTGCCCGACGTCTACCGCAACTACAACTTTATGCTGTCGTCCCGCGAGATGGGCGATGTCCGGTTCACCGAGTGCTTCGGCCTGGGCGTGCGGATCCATCCCATCCGCTATCGCGAGTCCGGCAGCGGCCAGATCGTCCGGACCCTGCCCGGGCCGATCGAGTACGCCGAGGTCACCCTGCGCTACGGCCTGACCAAGACCCCGGCCCTGTGGGACTGGCTCAAGGAGGTCCTGGCCGGCGGCACGCCCCGTCGCAACATCTCGATCGCGATGATGGACGTGAAGGGCACGGCCGAGGTCCTGCGTTGGAACCTCGACAACGCCTGGCCCTGTGAATGGAGCGGCGTGTCGTTCGACGCCCTCGGCCGCGAAGTCGCGATCGAGGAACTCAAGCTGTCCTTCGACACCCTGACCCGAGCGTAAGCCATGGCCCTTCGCCGCCTGTTTTCGGGTTGGCTGATCGCCATGGCGGCCTTGGCCCGCTCGGTGGCCCAGGCCCTGGAGCGCGCCTCCGAGGATCGATCCGCGCCGGCGCCGGACCCGGTGATGGCCGCCCTGGCCGAACGCTATCCGGGCGCGCCGGCCCATTGGCTGGCGCACGTGGCCGAGCGGACGTCCCAGCTGGCCGAAACGGGTCAGGCGCCGCTGTCGCTGAACAGCGACCCGACGGCCTGGCCGCCCGCGGGGGCGCCTGTGGGGGCGGACGGCCCGCCGCTGCGGCCGCTGACGCCCGAGGCGTCGCCGGTCCCGAAGGCGCGCGAACCGATCGCGAGGGACCCTGGCGTCCCCAGCCTGGCGGACCTGCGGGACCGCTCGGGCGAGGTCTGGCGTCGGTCGGAACCCGAGCGCAGGCGCCGGCCGCGACCGGTGTTCGCGGCGACGAACGTCGCGCCGGCGTCCGAGCGGATCGTTCGTCCCACGGCGACACCTGAGCCGACGCGCCGACCCCGGTCGCCGTTGAGTCTGGTCGCCGAGCCGTCCCGAGCGACGCCGGAAGGGCCAGCCCCGGTCGCGACAGCCGATCCGGAAGTGTCCTCGGCCCGGTCGATTGTCTCTTCACACGAGACCGCCTGGTCCCAGGCGCCGGTGTCGCGACTGGCGACCCATGAGCCGACGTGGGAGCCGCCGAAGGTCGAGCCTGGACGTCCGACCGAACCGCCGTCGGTCGATCGCATGGCCGCGCCGCCGGGTTCGGAAGGCCGCCAGCAGGACCGGCCGGAGACCTTCACGGACGACGTCGCCGCGCGACGTGGCGTCCCGCGTCGGAAATCCTGGTTCTTCGCGAAATCGGCCTCCGCCTCGCTGGGACGCCCCCTCGCGCTTTCGACGGTTCCAGGACCGCCCGTCGAAGACCCGTCGGATGCTCCTGAACCGGTGGTCGCCGACGCCGCGCCCAAGCCTCGCCCGGCCTTTCCGTTCCTGGCCTCGGATCGTCGAACCGCCGCGCCGAAACGGGTCTGGCGCGCCCGGCCGTCACCGCCCGCGCGACACGCGGTCTTTCGGGCGCTGACGGCGCTGCGGGCCAAGCCGCATCCGCGCGCCGAGCATCCGGCCGCCTCCGAACCCGCCGTCGCGCCGACGACGCCGCCGATCGATCCTCCGTCGTCGACGCCCAGGCCCAGGCCTCCGGCGCCATCCTTCAAGTCGTCCGCGATCAAGCCCCAGGGCAGGGCCGCGCCGGACTTTCCACTTCGCGAGCCGTCCGTAGAGCGGGATGCGCCGCCGAGCCGTGGCGAAGACCGGGACGTCCATCGCGCCGTCGCCCGGGCGAGCCGTCAGGTCTCTAACGCCACGCCGGCCGATCCGCCCCACGACAGGCGGCCGGTCTATGCGGGGCCTCGTCCGTCCAGCTCGCGCGCCGCCTCGCGCCCGTTTGCCGACCTCCCGTCCGACGATCGCTGGCCCGCGCTTCCGCCGCCGACCTTCGCCGCGCCGACCGGCGTCGAGGCTCCGCAACCCCGGTGGGATCAACTGGCTCGTGAACAGGAGGAAGGGCGATGGAGCGTGTAGCCTTCCTGCTGGAGCGGTCGGGCGAGCGGCTTTCGTGCCTGCTCAATCCCGAGAGCCTGGAAGCCCGGCGCACCGCCGGCGTGCGGACGCGGGTGGCCGGCGGCGGCTTCCTGACCGGCGTGGCGCGGTCCGAGGACCCGTTGATCGCCACCGGCGGCGGCGTCACCGAATACGACCTGAACCTGTTGTTCGACGTCGAGATCGCCCGGGAAGGCCGGCCGTCGACCGCGCCAGAAGACGGCCAGGGTCCGGCCGCGGACGACGATGTCCGCGCCCTGACCCGTCCGCTCTGGGACCTGACGGAGAACGCCATCGCCGCCGACGGCTTCTCGGCCCCGCCCACGGTGCGGTTCATCTGGGGCAAGTCCTGGAATATCCCCAGCGTCGTGCTGCACGTGGCCGAACGGCTTGAGCGGTTCAACGCCGACGGGGCGCCGCGCCGGTCGTGGCTCAGCCTGCGCCTCCGCCGCGTCGAGGATTCCGAGCCGCGCCCGGCGCCCGCCCGCCCGGTGACGCCGCAGTTCGAGTCGCCGTTCGACCTGGAAAGCGGGTCCATCGATCAATACCCGGCCGTCGACATGCCGGTCGACAGCGAAGGCCTGCCCTTGAAGCGGCTCGATCAGATGGCCGACGACGGCTACGGCGATCCGGGCCTGTGGCCCGAGATCGCCACCTACAACGGCGTTGACGACCCCCTGAACATCCCGGAGGGCACGACGATCGTGCTGCCTTCGCTGGCGATCCTTCTGGAGGCGCGGGCATGACCTCGATCTTCGCCAACCGCCCGTTGCGGGCGCGCCTGGACGGATCGCCCCTGGACCCGGCCCTGGGCCGTTACGCGGTCTCGGCCTTCGTGCGCCAGGCGCTCAATGCGCCGGCCATGGCCGAACTGGTCTTCGCCGAGCCGCCCGCCGACGCCCTGAGAGGGTTGCGGCTGGGTGCGGGCCTGGCCTTTTCGGTCGACGGCTCGGGCGATCTGTTCGACGGCGAGATTACCGCCGTCGAGTACCAGAACGACGCCGACCAGGGCCGGATCGTGCGGCTGCGGGCGCTGGACAAGCTGCACCGGGCGCGGCTGCGCCAGCGCGCCCGGGCCCTGACCGACCAGACGGTGGCCGACGTCGCGGGCCAGATGGCGGGCGACCTGGGCCTGGGGTTCCAGTGCGCCGAGCATCCGCCGACCCGCGCCCTGATCGTCCAGCACGACCAGAACGACTTCGACCTGGTGGTCGACCTGGCGCGGGACGCGGGCCTCTATCTGGTGGTGGAGGGGACCGACCTGCGGCTGATCAGCCTGGCGGGCGAGGGCGAGCCGATTCCGCTGCGGATGCGGCGCGAGATCATCGAGGCGCGGGCCTCGGCGGGGGCGGACTCGCTGCGCCCCTGGACCAGCGCCCAGTCGTGGGACCCGTCGCGGGCGGTCGCGGCCAACGCCCGGGCGGGCCTGGCGCGGCAGGACGCCGAGGAACTGCGCGACGGCGGGCTGACGGCCTTCCCGGACCTGGGCGGACGGACCCTGTTCAACCGCCTGGCGGCCGACGCCGCCGAGGCCGAGAGCCTGGCCCAGGCCGATCTCGACCGGGCGGTGGCGCGCGCGGTGCTGCTGGACGCGGTGGTCGAGGGCGACACCCATCTGCGCCCGGGGCGGCCAGTGAACCTGGAAGGCCTGGGCGACCTGGTCGACGGCCGCTGCGTGGTGACGCGGGCCCTGCATCGCTTCGAGGAAGCCCGCGGCTACGTGGTCGAGATCTCGACCGAACCGCCGGCCCGGCCCGACAGGCCACGCACGCCGGCCTTCACTCTGGGCAAGGTGACCGACGCCGACGATCCCGACGGCCTGGCGCGGGTCCGGGTCAAGCTGCCGGTGCTGGGCGATGTCGAGACCGGCTGGATGTCGGTGCTGCTGCTGGGCGCGGGCGCCGAGAAGGGCGTCGCCATCCTGCCGGAGCCGGAGGACGACGTGCTGGTGCTGTTCCCGGACGGCGATCCGGCGCGCGGCGTGGTCCTGGGCGGCCTCTATGGCGAACGCACCGCGCCGGGACCGCGCGGTGCGGGGACGGCCGGGGCGCGCGCCTTCACCGTGCGGACCCCGGGCGGCCAGGTGCTGACCCTGGACAGCGTCGACGCCCTGGCGCGGCTGGAGACCCGCGCCGGCGGCCTGTTCGAGTTCGGCCCCAACGGCTCGCGCCTGAGGGCCAGCGGCGACCTGGTCATCGAGGCCCCGGGCCGCCGGCTGACGATCCGCGCCGCCGCCGTCGCGTTCGAGGAGGGTTGAGCATGCTGTGGTTGACCCAGGACGCGACGCTGGTCTGCGACCATGGCGGCCGGGTGGGCATAGCCCCCACCCAGACCCTGGTGCGCATCAAGAGCCGGCTGGCGCTGGTCAATCCCAACCCGCAGTCGCGGCCCATCTCGGCCTGTCCGAACGCCAATCCGGTCATCGGCCTGCGCCCCTGCCTGACGACCTTGGCCGTCAAGCAGGGCTATTCGACCTTCGTCACCATCGGCGGCCGGGCGGTGTGCCTGGACACGGTGACGGGGCTTACCGACGGGTCGCCGCCGGGCACGGTCAATTATCGCGTGGTCGATCCTGGCCAGCGCCTCGTGGCGGCCGGGAGTTGAGCATGAAGAGCGTTCGGGGCATCCGGTTCGAGGGCGCGGAGCTGGGCGGAGGCACGTCCGAGCTGCGGCGGCCGGCGGGGCTGGTCCTGTCGCCGGCGGGGCGGCTGGCCGAGGTGAGCGGCGCCGACGCCGTGCGCCAGGCGATCATCCTGCTGCTGACCACCATACCCGGCGAGCGCGTGATGCGGCCCAGCTACGGCTGTCCGCTGCATCGGCTGATGTTCGCGCCCAACGACGCCACGACCGCCGGCCTGGCCATCCACTACGTGCGCCAGTCGCTCAAGCGCTGGGAGCCCCGGATCGAGATCGTGCGGTTGGACGCGGGCGTCGATCCCGCCGCGCCCAGCCAGCTGAACGTCTCCCTGGACTACCGGGTGCGCAGCAGCAACCAGCCGGGTCAGCTGCAGTTCGGCCTCGACCTGCAAGGGGAGGCCGCCTGATGCCCTTGCCCACCCCCAAGCTGGATGACCGCACCTTCACCGAGCTGATGGCCGACGCCGTCAAGGTGATCGACCGGTCGTGCCCGGAATGGACCGACCGCAATCCCAGCGATCCCGGCATCACCCTGCTGGAGACCTTCGCCTACCTGACCGACACCATGCTGTACCGGCTCAATCGCGTGCCGGAGAAGCTGTATGTCAGCCTGCTGAACCTGGTCGGGGCCCAGATTCGGCCGCCCGCCGCGGCCGCCGCGACCCTGACCTTCACCCGCACCGAGGGCAATGGGCGGATCACGATCCCCGCCGGGGCGCGGATCGCCACCAGCGACGGCTCGGTGACGTTCGTGGTCACCCAGGCCGCGATCCTGCCGCCCGACCAGAAGAGCGTCGACGCGCCGGCCCTCCATTGCGAGACGGTCGAGGCCGAGTCGGTCGGCGCCGGCACAGGCGCGCCCGGCCTCAGCGTGCAGGTGCGGCGTCCGCCGATCATCGCCCCGTCCGGCGACGGGCTGGACCTGATCGTCGGCGTCGAGGCCGACAGCGCCGAGCTGGCCGACGGGGCGGTGTCGCGCACGCTGGGCGACAAGAGCTATCGCATCTGGCGCGAGGTCTTCAGCTTCGCCGACGCCGCGCCCACCGACTGCGTCTACAAGGTCGACCGGGCCACGGGCCGCATCCAGTTCGCGCCGGCCATGGCCGGGGAGGGCTCCACCCCGCTGTCGGCCGTACCGGCCCTGGGGCGCGACATCCGAGTCTGGTATCGCGTCGGCGGCGGGCGGGCCGGCAACGTGGCGCCCGGCGTCCTCACGGTGTTCAAGACCCCGATCGCGGGTCTGGCGGTGACCAACGCGGCGCGCGCCGCCGGCGGGGCCGAGGCCGAGACCGTCCAGGCGGCGGTGCGGCGCGGGCCGCTGGAACTGACCTCCATGCGCTGCGCGGTCACCGCCCGCGACTTCGAGCGGGTGGCGCTCAGCGTCGGGGCCGTGGCTCGCGCCAAGGCCTACGCCCAGTCACAGGTCTGGGCCCACGCCGCCCCCGGGGTGGTCGAGATCCTGCTGGTGCCGGCCGTCGATCCCGAGACGCTGCCCGATGCGGGCGTGACCGCCCAGGCGGTGGTCGATCGCCGGAGCGAGGACCTGCGGGCCCGCGTCCAGAAGGCCGTCGACCAGCGCCGGCCGCTGGGCGTGCAGACCTCGGTGGGCTGGGCCAGGGTCCGCCCCGTGTCGGTGGCCGCGCGCGTGGTGGTCAGCCGCGAGGAGGACGCCCCGGCGGTCGAGGCCCGGCTGCGCGTCCGGCTCAACAAGCTGTTCTCGCCGTTGCGCGACGAGCCCTTCGGCCAGGTGCTGCGCGCCTCCGACGTCTACGAGGCCATGCTGGCCGATCCCAGCGTGCGCTACGCCGACCAGCTTCGGCTGACCATCGGCGAAGCGCCTGACCGGGACGTGGCCGACCTGCTGCGCGACCCGCACCAGCCCCGCACCTGGTTCGCCGCCACCAACCAGGGCCTGCACCGCAGCCTCGACGACGGCAACACCTGGTCGGTGGTGTTCAAGGCCGACGGCGACCGGCCGCTGTTCGTGCGCCGCCACCGCGACCGGCCGGGCCTGATGGCGCTGGGCGTCGTCCGCAAGGCCGGCGGGGCCATCCACGTGTCGCGCGACTGCGGCGAGACCTGGAAGACCGAGGCGGCGGTGTTCAACAGCGACGTGTCCGACGCCGACTGGCTCGACCGCGAAGGCTCGCCCCTGCTGCTGATCGCCACGGGCGAGGGCCTTCGCCAGCTCAAGCCGTTCGGCGACGCCGGTCCCGCCCCCGTGGTGGTGGACAAGACCCGCGACACCAAGGGCTTCTACGCCGTGACGACCTCGGTCTCGTCGGCCGGGGTGGTGCAGGTCGCGGTGGCCGCCCGGGTCAAGGGCGGGGTCTATCTGTCAGCGCTGGGCGGGGTGTCCGAGAGCTTCCATCCCATCGGCCTGGTCAACCAGGACATCCGCAGCCTGACGGTGCAGCGCTTCAACGCTCGCGATTTCCTGTGGGCGGCGGCGGCGGCCGAGGCCGGTCAGCAGGGCTCGGGCGCCTTCCGGGTGGAGCTGCGGTCGGGCGGCGCCGACGATCCCGAGGGCTTTAAGCCGTTCAACATCGGCTGGCAGGGCGGCTCGTGCGAAGGGCTGGCTTTCGCCGACCAGTGGGTGTTCGCCGGGTCGAACCGCGGCGGCGTGCTGGCCCTGGACACCACGGCGGCCGCTCCGTCCTGGCGGGCCGCGCCGCTGGACGCCGGCCTGCCCATCCGCGACACCGAACGGCTGCTGCACGTGGTGTCCAGCGTGGCGGCGACGCCTGTCGCCGGCGCGGCGCCGATGGTGTTCGCGGGCGGCCCCATGGGCGTCTACCGCAGCCTGGACGGGGCCCAGCACTTCGCCACCGCCTCGGCCACGGTGTTCACCGACCGCATCCCGCTGCCGCCCAACTGGCTCTATTGCGCCGACCAACACCACCTTTCGGTGGTGATCGACGACGATACGGGGGGCTGACGATGGACCGCGCCCGCATCGCCCGCCTGCTGCCCGAGACCTACCAGTCCGCCATCGCGCCGAAGAAGCCGCTGGCGGCGACGCTGGAGGTGATGGAGATGCTGCAGGCGCCGGCCGAGAACGCCCTGGCGACCCTCGACGCCCACGTCGACCCGATGCGCGCGCCGCCGAACTTCGCCCTGATGCTGGCCCGCTGGCTGGACCTGGACCGCTATCTGGACTGGACCGGCGGACGCCCAGGCGAGGGCGCGCCGCGCTACGCCGCCGGGATGGGCCGCCTGCGGCTGCTGTGCCTGGAGGCGGCCGAGCTGGCGCGCTGGCGCGGCACCCGCCGGACCCTCGAACGCATCCTGACCGTGGCGACCGGGGTCTCCGGCTACGCCGTGGAGGAGAACCCGCCCGGGCCCAAAGGCGTCGCACGGTGCTTCCACCTGCGCGTCGTCGCCCCGGCAGCCGCACGGCCTTTGGCCGATCTAGTGCGTCGGATCGTCGACGAAGAGCGTCCCGCCTACACGACCTACGAAATCGAATTTTCTGCAGCCTGATCGCGAGCACGAGGACGAACGCCCATGCCGAGTTTCGAGATTCCGGACGGCCCCACGACCGTAGCCCTGAAGACGGAGGCCGGCTTCCACAAGGGCAACGCCGTGTTCAACGTCACCAACAAGACCGGGGAGGGGCTGACCGCCCGGTTCAGCGTGCAGATCCAGGGCGCCGGCAAGGCCGAATGGTATCAGATCCAGGGCGAACCCGAGCGGCCCGTCGCCGCCGGCGAGACCCAGACGGTCACGGTGCTGGCGAAGATCCCCGCCGCGACGCCGGCCGGCCAGCATCGGATCAAGCTGCGGGCCACCAACGTCAACGACCCGGACAACGACAGCACCGACAGCACCGCCGCGGCCATCACGATCCCGGCGGTCGTCAAGCCGCAGGTCAAGAAGAAGCCGTTCCCGTGGTGGATCATCGCGGTGGCCGGCGGCGTGCTGGTGCTGGTGATCGGCGTGATCATCGCCGTCGTGGTCATGAGCGGCGGCTCCAAGGTCCCGAAGGTGATCGGGATGGACTACGCCTCCGCCGTCTCGGCCCTGAAGGACAAGGGCTACGGGGCCGAACCGGAGATCAGACAGGCGCCGCCCGGCAAGGAGCCCCTGGACAAGGTGTTCCTGCAGGACCCCGCGGCCGGCACGAAGGCCGATCCCAAGACGACCCGGGTCAAGCTGACCGTCGCGGGCGTGCCGACGGTCGCCGTGCCCGGCGTGACCGGGCTGGACTATCCCGACGCCGCCGCCGTGCTCGAGAAGGCCGGCTTCAAGGTCGGGCCGGCGATCGAGGAGGTCTCCAGCGACAAGACCCTGGGTCAGGTGTTCAAGCAGGAACCCGCGGCCGACGCGCAGGCAGATCCCGCGACGACCGAGGTCAAGCTGACCGTGGCCGTCGGCGAGACGGTGGCCGTGCCGAGCGTCGCCGGCAAGCCGCTGGTGGCCGCGCAGGCGCTGCTCGAGGATCGCGGCTTCAAGGTCACGTCGGCGGTCGGGAAGGCCTCCGGTCAACAGCCGGACTCCGTCCTGGTTCAGAATCCGGCCGGCGACACCAAGGCCCCCAAGGGCAGCGTCGTGGCCTTGACGACTGATCCCGGCGTGGTCGTGCCCAACCTGCTCAGCCCGCAGATCGGCGGGATCGCGGGCATCCAGGCGCTGAAGAACGCCGGGACAGACATCGGGTCGATCGGCTCCACCTGCGTGGGGACGCCCAACATGATCATGACCCAGAGCATCGAGCCGAAGACCAGGGTCGCCCTGGGCACCCGGGTGAACATCACGGTCGCCAGCGCCCAGGCGAACATCGCGTTCTGCCGGGCGATCGTGGACGCGAACATCCTGACCTACAGCACCCAGATGCGGTCGGTGAAGACGGTCGCGCCGACCACGCTGAGGACCCTGCCGAAGTGATCGCGCGCCGCGTCGCGGGCGCGAAGCCCGCGGCGCGGCGTCGACCGCAAGGACGTCGAACCCAAGGATCAGGACATGCCGAGTTTCGAGATTCCGGACGGACCGACCACCGTCGCCCTGAAGACCGAGGGCGGCTTCCACAAGGGCAGCGCCGTCTTCGGCGTCACCAACAAGACGGGCGAGGGCCTGACCGCGCGCTTCAGCGTCCAGGTCCAGGGCGAGGGCAAACCCGAGTGGTACCAGGTCCAGGGGGAATCGGAACGGCCGGTCGCGGCGGGCGAGAACCAGACCGTGACCGTGGTCGCCAAGATCCCGGCCGCGGCGCCGCCGGGCCAGCACCGGATCAAGTTGCGGGCCACCAACGTCAACGACCCCGACAACGACAGCACCGACAGCACGGCGGCGACGGTCACCGTGCCGGCCGCCGGCCCCGCGCCGCCGCCCAAGAAGCCGTTCCCGTGGTGGATCATCGCGGTGGCCGGCGGGGTGCTGGTCCTGGTGATCGCCGTGATCATCGCCGTCGTGGCGTTGGGCGGAGGGGGCAAGGTCCCGAACGTGGTCGGCCAACCCTATGCCGACGCCGTCAAAGCGCTGGACAAGGCCGGCTACAAGTCCGTCAAGCGGACCGACAAGGAGGTCGACAAGGCCCCGGACACCGTGCTGGACCAGTCGCCCGCCGCCGACGTCAAGGCCAAGAAGAGCGAGACGATCCTGCTGACGGTGGCCATCCCCCTGCCGGCCGTCACACCCCCGCCGGAGGAACCCAAGGAGGAACCGCCGATCATCGAACCGGCCGAGGCCAATTGCGATCCGGCGGTCGGCGCCTGCATCGACGGCTTTGTCTGGCGCGGGGCCTGGCCCAACGACCGGGTCTGCGTCCCGCCCGAGTCCAGCTACCTGGCCCGTTTGGAGAACGGCCAGGCCGGTGCGCGCCGCAATCCGAACGGCGGTCCGTACGGTCCGGACACCTGTCTGATGGGCTATGTCTGGCGCGACGGCTACAACGGCGACCACGTTTGCGTCACCGGCGAGCGGCGCACCGTCGTGGCCCAGGAGAACGCGGCGGGTCCGTCCCGCTATCGCGCCTGCCGGCCCGAGCGGATCATCCCGAGAACCAAGGTCGCGTCGCCCGCGGGCTAGGCGTCCAAACCCCCGGACCCGCCCGGCGCGGGTCCGGCGATCGTGAAAGAGGGGGACCCGCTTCGGCGGGTCCGCAAGGAGTGCATCATGGAGCGGATCTTCTCTCTGGAGGCCATCCTCGGATCCCTGGCCTTCGGCGTGGCCGGGGCGCTGGTGGCCCTGATCGTGCGATTGGCCAAGGGCGACGGGAGCGCGGCGCTGTGGCGCGTGCTGGAGACCTTCCTCACCGCGACGCTCGGCGCCTTCCTGGCCCGGACCTTCATCAGCATCATGCTGAGCGTCGGCGGGGACTCGGACGCGGCGATCACCGTGACCAGCCTGCTGTTCTTCATCTGGCCGGGCGTGGTGAACCTGATCTCGCTGGGCTTCGGCCATCCCGTGATCGGCGTCGAGGCGCTGTTGTGGATCGCCCTGGTGGTCGGCGGGCTGGTGGGCCTGTTCGACGGCCTGTGGGCCACACACAAGTGGGCGGGCCTGGGCGCGCCGGCCTTCCTGCTGGACGTCACCTGGGGGCTGGGCGGCAACACCAACGGCGTCCTGATGCACCTGATCAACTTCGCCTGGGGCGACCACGGCGACGGCCCAGACGAGAACCGCCACGACGCCCACCGCTACAAGCAGGGCTTCGCGGTGCGGTCGGGCTTCGCCTTCACCCAGGGCGCGGTGATGAGCAACACCGACGCCTGGGACCCGACGACGGACCTGTTCAAGCACGAGACGATCCACATCTGGCAGAACCGCCTGCTAGGGCCGTTCTTCTGGTTCTCCTATGTCGGCTGGATGCTGGTGACCCTGATCCCGGCCCTGATCGCCGGCCTGATCGATTCCAGCCGCCGGATCGGGGACGCGATCACCTGGTGGACCTATTTCGACAATCCCTGGGAGGTGATGGCCTACGGCATCGCCAACCCCACGGACCGGACCGGCCAGCGGTTCCTGGACGGCAGCGGCACGGTGACGGGCTGGGTCTGCTGGCCCTGGCCGCTGGCCATCGTCACCTCGGTGATCGGCGTGGCGGGACTGGGCGCCGCGTTCGTGGCCATCATGATGGCCGGTTATGGGTGAGCCGCGCCGATGAAGATCGTCATCATCATCCTGATCCTCATCATCCTCGGCTTCGTCGTGGCGATCGGCGTGGCCGTCTATCGCGCCACCACGCCGCCTGCGCCGCCGTCGGCCCACGGGCCGCCCACGGACAGCAACGGCAATATCGACGAGGACGCCCTGGCGGACTGGGAACCTCCGTCCATGGCCGCCGTCATGGGCAGCATCTCGCGCCCGTTCGCGCCGAAGCTGTTCAAGAAGGCCGAGGTGGTCGAATTCCCGGCTGGCCAGGACCGCGGGTCCCGAACCGTGTCCGTTCCGGCGGCCGACAAGGACATGCGCATGGCCCGTCTTCGACTGATCCAGGGGCGAGGCGCGGTCGCGACCTACACGGTCCTGGCGCCCGGGCAGGGGGAGACCAGCCCCCAGGCCGTGTGCCTGTGCGCCGAGAACACCCGCCTGGACGAGGACGAGGTCGACGACTGCGGAGACGCCTGGCGGAAGGTCCGGAGGTCCGGCGACCAGTTCCTCTGCCGCGCCAAGGACGACGACGTCTCGGCCGTGATCTATCGCTCGGGCGGCGTGATCGAGATCAAGCCCCTGGGCGACCAGCCGTTGGAGGTGACGGTGCGGTGACCCGCGTCTAGACCCGCACGGTCCGCAGCGCCGAGATCGTCGCCAGGATCGATCCGATCAGCAGGATCAACAGCCAGATCGCACCGACGATGGCGATGATCAGCGCGCCGATGGCGTCGGTGATGCTGGCCAGGAAGCCCGGCGGGAAGTCGATCAGGAAGGCCAGCAGCAGGGTCGCACCGATCGAGACCGCGCTCAGGATGACGATGCCCTTGTTCTGCAGGAAGCGCTCGTGGGCCAGGATCAGCAGGATGCAGAAGGCGATCTTGAGGATCAGGATCAGGCCCAGGGTGGCGGTGGCCGCGCCCGTCGGGAAGTCGGCGAAGGCGGCGAAATAGGCGATGGTCCCGAACGGGATGGCCACCAGCAGGGTGACCATCAGGATGAGCAGGCCCAGGGCCGCCAGGGCCATGACGATCGCGCCCAGCAGGCCGAAGAAGGCGATCACCAGGGTGACGATGCCCTGGATCCGGCCGATCACGCTGCGGGACAGCAGGATGCCCAGGCCCATCAGGGCGACGGTGTAGAGCAGCAGGCCGTCGAGCACTGGCAGGTAGCGGATGCCCAGGCCCGGGGTCGAGGCCTCGAAGCCGGCCTGGTGCACGGCGTCCAGGATGAACGCCGACGCGCATTCGATCAGCAGGGCCACCAGCAGGACGAAGCCTGCCAGCCAGAAGAACGGCGCACGCAAACGGTCCATGGCTCGCCTCGCTTTGACGAGGAAGTCTGCCCAATCTCCACCATCGCGACAAGGTAAAGATCATGCGTCTCGAAAGTTGTGTTGAGCCAACCTTGGCCGGGCGTCACGATTTTGCACCATGGTTCAGCTTCCGTACGCGGATGACGTTCTGGGGGCCCTTAGCCCTTGCCTAGCTTCGAGCGGCGCCTACATGCCTCCTGCCGACGCCTGGCGAAACGCCAGGAGGATCGGTGGGTCGGCCACGAAGATACTGAAGAAAATGCAGGGCTTGAGCGTGAGTGTACGGACAGCGACCATGGCTCTGGCCGTGATCGCCGCTGGGGGGATCTCGGCGGCGGCATCGTCGGCGCACGCCCGGGCCTCGGTCGAAACGCCCATCCCGCTGGTCGCCGCGCCGGACGCGGCGTCGGACATGGCGCAGATCGAGTACGATCCGCTCGAGGGCTTCAACCGGGGCAGCTACGCGTTCAGCATGGGTCTGGACCGCGCCGTTTTCCGGCCCGTCACGCACGGCTACATGGCGGTGACGCCGACGCCTGTCCGGCACCGGGTCAGCGCCTTCGTCTACAATCTGGGCGAACCGAGCACGTTCCTGAACGACGTCCTGCAGGGCAAGCCCAAGCGGGCAGGCCGGACCACGGCGCGGTTCGCGATCAACTCCACCGTCGGGGTGCTGGGCCTGTTCGATGTCGCCGCCGGCATGGGCATCCGCTCCCACGACGCCGACTTCGGCCAGACCTTCGGCCGCTACGGCGTCAAGCCCGGCCCCTATCTGTACGTGCCGGTGCTGGGCCCGCTGAACTTCCGCGACGGCGTCGGCCGGGTGTTCGACTTCTTCACCGACCCGATCGGCCTGGCGGGGCAGGGCTGGACCAGCCCGTTCGGCATCACGCGCCTGGTCACCCAGACGATCGACACCCGGGCCAACGCCGACCTGGCGTTCCGGGCGCTGGACCAGGCGGTCGATCCCTACGCCACCGCGCGCTCGGCCTATGGCCAGCACCGCGAGGCCCTGATCCGCGAGGCGACGGGCGCGGTGCAGGAACTGCCCGACTTCGACGACGTCCCGGCCGCGACCGATCCTGTCGCCCCGCCGTCCGAGACTTCGACCGTTCCCGCCGAATCCGCTACGCCCCAACCCGCCACGTCCGAGCCGGCCGCCCCCGCGGCCCCTCCCGAACCACAATAGATCCCCCGGATACGCCCATGACGAACGCCCATCCCACACGCCGCTTCGCCCAACTGGCCCTGGTCGCCCTGGTCGGCCTCGGCGTCATGACCCAGGCCGCCCCGGCCCTGGCGCAGGGCCAGCGCGAGCCGCAGGCCGAGCAGTTCGTCCAGACGCGGGCCCAGCGGGTGATCTCGGTCCTGGCCGACAAGAACCAGAGCGTGGCCCAGAAGAAGGCGACCTTCCACCAGGGCATCGACGAACTGGCCGACGTGCCGCGGATCACCAATTTCGTGCTGGGCAAGTACGCCCGCACCATCACGCCGGACCAGCGGACCCGTTTCGCGGCGGCGTTCCGCGTCTATGCCGAGAGCGTCTACCAGAACCGCATCAGCGATTATCACGGCGAGACCCTGAAGGTGACGGGCTCGACGGTGCGCAAGCCGGGCGACGTGATCGTCAACACCACGATCTCGGGCGGCCAGCTGGGCCAGCCGGTGCAGGTGTCCTGGCGGGTGCTGGGCGGCGGGACCGCGTGGAAGGTCGTCGACGTCCAGTTCAAGGGCGTGTGGCTGGCGATCACCCAGCAGCAGGATTTCGTTTCGACCATCGACAACGCCGGCGGCAACGTCGACGTGCTGATCAGCCAACTGCAGCGCGACGCCCAGCGTCCGGCGTCGCGATAAGAGCGGGGGACTCTGGACATGGGGTTGCGCGAACAATGGGCCGAGACCTTGATGGGTCTCCTCGTGCTCGTCCTGGCGGCGGGTTTCCTGGTCTATTCGCTGAGCGTCGGCGGCGTGGGCCGCAAGCCGGGCGGCTATGACGTCACGGCCAAGTTCGGCCAGGTCGGCTCGCTGGCGCCGGGCGCGGCGGTCAGCGTCGCGGGCGTGAAGGTGGGCACGGTTTCGGAAATCAAACTGGATCCCAAGACCTATCTGGCGGTGACCAAGCTGACCCTGGATCCGGATGTGAAGCTGCCCTCGGACTCCACCGCGAAGGTCACCAGCGACAGCCTGCTGGGCGGCGTCCACGTGGCGATCGCGCCCGGCGGCGCGCCCGACGACATCAAGCCCGGCGGCGAGATCGACAACACCCAGGGCGCGGTCGACCTGTTCGGCCTGATCGGCTCGGTGATGCGGCCCCAAGGGGGCGCCGCGCCGGCGGCCGGTGAGACGCCGCCCGCCGCGTCCGCCGCCACGGCTCCGGACAGCTACTGAGATGGCCGCGGTCCAAGCCGCGATCCCGGGCATCTTCAAGCCCCTGCGCACCATCGGGCGCTCGACCCTGGGCGCCTTGCGCATGGTGGGCGGGGTCGGGGTCTTCGCCGTGCGCGGCGTCGTCTCGGTGTTCACCCCGCCCTGGTTCCCGATCCAGCTGGTGCGCCAGCTGGCGGCCATCGGCTTCTTCTCCCTGCCGGTCGTCGGGCTGACGGCGATCTTCACCGGCGCGGCCCTGGGGCTTAACATCTATACCGGCGGCGGGCGCTTCAACGCCGAGCAGGTGATGCCGCAGATCGTCGCCCTGGGCATCACGCGCGAGCTGGGTCCCGTGCTGGCGGCCCTGATGCTGGCGGGCCGGGTGTCGGCCGCCATCGCCGCCGAGATCGGGGCGATGCGGGCCACCGAGCAGATCGACGCCATGCGCACGTTGTCGACCGACCCGTTCCGCTACCTGGTCGCGCCGCGCCTGCTGGCCGCGACCCTGGTCCTGCCGCTGCTGACCCTGGTGGCGGACATCATCGGCGTGGCCGGCGGCTGGCTGGTGGCGGTGCGGATCCTGGACTTCAACTCGACGATCTACGTGCGCAACACGATGAACTTCATCCAGGGCTGGGACGTCGGTTCGGGCCTGATCAAGGCGGCCGTCTTCGGGTTCATCGTCGCCCTGATGGGGTGCTACCACGGCTACAACGCCAAGGGCGGCGCGCGCGGCGTGGGCCGGGCGACCACCCACGCGGTGGTGTCCTCGGCGATCCTGATCTTCGCCTCCGACTACTTCCTCACAACGCTGTTCACCGCCGCATGACCCAGACGCCGAAACTCGAATGGAAGGGCGTGCGCAAGCGCTTCGACGGTCCGGTCCTGGACGGGCTGGACCTGAGCGTCGCGGCGGGCAAGTCGCTGGTGATCATCGGCGGGTCCGGTCAGGGCAAGTCGGTGACCATCAAGGTCGCCATGGGCCTGGTGCGTCCCGACGCCGGCAAGGTTCTGGTCGACGGCGAGGACCTGCTGGGCATGGGCGGGGCGTCGCGCCGCAAGCTGTTCGAGCGCATCGGCGTGCTGTTCCAGGGCGCGGCGCTGTTCGACAGCCTCAGCGTCTGGGAGAACGTCGCCTTCCGCCTGATCAACGCCGACGGCGTGCCCCGCAAGGAGGCCAAGGCGCGGGCGATCGAGGCCCTGGGCCGCGTGCACCTGGCCGCCCATGTCGCCGACTCCTATCCGTCGGAACTGTCGGGCGGCATGCAGAAGCGGGTCGGCCTGGCCCGAGCGGTGGTGGCCAATCCCGAGATCATCTTCTTCGACGAACCGACCACGGGCCTGGACCCGATCACCTCGTCGGCGATCAACGAACTGATCGTCGAGCAGGTGAGGGGGCTGGGCTGCACCGCGGTGTCGATCACCCACGACCTGGCCTCGGCCCGCACGATCGGCGACGAGATCGCCATGCTGAACGCCGGCAAGATCATCTGGCGCGGGACCCCGGCCGAGCTCGACCGGACGGACAATCCCTATGTGCGCCAGTTCGTCGACGGCCGCGCGGACGGCCCGATGGCGAGCATGGTCTAGGACGATGGCGCACCGTGGGACGGCGACGGCCCTCCTGACCGCGCTGACGGTGGGCCTGGCCGGCGGCGCCCACGCCCAGGACTATGTCCGCGCCGACTGCCGGTCCCAGCTCGATCCGGCCGCCCTGCGGTTCGACACGGCGCTGCACCAGCGCTGGTACCGGCGGTTCTGGACCGGCGAGTGCGATCATCTGCCGATGTGCTTTGCCGGCTCCCCCAACTGGAACGACATCGTCGGCAAGCTGCTGATCCGCGGCGGGCCGGCCGAGCGGGCCGCGCTGCTGCCCAAGGCCTGCCGGCTGGGCCAGACGATCGGGTTGGAATGGGCCCGCGACAAGAAGGTGCGCCGCATCGACACCGGCGATCTCCACGTCTTCAAGAGCCAGCTGGAGGCCTCGGGCGACGCCCTGCGCGGCGTCGACAAGGTCGAAGCCTCGGTCCGCGCGAAGCTGGCCCGCTAGGCCGGTCGCGCACCGCCTTAAAAAGCTTCACCGTAAAGCGGAACCAAAGATTTGCCCCCGCGTTGGACCCGTTCGGGGGGTCATGAGGACCGGTCTAGGTTGTCGAAAGCGTGAACCGCTTCAAAAGCCTGGACCGTCGTCTCATTTAGCGCCGCCCACGTGATCGAACGTTTTCGACGTGGAGTATGTTCAATGCCGGCGGCACAGTCCAAAGCGCAGCAGCGCGGGCTCGACAACCACCAGCTCCTGGCCGCCCTGCGCGCCTTCCGGCGCGGCGATTTCTCGGTGCGACTGCCCACCGACCTGTCCGGTCTGGACGGTGAACTGGCCGAGGCGTTCAACGACGCCGTCAACCTGAACGATCAAATCAGCAAAGAGTTCGAACGCCTCGGCGACGTGGTCGGCAAGCAGGGCAAGATCAACCATCGCGCCCGTTTGCCGGGCGCCACGGGCTCTTGGGCGGCCAGCGTCGAGGCGGTCAACAACCTGATCACCGACATGGTCCACCCGACCGCCGAAATGGCCCGCGTGATCGGCGCCACCGCCAAGGGCGATCTTTCCCAGACCATGGACCTCGAGAACGAGGAACGCCCCCTGCGCGGCGAGTTCCTGCGCATCGGCAAGGTCGTGAACACCATGGTGGGCCAGCTGGGCTCGTTCGCCTCGGAAGTGACCCGCGTGGCGCGGGAAGTCGGCACCGAGGGCAAGCTGGGCGGCCAGGCGCAGGTGAAGGGCGTGGCCGGCACCTGGAAGGACCTCACCGACAACGTCAACCTGATGGCCGCCAACCTGACCGGCCAGGTCCGCAACATCGCCGAGGTGACCACCGCCGTCGCCAACGGCGACCTCTCGCGCAAGATCACCGTGGACGTGAAGGGCGAGGTGCTGGAGCTGAAGAACACCATCAACACCATGGTGGACCAGCTCAACAGCTTCGCCTCGGAAGTGACCCGGGTGGCCCGCGAAGTGGGTACGGAAGGCAAGCTGGGCGGACAGGCCAACGTGAAGGGCGTGGCCGGCACCTGGAAGGAGCTGACCGACAACGTCAACCTGATGGCCGGCAACCTGACCGGCCAGGTGCGGAACATCGCCGAGGTGACCACCGCCGTGGCCCGCGGCGACCTCTCGCGCAAGATCACCGTGGACGTGAAGGGCGAGGTGCTGGAGCTGAAGTCGACCATCAACACCATGGTGGACCAGCTGAACGCCTTCGCCTCGGAAGTGACCCGCGTGGCCCGCGAAGTGGGTACGGAAGGCAAGCTGGGCGGCCAGGCCCGCGTGGAAGGCGTGGCCGGCACCTGGAAGGACCTGACCGACAACGTCAACCTGATGGCCGGCAACCTGACCGGCCAGGTGCGGAACATCGCCGAGGTGACCACCGCCGTCGCCATGGGCGACCTCTCCAAGAAGATCACCGTCGACGTGAAGGGCGAGGTGCTGGAGCTGAAGAACACCATCAACGTCATGGTGGACCAGCTGAACGCCTTCGCCTCGGAAGTGACCCGCGTGGCCCGCGAAGTGGGTACGGAAGGCAAGCTGGGCGGCCAGGCCAACGTGACCGGCGTCGGCGGCACCTGGAAGGAGCTGACCGACAACGTCAACCTGATGGCCGGCAATCTGACCGGCCAGGTCCGCAACATCGCCGAGGTTACCACCGCCGTCGCCATGGGCGACCTCAGCAAGAAGATCACCGTCGACGTGCGCGGCGAAATCCTGGAGCTGAAGAACACCATCAACACCATGGTGGACCAGCTGAACTCGTTCAGCTCGGAAGTGACCCGCGTCGCCCGCGAAGTGGGTACCGAAGGCAAGCTGGGCGGTCAGGCGCAGGTGAAGGGCGTGGCCGGCACCTGGAAGGACCTGACCGACAACGTCAACTTCATGGCCGGCAACCTGACCGGTCAGGTGCGGAACATCGCCGAGGTGACCACCGCCGTCGCCAACGGCGACCTGTCCAAGAAGATCACCGTCGACGTGCGCGGCGAGATCCTGGAGCTGAAGAACACCATCAACGTCATGGTGGACCAGCTGAACGGCTTTGCCTCGGAAGTGACCCGCGTGGCCCGCGAAGTGGGTACGGAAGGCAAGCTGGGCGGTCAGGCGCAGGTGAAAGGCGTGGCCGGCACCTGGAAGGAGCTGACCGACAACGTCAACCTGATGGCCGGCAACCTGACCGGCCAGGTGCGGAACATCGCCGAGGTGACCACCGCCGTCGCCATGGGCGACTTGTCCAAGAAGATCACCGTCGATGTGCGCGGCGAGATCCTGGAGCTGAAGAACACCATCAACGTCATGGTGGACCAGCTGAACTCGTTCTCGTCGGAAGTGACCCGCGTGGCGCGGGAAGTCGGCACCGAGGGCAAGCTGGGCGGCCAGGCGCAGGTGAAGGGCGTGGCCGGCACCTGGAAGGACCTGACCGACAACGTCAACTTCATGGCCGCCAACCTGACCGGCCAGGTGCGGAACATCGCCGACGTCACCACCGCCGTCGCCAAGGGCGACCTCTCCAAGAAGATCACCGTCGATGTGAAGGGCGAGATCCTGGAGCTGAAGTCGACCATCAACGTCATGGTGGACCAGCTGAACGGCTTCGCCTCGGAAGTGACCCGCGTGGCGCGGGAAGTGGGCACGGAAGGCAAGCTGGGCGGCCAGGCCCAGGTGCCCGGCGTGGCCGGCACCTGGAAGGACCTGACCGACAACGTCAACATGATGGCCGCCAACCTGACCGGCCAGGTGCGGAACATCGCCGACGTCGTGACCGCCGTCGCCCAGGGCAACCTGAAGCGCAAGCTGACCCTGGACGCCAAGGGCGAGATCGCCTCGCTGGCCGACACCATCAACGGCATGATCGAGACCCTGGCCACCTTCGCCGACCAGGTGACCAACGTGGCCCGCGAAGTGGGTTCGGAAGGCAAGCTGGGCGGCCAGGCCCGGGTGCCCGGCGCCGCCGGCCTGTGGCGCGACCTGACCGACAACGTCAACGAACTGGCCGCCAACCTGACCACCCAGGTCCGCGCCATCGCCGAGGTGTCCACCGCCGTGACCAAGGGCGACCTGACGCGGTCGATCACCGTGGAGGCGTCGGGGGAAGTCGCGGCCCTGAAGGACAACATCAACGAGATGATCCGCAATCTGAAGGATCAGACGTTGAAGAACACCGAGCAGGACTGGCTGAAGACCAACCTGGCCCGGTTCAGCCGCATGCTGCAGGGCGAGCGCGACCTGTCGACCGTGTCGAACCTGGTGCTGTCGGAACTGGCCCCGCTGATCAACGCCCAGCACGGGGTGTTCTACGTCTCGGACCACGACGTGAACGGCGAGCCGGTGCTGAACCTGGCCGCCAGCTACGCCTCCAACCCAGGCGACCGGCCGCCGGCCCGCCTGCGCCAGCGCGAGGGCCTGATCGGCCAGTGCGCGGCCGAGCGCCAGCGCATCCTGCTGACCAACGTCCCGTCCGAATACATCAAGATCAGTTCGGGTCTGGGCGAGGCCTCGCCGCAGAACATCATCGTCCTGCCCGCCCTGTTCGAAGGCGAGCTGAAGGCGGTGATCGAGCTGGCCACCTTCGGGACCTTCAACGAGACCCAGCAGGCCTTCCTCGACCAGCTGATGGAATCCATCGGCATCGTGCTGTCGACCATCGCCGCCAACATGCGGACCGAAGGCCTGCTCGAGCAGTCCCAGCTGCTGACCGCCGAACTCCAGGCCCAGCAGGAGGAGCTGAAGAAGACCAACGACCGCCTGGAACTGCAGGCCGCGTCGCTGCGGCAATCGGAAGAACTGCTGCGCTCCAAGCAGGACGAACTGCAGCAGACCAACGCCGAGCTGGAGGACAAGGCGGTCCTGCTGTCGGCCCAGAACAAGCAGGTGGAAGCCAAGAACGCCGAGGTCGAGCAGGCCAAGGCGGCGCTGGAGGAGAAGGCCGAACAGCTGGCCCTGACCTCGAAGTACAAGTCCGAGTTCCTGGCCAACATGTCCCACGAGCTGCGCACGCCGCTCAACAGCCTGCTGATCCTGTCCAAGATGCTCAGCGAGAACGCGCAGGGTAACCTCAGCGCCAAGCAGGTGGAGTTCGCCCGCAACATCCACAGCGCCGGCGCCGACCTGCTGGGCCTGATCAACGACATCCTGGACCTGTCGAAGATCGAGAGCGGCACCGTCACCCTCGACATCGGCGAGATGTCGTTCGCCAGCCTCCGCGACCAGACCGACCGCACCTTCTCGCAGCTGGCCCAGGACAAGAAGCTGGACTTCTTCATCAACATCGACCCGGCCCTGCCGCGCTCGATGTACACCGACGACAAGCGCCTGCAGCAGGTGATCAAGAACCTGCTGTCCAACGCCTTCAAGTTCACCCAGGCCGGCTCGGTGCGCCTGTCGATCGCCCGCGCCGAGGACGGCTGGGCCCTGGGCAACGACCACCTCAACAAGGCCGGCCAGGTGCTGGCCTTCTCGGTCGAGGACACTGGGATCGGCATCCCCGAGGACAAGCAGCGGATCATCTTCGAGGCCTTCCAGCAGGCCGACGGCACCACCAGCCGCAAGTACGGCGGCACGGGCCTGGGCCTGTCGATCAGCCGCGAGATCACCCGCCTGCTGGGCGGCGAGTTGCGGGTTGTCTCGACCCCCGGGCAGGGCAGCACCTTCACCCTGTACCTGCCGCTGAACTTCAGCCCGTCGGCCCAGCCCCAACCCACCCAGCCGCTGCGTCCCGCCACCTCGCCGGTCCAGACCTTCCGTCTGTCGACGGCGGAGGCCGGATCGGTCGAACCGGCCGAGACCGTGGTGGACGACCGTGAGCAGATCGAGCCCGGCGACCCGGTGATCCTGATCGTCGAGGACGACACCCGCTTCGCCTCGATCCTGCTGTCGCTGGTCCGCGACGGCGGCTTCAAGGGCGTGGTGACCGGCGAGGGCTCGGCCGTGCCGTCCCTGGCTCGCCGCTTCTCGCCGGACGCCATCATGCTGGACATCGGCCTGCCCGACATGGACGGCCTGGCCCTGCTGGACCTGCTCAAGCGCACGCCCGACACCCGCCACATCCCCGTGCAGGTGATCTCGGCCGACGACCATGGCGGGCTCGGCCTGTCGATGGGCGCCTTCGGCTTCACCAGCAAGCCCGTGGAGCGCGAGGCGGTGGCCTCGACCCTGGAGAAGGTCAAGAAGCTGGTGGCCGAGACCGGCCGCGCCCCGATCCTGGTCGGCGGCGAGGGCCAGGCCGCCGACACGCTGCGCGAGGCGATCGGGGCCGTGAAGGTGGTTCCTGCCCTGGCCGACCTGCCGGACGAGGCCTTCGTCGAGGAGGGCGGCTGCCTGGTGATCGACGTCGGAGCCGGGCCGGTCGGACCGTTCATCGACACCCTCAAGCAGCGCGGGGCGGCGTCGGGGGTGGCGGTGCTCTACGCGCCCGACGACCTGGATCCCGAGGAGGATCGCCGGTTCCGCCTGGCGGTGTTCTCCGGCCTGGCCCGCCTGGCGCGCACGCCCGAGCAGCTGATCGACCACGTCACCATGTCGCTGCACGCGCCGCTGGATCGCCTGTCCAGCCCGGCCAAGGCGATGATCGCCCACAGCCGCCACGCCGACGCCGTCCTGACGGGGCTGACGGCGGTGGTCATCGACGACGACATCCGCAACATCTTCTCGCTGGCCAGCGCGCTGGAGGAATACGGCATCGAGCTGCGCTACGCCGAGAGCGGCCGAGAGGGGCTAGAGCTGCTCGACAGCCTGCCGTCGGTGGATATGGTGCTGGTCGACATCATGATGCCCGACATGGACGGGTACGAGACCATGCGTGAAATCCGGGCCCGACCGCGGTTCTCCGACCTGCCGGTGATCGCGGTCACCGCCAAGGCGATGAAGGGCGACCGCCAGAAGTGCATCCAGGCGGGCGCCTCGGACTACGTCTCCAAGCCCGTGGACATCGACCAGCTGATCTCGGTCCTGCGGGTCTCGGTCCAGCGCACGGACGCCCAGCGCCTGGCCGGAGACAACGTCGTCGCCATCCACAGCACCGCAGCGCAATGACCGTACCCGCGGTAAAGCATCAGGCGACCCCGCCGCCCGAGGACCGACCAAGGACGAGGATCCTCATCGTCGACGACGACGAGCGCAACGCGTTCGCCGCGATCCAGGCGCTGGAGACCCTGGGCCAGGAACTGGTCGTGGCCCGGTCGGGCGAGGAGGCGCTGCGACGCCTCCTGGTCGACGACTTCGCGGTGATCCTGCTGGACCTGCACATGCCGGGCATGGACGGCTACGAGACCGCCGAGCTGATCCGCCAGCGGCGGCGCAACCGCGACGTGCCGATCGTCTTCCTGACGGCGGTGTTCCGCGACGAGGCCCACATCTTCAAGGCCTATTCGGCGGGGGCCGTCGACGTGGTGTTCAAGCCGGTCGATCCCTTCATCCTGCGCTCCAAGGTGCAGGTGCTGGTCGACCTGCACATCAAGACCCTGGAGCTGGAACAGCAGTCGGAGAGCCGCCGCCTGCTGATCGAGGAGAACGCCCGCATCCACGCCGAGAAGCTGGCCGCGGAGCGGGCCCTGCGGAGCACCCAGGAGCGCCAGGAGGCGATCCTCCGCGCCCTGCCGGTGGTGTTCCATTCGCGCACGGCCGACGCGCCCTACGAGCCGCTGTTCGTCGGCGGCAACGTGATCGAGCTGACCGGCTTCTCCGCCGAGGATTTCCTGGCCTCGGCCGAGTTCGGCATCAGCCGGGTCCATCCGGACGACGTCGACATCGTGGTGCGCGCCCAGGCCGAGGCCCGCAAGTCCGGTTCCTACGCCTGCGAGTACCGCTGGCAGTGCGCCGACGGGTCGTACCGGTCGCTGATCGACCAGGGCGTGCTGGCCCAGGACGAGGAGAGCGGCCGGCAGGTGGTGTTCGGCACGCTGCTGGACAACACCGAGCGCCGGGGGCTGGAGGAGCAGCTGAGCCATGCCCGCAAGATGGAGGCCGTGGGCCAGCTGACCGGCGGCGTCGCCCACGATTTCAACAACTTGCTGACGGTTGTTCTGGGCAATATCGAGCTGATCAAGCGGCGGACCGGCGACCAGCACGAGCTGGCCCGGCAGATCGACGCCGTGCGGTTGGCGGCCGAGAAGGGCGGGGCCCTGACCCGCCAGTTGCTGGCGTTCTCGCGCCGCCAGCGCCTCAATCCTCTGACCGTCGACCTCAACGTCCTGATCTCCGACTTCGCGCCGCTGCTGCGCCAGGCGGTCGGCGAAGCGGTCAGCATCGAGCTGAGCCTGGCGGGCGAGGCGCTGCCCGCCCACCTCGACCCCGCCCAGTTCGAGAGCGCCCTGCTGAACCTGGCGGTCAACGCCCGCGACGCGATGGAAGGCGGGGGTCTGCTGTCGATCTCCACCAAGTCGACCGGCGGGGACGATCCCCGGATCCTGGTGATGGTGCGCGACACCGGCCAGGGCATGGACGCCGACGTGGCCTCCCGCATCTTCGAGCCGTTCTTCACCACCAAGGAGATCGGCAAGGGGTCGGGCCTGGGCCTGTCCCAGGTCTACGGCTTCGTCCGGCAGTCGGGCGGCGAGGTCACGGTGACCAGCGCGCCGGGGGAGGGCGCGGTGTTCGAGGTTTCCCTGCCGCTGAGCCAGGCGGCGCTGAGCCAGCGCGGCGGCGGCGACGAGACGACCGAGGCGGCCCGCGGCTCGGAACGGGTGCTGGTGGTCGAGGACGATCCGGCGGTGCTGGCCATGGCGGTCGAGACGCTGGAGGGGCTGGGCTATCAGGTCACCACGGCCGACACGGCCGCGGCCGCTCTGAAGCGCCTGAAGAGCCGCAAGGCGTTCGACCTGCTGTTCTCCGACGTGGTCATGCCCGGCGGCGTCAACGGCGTCGAGCTGGCCCACGCCGCGCTCAAGGTACGGCCCGAGCTGAAGGTCCTGCTGACCTCCGGCTATGTGGGCGACGAGGCGGCGTCCTGGGCCAACGAATTCCCGATGATCGACAAGCCCTATCTGGGCCCGGCCCTGGCGGCCAAGGTCCGCGTCGTGCTGGACGCCGAGGTCCCCGCCAAGGCCCCCGCCAAGGCTCAACGCGGCTGAGGGGCGAGGCTTTCGACGGGCGGCGCCTTGTCGTCGCGCCGAGCGAGACCATCTGACAAGCTCGGCCGCGCCGGCAGTGGCGGCCTTTTGCTTTCGGAGCCGACGATGACCGATCTCTCAGCCTTCCCGATCACCAAGCGCTGGCCGGCCCAGCATCCCGACCGCCTGCAGCTCTACAGCCTGCCCACGCCGAACGGGGTCAAGGTGTCGATCATGCTGGAGGAGATCGGCCTGCCGTACGAGCCGCACACCATCGACATCGGCAAGAACGAGACCTGGGGACCGGAATTCCTGTCGCTGAACCCCAACGGCAAGATCCCCGCCATCATCGATCCCGACGGCCCCGACGGTAAGCCGCTGGGCCTGTTCGAGTCCGGCGCGATCCTGGTCTATCTGGCGGAGAAGACCGGCAAGTTCCTGCCCAAGGACCCGGCCCGGCGCTACGAGACCATGGCCTGGGTGTTCTTCCAGATGGCCGCCGTCGGCCCGATGTTCGGCCAGGTCGGCTTCTTCCACAAGTTCGCGGGCAAGGACTACGAGGACAAGCGGCCGCGCGATCGCTACGTCGCCGAATCCAAGCGCCTGCTGGGCGTCCTGGAGACTCGCCTGGCCGACCGCGACTGGATCATGGGCGACGAGTACACCATCGCCGACATCGCGACCCTCGGCTGGGTGCGCAACCTAGTCGGCTTCTACGGCGCGGGCGATCTGGTCGACTACGCCAGCCTCAAGCACGTGCCGGCCTGGCTGGAGCGGGGCCTCGCCCGTCCGGCCGTCCAGCGCGGCCTGGAAATCCCCAAGCGCCCCTGACGGGCTTCCACCGCCGCCGGGTTCCGGCCCGGCGGTGGTTCCCGACGCCCCGCGCGCGATTGTCGCGGTCGCCTTAACGGGTTTTGCGGACCTTTGGACCCATGCTGAGGCCTCGGAGGCTCAGTATGAACCACAACGAAGCGAGGCGTATCCGGGCGCTCCAGAGCTACGGCGTGCTGGACACGTCGCCCGACGCCGCTTTCGATCGCGTGACCCAGCTGGCGTGCGACCTGTTCGACGCGCCCATCGGCCTGGTCTCGCTGATCGACGAAGAGCGCCAGTGGTTCAAGTCGCGCCAGGGGCTGACGGATTGCTCGACGCCGCGCAGCGAGGCGTTCTGCAGCGTGGCCATCGAGCAAGGCCCCGGCGCGGTGATGATCGTCGAGGACGCCACGCTGGACCGGCGTTTCGCCCACTATCCCTCGGTGGTCGGCGACATGGGCGTGCGCTTCTATGTCGGCGCCGTGCTGACCTCGCCGGAGGGCTACAATCTCGGCACGCTCTGCATCATCGACACCAAGCCCCGCCCGCGTCCCACCGACCGCGAGCTGGACCGCCTGCGGACCCTGGCGCGCATCATCGTCGACGAGCTGGAGCGGATGCGCGTCAACCGCGTGCGCTGGGAGCAGGCGCGCCTGCTGAAGCTGGCCGAGACCATGTCGGGTGTCGCGCACTGGCGCTACGACCTCGTGACCGGCGAGGTCTACTGGTCGGACCTGCTCTATGAGATCCGGGGCGCGGACCGCCGGACCTACGTCCCTACCTTCCAGTCGGGCCTGGAGGCGTTCCATCCGGACGACCAGGCGCTGGTCGCCGACCGGCTGGCCGAGGCGATCGCCAGCAAGACGACCTCCAGCTTCCAGGCGCGGATGATCCGGCCGGACGGCGAGGCGCGGGTGGTCCAGTCCAAGGCCGGTTGCGAGCTGGACGAGCACGGCCAGGTCGTCGCCCTGATCGGCCTGTTCCAGGACGTGACCGACCAGGTCCGCAATCTGGAGAACCTGACCGCCAGCGAGGCGCGCTACCGGCTCCTGGCCGAGAACACCTCGGACGTCATCGTCCGCTGCGCCCTCGACGGGACGCTGCTCTACGTCTCGCCCGCCTGCCGGACGATGGGCTACGAGCCCGAGGACCTGGTCGGCACGCCGTACGACCGGCTGGTGCATCCGGACGACCGGGAACGCCTGATCGCCAATTCCAGGCCGCTGTTCACGGGCTCGGTTCCCGATCTGCTGGCCAACCGGCAGCACCGCTATCAGGCCGCCGACGGCCGCTGGGTCTGGTTCGAGGGCAATCCCCATATCGTCCGGGACGCGCAGGGGCAGGCGAGGGAGATCGTCAACGTCTTCCGCAACATCACCGAGCGGAAGGAACAGCTGGAGCTGTTCGAGAACGCCTTCGAGCATGCGCCGATCGGCAAGTGCCTGGTCGGGCTGGACGGGACCTTCCTGAAGGTCAATCCGATGCTGTGCGAGATGGTGGGCTACAGCCGCGAGGAGATGCTGGCGCTGAACTTCCAGGCCATCACCCACCCCGACGACCTGGACGCCGATCTCAGCCTGGTGGAGGACCTCTACAACGGCCGGATCTCCACCTATCGGATGGACAAGCGCTACATCCGCAAGGACGGCTCGATCATCTGGATCCAGCTGGCGGTGTCGCGGGTCGACAATCCCGACGGCTCGCCCCGCTATTTCATCTCGCAGATCGAGGACCTGACCGCGCGGCGGGCGGCCGAGGCGGCGCTGAAGGACAGCGAGGCCCGCTATCGCCTGATGGCCGAGAACACCACCGACATGATCCTGACGGCCGGCCTGGACGGCAAGATCACGTTCGTGGCCGCCTCCTGCCAGGAGGTGACCGGCTACGCGCCGGCCGAGGTGATCGGGCGCGGCGCCGCCGACCTGGCCCACCCGGAGGAGCGCGTGCGCGTGCGCCGGGTCTATCGCAACCTGCTGAAGGGCGGCTCGGCCGGGCGCGTCCGCTGGCGGGTCTCGCACAAGACCGCCGGCCGCGAGGTCTGGCTGGAATCCAACCCTTCGCTGCTGCGCGATCCCGCCACGGACGCACCCACCGGCTTCCTCGACGTGATCCGCGACGTGACCGCCCAGGTCGATCAGGAGGAGGCGCTGGCCGCCGCCCGCGCCGAGGCCGAGGCGGCCGCGGTCGTGAAGGGCGAGTTCATGGCCAATATGAGCCACGAGATCCGCACGCCGCTGACGGCGGTCATCGGCTTCTCGGGGCTGCTGTCCCAGCGCCCGGAGCTGGACGAGGTGTCCCAACGCTATGTGCAGCGCGTGTCGAGCGCGGGCCAGGCGCTGCTGGCGATCGTCAACGACGTGCTCGACTTCTCCAAGCTCGAGGCCGGCCAGGTCGAGATCACGCCCCGCGCGGTCTCGCCGCTGACGCTGGCCCAGGACGCCCTGGCCCTGTTCGCGCCCCAGGCCGACGACAAGGGCCTGTGGCTGGAATGCCAGGCGGAGGGCGAGCTGCCCGAGCGGGTGATGATCGATCCGGACCGCGTCCGCCAGGTGCTGCTCAACCTGGTGGGCAACGCGGTCAAGTTCACCCGGCAGGGCGCCGTGCGCCTGTTCGTCGCCTACGACCCGGACGCGGCCCGGCTGCGGATGCGGGTGGAGGACACCGGCGAGGGCATGAGCGTCGAGCAGCAGACCAAGCTGTTCCAGCGCTTCTCCCAGGTCGACGCGTCGTCCACCCGCCGGCATGGCGGCACCGGCCTGGGGCTGGCCATCTGCAAGGGCCTGACCGAGGCCATGGGCGGCGGCATCGCCGTGAGCAGCACGCTCGGGGAGGGGGCGGTGTTCAGCTTCCACATCGCCGCGGAACGGGCGACGGGCCTGGGCGGCGAGGCGCCCGCGCTGGAGCCCGTGGCGGAGGCGGGGCGGCGTCTGGACGGGGTCCGGGTGCTGGTGGTCGACGACAACTTCGTCAATCGCGAACTGGCGCGCACCGTGCTGGAGCACATGGGGGCCGAGGTCGCCGAGGCGGGCGACGGCCGCGCCGCGCTCGAGGCGGCGGCCCTGGAGCCGTTCGACTGCATCCTGATGGACCTGCGGATGCCCGGACTTTCCGGGATCGACGCCCTCTGCGAGATCCGCGACACGCCGGGCCCCAACCAGGACGTGCCGATCCTGGCCTTCACGGCGGAAACCGACCTCAATCTGCTGGACCTGGACCACGGCTTCGACGGCCTGGTGTCCAAGCCCATCATGGCGGTCGATCTGGTGGAGGCCGTGGACCGGTTCACGCGCTGGGACGGCGTCCCCGACGACCTGGGCGGCGATCTCGACCTGGCCGATCTCGCGGAGGCGTGAGGTGGGTCGCACGCGTATCCTGATCGTCGAGGATGATCCGATCATCCTCGACCTGATCACCACCCGCCTCGATATCGCGGGCTACGACACCTATTTCGCCCGCGACGGCTTCGAAGGCCTCAAGCGGCTGCACGAGCTGCGGCCGTCGGCCCTGGTGCTGGACATCAACATGCCCCGGCTCGACGGCTTCGGGGTGCTGCGCAAGATGCGCCAGGAGGGCCTGAACACCCCGACCATGGTGCTGACCGCCCGCAACCAGCCCGACGACGTCAAGCAGGCCATCACCCTGGGCGCGCGGGACTTCCTGGCCAAGCCGTTCAAGGACGAACAACTGCTGCAGCGGGTGGGGCGGCTGCTGCGCAAGGCGCCGGCCAGACCGGTCAGGGCGACCAAATCCGCGCCGGAACCCGAGAGGCCGCCGCCCGTGATGCTGCCCATCGACGACGGTCCCGAGCCCTTCCTGCTCTGAGCCTGGCGCGGTCGAGGGCGACGGTCTTCGACTGTCGTTCACTTTTTATTCCAGGCGCCGCTTGAACCGCGAGGGGGGAACACTCAAGTTGCTTATTCGTTGAGCTCATCGGGCGGCGCAAGCTCCCCGAGGCAGGGCCGCCAGGAGAGCGCATGAGTCCCGACGATACCCCTGCACGCGAGGCTTCGGAGGCCCGCGCCATCGCCCTGGTCGATCGCTATCTGGCGGTCCGGCGGCGCACCGAGGCCCTAGCCAAGCCGCTTTCCCCCGAGGATCAGGGCGCGCAGTCGATGCCCGACGCCAGCCCGGTCAAATGGCATCGGGCCCATACGGCCTGGTTCTTCGAGACCTTCCTGCTGACGCCCTTCCTGCCGGGCTATCGGGTGTTCGACCCGGCCTTCGCCTATCTGTTCAATTCCTATTACGAGGCCGTTGGGCCCCGTCAGCCGCGGCCCCTCCGCGGCCTGGTCACCCGGCCTTCGGCCGACGAGGTCGGGGCCTATCGCGCCCATGTCGACGCGGCCATGGTCCGGCTGCTGACCACCGCGCCGACGGCCGAGGTGATCGAGCGCCTCGACCTGGGCCTGGCCCACGAGGAGCAGCACCAGGAGCTGATCCTGATGGACCTGCTGCACCTGTTCGCCCAGTCGCCGCTGCAGCCGGCCTATCGCGACGCGGCCTCGCCGGAGCGCGCGGTCGCCGGCGCCGTCCGCTACCTGGCCTTCGAGGGCGGGCTGGTCGAGATCGGCGACGCCGGTCCCGGCTTCGCCTTCGACAACGAGCGGCCGCGCCACAAGGTCCATCTGGAACCCTATCGCCTGGCCGACCGCCTGGTGACCAACGGCGAGTGGCTGGCCTTCATCGAGGACGGCGGCTATCGCCGGGCCGACCTGTGGCTGTCCGACGGCTGGGCCGCGGTCAACGAGCAGGCCTGGGAAGCGCCGCTCTACTGGCGGCGGGAGGAGGGCGGCGCGTGGTCGGTGATGACCCTGTCGGGCCGTCGTCCCGTCGATCCCCACGCGCCGGTGGGCCATGTCAGCTACTACGAGGCCGCCGCCTTCGCCGCCTGGTGCGGCCGCCGGCTGCCGACCGAGGCCGAGTGGGAGGCCGCCGTCACGGCCTCGGAAGGCCAGGCACTGCGCCAGACGTCCGACGAGGCCTGGCAGTGGACCGCCAGCCCCTATGTGGCCTATCCCGGCTTCAAGCCCGGTGCGGGCGCGCTGGGCGAGTACAACGGCAAGTTCATGATCAACCAGATGGTCCTGCGGGGCGGGGCGGCCGAAAGCCCGCCCGGCCATACGCGGCCGTCGTACCGCAACTTCTTCCATCCGGCCCAGCGCTGGGCCTTCACGGGCGTGCGCCTGGCCGACGACGCCAGCACGTCGGACCGCGAGACCCTCCAGGCCTCCACCTTCCTGGACGACGCCCTGGCCGGTCTGACGGCCGCGCGGAAGACCCTGCCGGCCAAGTACTTCTACGACGCCGAGGGCTCGCGACTGTTCGAGGCGATCTGCGAGCTGCCGGAATACTATCCCACCCGCACCGAGACGGCGCTGCTGCGCCGCATCGCGCCCGAGATCGCCGCCCGGGTCATGGAGGGCGCGGCCCTGGTCGAGTTCGGCAGCGGGGCCAGCACCAAGACCCGCCTGCTGCTGGACGCCATGCCGCAGCTGGGCGTCTACGTTCCGATCGACATCAGCAAGTCGGCGCTGGACGAGGCCAGCGAGGCGCTGCGTCGCGACTATCCGGGCCTGATCGTCGCGCCGCTGGTCGACGACTTCACGCGCGCGGTCCGGCTGCCGGCGGCGGCGCGGGGACGGCCGGTGACCGGCTTCTTCCCGGGCTCGACGATCGGCAATTTCGCCCCGCCCGAGGCCGAGGACTTCCTGCGCGGCGCGCACGAGCTACTCGGCGACGGCGCGATGTTCGTGGTCGGGGTGGATATCGCCAAGAGCCCGGACATCCTGGTGCCCGCCTATGACGACGCCCAGGGCGTGACGGCGGCCTTCAACAAGAACGTGCTGGCGCGGATCAACAGCGAACTGGGCGGGGATTTCGACCTGGACACCTTCGACCATCGGGCCGTCTGGAACGCCGAGGAAAGCCGTATGGAGATGCATCTGGTCAGCCGCATCGACCAGACCGCGCACCTGGCGGGGCGGGACATCCGTTTCGAGGCCGGTGAGACGATCCACACCGAGAACTCTTACAAGTATGCCCCGGAAATGTTCGTGGACCTGGCCCGACGCGCGGGCTGGAAGGTCGCGGCGCGCTGGATCAGCGACAGCCCGAGCTTCGGTGTCTTCGCCCTGGCCGGCTGAGGCGGGCGGAATTCACATCGGAAAGCGGCCGCGGCCCCGACCCTCGAAAGGGCCGGGGCCGCGGCGCGCTTCATGTCAGGCGTCGCGCCCGGACAGGCGCCCGCCGCCACGCGACGAGGAGCCGCCCTTGCGGCCCGCATTGGCCGCGAGGTCGCGGTCCTTGGCGAAGCTGCGCTTTTCACTGGGAACACTGGCCCCCCCTTTGCGCGCGATCTCGCGACGACGTTCGGGGTCCATGGCGGCGAAGCCTCGGCGGCCGCGGGGCCGTTCGGTGTCGAGGTCCATAGGTTGCTCCTAATCGGGACTGGTCACGGGGGGGAACGGCGCGGGCGGGGCGTCATAGGGCCGGTCGTCGCCCGGCTGGACGGGCGGCTCGTTCATCGGCACTTCATCGGGCTGGGAGCCCGGGTCGTACTCGGGTCGCGAGGGCTCGATCGGCGGCGGGGCGTCGGGGTCGGTCATGGCGTCCTTCAGCGTGTTCCAGTGAAGTAACCGGTGAAGTCGCGTTCGGTTCACCCAACAGGCGAGACAAAATTGCAGAGTTTCGCGTTAGGCCTGCGACGGAGAGGCAAAAAGCATGACGAAAGCCCGGGCGAAAAAACCTGAAAGCGCAGCAATATCGCGCCATTGGCGGCTATTGGCGGCCGCCGTGGCCGGCGTTTTCGGCTGGCTCGGCGCGCGTCACCTAAATGCTCCGGTCAGCACGCATTTGCTGATCGGCTGGGATGTCTGCGCGCTGGTCTACGTCACGACGACCTGGCACCTTTTCCTGACCGCCGACGAAGCCGAGGTGCGCCGGCGGGCCGCGGCCGAGGATGAAAAGCCTTCGCAAATTTTACTGCTGGTGCTCATGGCGATCCTGTCCAGCCTGGTCGCCGTGGTGGCGGCGATGCTGCACGCCAAGTCGGCGGGGCCGGACATCAAGGCGATCACCGCCGTCTGCGCCGGGGTCACCCTGGTGCTGTCCTGGGTGGTTCTGCATTCGGTGTTCACGCTGCACTACGCCCATCGCCACTTCGGCGACGGAACGGGCAAGCCTGGCATCCTGTTCCCCGGCGAGCCCGCCCGGACCTATCTCGACTTCGTCTATCTGGCCTTCAGCATCGGGGCGACGTTCCAGGTGTCGGACAACAACATCCTGACCAACAAGCTGCGCAACCTGGTCACGGCCCAGGCGGTCTGCTCGTATTTCTACAACACCGCCGTCCTGGCCCTGGGGATCAACATCATCGCCGGGCTGGTCAGCTAGCGGCGGGGCGGCTTGCCTTCGGGGCGCGGGCCTTCGAGCCGGGCCTGGACCGGGGTGCGGGGCAGGTCGGCCAGGCGCAGCCGGCCGTCGCCGTCTTTGTCCAGCAGGGCGAAGCGGGCCTTGGCCGCCTTGGTGGCCTCGGCGCGGGTGATGCGGCGATCGAAGTCGCCGTCGGACGCCATGACCGGCTCAGGCTCGGCCAGCAGGCTGTAGGGTGTCGCACCCTGGAGCATGCCGCCCATCATGCCGCCGCCGCGGCGACGGCCACCGCTTGGCGGTCCGTCGTCCTGGCCGGCGAAGCCGAGGCCGCCGGGGAACCCGCCGCCGGAAGGTGGTCCGCCGCGACCGCCGCGACGTCCGCCGCCGGGCCGGCCGCCTTGCTCGCCGCGACCGCCGCCGTCGCCCTGGAAGCCTTGCAGGATCTCGGGCGCGACCTTGGTTTCGTAGGTCGAGACCTCGAAGCCGTCGATGACCCCGTTGTGGTCGCTGTCGATCTTGTCGAAGAACCGCAGGGCGTCGGCGACGAACTCGTCGCGGGTCAGGGCTCCGTCATGGTCGGTGTCGGCGCCCGCGAACCAGGCGGCGACGGGGTAGGGGGCGCCGGGCTCGGCGCGGAACGGCTCGCCGGCCGGGCTGATGAACACCTGCGGGCGGGCTCGGCGCGGCGGCCCGCCCGGTTCGCCCTCTTCGGGCGGACGCGGACGCGGCGCCTTGCCCCAGTCGCCGCGTGGGCCGTCCTGCGGCGGGCCGGAGGCGCAGGCCCCCAGGCACAGGGCGGCGAACATCAGGATGCAGGTGGCGCGGAGGCCCGTGAAGGTTTGCATGGCTTGATCAACGCCGCCGGGATGTCCTGCGTATGGCGCAGCTTTTGCGGTCTCGAAACAAACCCGGGGCTTCCTTGTCGGCTGCGTATCCAGCCTAGAACGGCAGCTCGACGCGGGCGCGCAGGCCGCCTTCGGGGCGGTTGTGCAGGGTGACGTCGCCGCCGTGGGCGCGGGCCACCGAGCGGACGACGGCCAGGCCCAGCCCGATCCCGCCGGTCTCGCGGTTGCGCGAGGGCTCGCTGCGGAAGAACGGCTCGAACACGCGGTCCAGCTCGGCCGGTGCGATGCCGGGGCCGTTGTCGTCGATCTCGACCACCGCCAGGCGGCCCTCGGCGCGGACCCGGCCCTGCACGGCGCCGCCGTACTTCAGACCGTTCTCGACCAGATTGGTCAGCAGGCGGCGAAGCGCGACGGGATCGCCGTCGATGATGATCTTCTCGCCCAGTTCCACCGACGCCCGGCCGCCGGTCTCGGCGGCCTCGTCGATGATGCTCTCCAGCAGCGAGGCCAGTTCCAGCTTGGTGCGCTCGGCCGGGCGGGTGGTGTCGCGCACGAAGGCCATTGTGGCGGCGATCATCGCCTCCATCTGGTCGATGTCGGAGGCCAGCTTGGCCCGGACGTCGTCCGGCACCGCCTCGATGCGGAAGCGCAGGCGGGTCAGGGGCGTGCGCAGGTCGTGCGCCACCGCGCCGATCATCGCCGTGCGGTCCTCGACATAGCGGCGCAAGCGCTCCTGCATCATGTTGAAGGCGTTGGCGGCGGCGATCACCTCCGCCGAGCCCTTCAGGGCCAGGGGCGCGGCGCGCGGGTCGCGGCCCAGGCGTTCGGCGGCGCCGGCGAAGGCGCTGATCGGACCCGACAGCCGGCGGGCGAACAGCCAGGCCAAGGGCGAGACGCACAGCACCGACAGGGCCAGGATCAGCAGGATCCGCTGCTGCCAGCTGTCGAAGCGGATGGCGGGCTTGGGCTCCACGACCGTCCAGCGGCCGTCGTCCTGGTGGACCGCCACCTTGAAGTCGCCGACGATGAACGGCTCATCGCGAGGACCGTCGAACTGGAAGATCCGCGGCGGCCCGGCGGGACCTTCCGGCGGGCCTCCGGGGCCTCCGGGGCCGCCGGGGCGTCCGAAGCCGTTAGCCCCTTCGGGGCCTCCTCGTGGTCCGCCGGGGCCGCCCGGACCGCCGGGGCCTTCCGGCGGACGGTGGCGGACATCCCGCGGGAGTTCCTGGACGAAGGTGCGTTTCTGCGCGCGGACGAAGAAGCGGGGGCCGGTGTCGATGTCCATCTCGATCCGGGCCGGATCGACGCCGACTTCGCGGGCGAGGGCGGTCTTGAACTCGGCGCGACGCCGGTTGTCGACCAGGCCCCGGATCGGGCCGACGTTGCGGCGGAGCACCAGGAGGCGCCCGTCGCGCGGCTGGACGGTCGCCGGCCCCTTCAGGGCGCGGGCGATCTCGCTCATCCGATAGATCTCGGGCGGCGGGGCGGGCAGGTTGAAGACCACGGCGATGGCGATCAGCTGCGCCGCCACCAGGGTCACGATGACCAGGCCCAGGGCCTGGACGAACAGCGGGGCGCTGCTCGGGCCCTTCACCCGCACGCGTTCGCTCATGGGGTGCGGGTCACCTTGGACGTGAACATGTAGCCTTCGCTGCGGATCGTGCGGATCAGCTCGCCGCCGCCGCCGTCGTCCAGCTTGCGGCGCAGACGGCTGATCTGGACGTCGATGGCCCGGTCGTAGGCGTCGCTCTCACGGCCTCGGGCCAGGTCCAGCAGCTGGTCGCGGGTCAGAACGCGCTGCGGCCGCTCGACGAAGGCGCGCAGCAGCGAGAACTCGCCGCTGGACAGGTTGACCACCACCGACTGCGGCGAGCGCAGTTCGCGGCGGACCAGGTCGAGGCGCCAGCCGGCGAATTCGCAGGCCGCGCCCATGCCGTCGTCGACCGTGCGCGGTTCCTGCCGGCGGCGCAGCACGGCGCGGATTCGGGCCAGCAGCTCGCGCGGATTGCACGGCTTGGGCAGGTAGTCGTCGGCGCCCAGTTCGAGGCCGACGATCCGGTCGGTCTCCTCGCCCATGGCCGACAGCATGATGATGGCGGGGCCGTCGGCGGCCGACAGACGGCGGCAGATGGCCAGGCCGTCCTCGCCGGGCAGCATGATGTCCAGGACGATCAGGTCGACCGGCCCGCGGGCCAGGGCCTGCTCCATGGTCCGGGAATCGGACGCGGTGTCGATGGTGTAGCCGTGCCGGCCCAGGAAATCGGCGACGACGTCGCGGATGCCCGGATCGTCGTCGACGATCAGGATGCGGGCGCCACGCGCGGGGTCGGTGTTCTGGCCGGACACGGGGGCGGCGGCGGAGGCCGTCGCGGGATCTTGCGAACTTTCCATGACTTGCTCTTTCCACGCCCCCGTCTCCTGCAGATTTCACGCCTGCAACAGGGACGCAACCCACGCATGCGACCAATCCCCGCAATTGTTGTTTGGAGACAAGCATGTCCCGCCTCCTGCCGACGGGTTTCGCCGTCCTCTTCCTGGTCTCCTCCGCCGGCCTGGCCCAGGCCCAGGGGCCGCGCGGCAATCAGGACGCCAACGGCGACGGGGTGATCAGCGCCCAGGAGTTCGAGGACGCGGCCCAGGCCCGGTTCCAGCGCATGGACGCCAACCAGGACGGCGTGATCGACGCGACCGAACTGGCCGCGATCCAGAAGCGGATGGAAGAGTTCCGCGCCCAGCGGCCCGACGCGGGGCCGCGGCCCGGCGGTGGAGGCGGCGGCGATTGGAGCGCGATGGACGCCGACCACGACGGCAAGGTGACGCTGGCCGAGGCCCTGGCCGCCAGTAAGGCCCGCTTCGCCGCCCTCGACACCGACAAGGACGGCAAGCTCAGCGAGGCCGAGCGGCCGATGCGGCGCGGCCCGCCCAACTAGGGCTGAGCCGGCCTAGCCCGGCGAGCGGTTCACCGGGGCTTCGTAGTCCTTGCCCTGGACGTTCATCGCCTCGATCGCCAGGTCGCTGACGAACGGGTTGGACCGGCGCTCGGCCCCGAAGGTCGACATCGGGCCGTGGCCCGGCACGAACTGGACGTCGTCGCCCAGCGGCCACAGCTTGCCGGTGATAGCGTCCAGCAGGTCCTGGTGATTGCCGCGCGGGAAGTCGGTGCGGCCGATCGAACCTTTGAACAGCACGTCCCCCACCTGGGCGAAGCGCGCCTGGCGGTGGAAGAAGATCACGTGGCCGGGGGTGTGGCCCGGGCAGTGCAGCACCTCGAACTGGGTCTCGCCGAGGGTGACCACGTCGCCGTCGTCCAGCCAGCGGTCGGTGACGAAGATCCGGGCCTCCGGGATCCCATACATCTCGCCGCTCTCCTGGATGCGGTCGATCCAGAACTGGTCGTCCTTGTGCGGCCCCTCGATCGGGACGCCGGTCAGGCGCTTCAGCTCGGCCGCGCCGCCGGCGTGATCCATGTGGCCGTGGGTGATCCAGATCTTCTCCAGGGTCAGGCCCTGGTCCTCGATCGCCTTCATCAGGCGCGGGATCTCGCCGCCCGGGTCGATCACCGCGGCCTTCTTCGTCTTGGCGCACCAGACGATCGTGCAGTTCTGCTGCAGCGGCGTGACCGGCGCGATGACGGCGCGGATGGGCATGTCGGTCATGCGGCCAAATCCTTCGAGGAAGCTCCGAAACGAAAACGGGCGGGGACCCGAGGATCCCCGCCCGTCCGAACTAAGCGTTATGAACGCCTGTTCAAGTCCTAATCTCAGTCCTGACCGGGAACGCCGGTGGGCGGAGCGTCGGCGTCCAGTTCGTGGATCTCGTCGGTGATGCCGCGACCCACGTGGCTCTTGCGGTAGCCGTAGGCGAAGTAGATCACCAGGCCCAGACCGCCCCAGATCGGCAGGACGGCCATCGCCTCGAGCGGCAGGTTGAAGTAGAGGCCCGCGCAGCCGACCATCGCCAGGGGCGCGATGATCCAGACCGCCGGCGTCTTGAACGGACGCGGACGGTTCGGATCCTTCACCCGCAGCACCATCACCGCGATCGCCACCATGAAGAAGGCGAACAGGGTGCCGGAGTTGGAGATGTCGGCCAGCTGGCCCACCGGGAAGAAGGCGGCGGCGATCGCGACGCAGACGCCGGTGAAGATCGTCACGACGTGCGGCGTCTTCCACTTCGGGTGGATGGTGGCCCAGCTCTGCGGCAGCAGGCCGTCGCGGGCCATCACGAAGAAGATGCGGGTCTGGCCGTAGATCATCATCAGGATGACCGAGGGCAGGGCCAGGTTGGCGGCCAGGCCCAGCAGGTTGCCGACGACGGGCCAGTTGATCTCGCGCAGGACGTGGGCGAGGGCTTCGTTCGAGCAGACCAGGCGGTCGGCGTTGGCGGCGGTGGCGCAGGCGGCCTGGAAGGCGGCCGAACCCGGCTGGACGACCGAACCGTCCAGGGCCAGCACCGGCTGGGCGCCGATGGCGCCGATCGCGCCCGCGGCGACCAGCAGGTAGAAGACGGTGCAGATGCCCAGGCTGCCGATCAGGCCGATCGGCACGTTGCGCTGCGGGTTCTTTGTCTCTTCGGCGGCGGTCGAGACCGCGTCGAAGCCGACATAGGCGAAGAAGATCGAGGCGGCGGCGCCGACAACGCCCATGCCCGTCGTCCCATGCGGGCCGAACCAGCCGTTGGGGGTGAAGGGCGAGAAGTTGCCGGTCTTGAGCACGGGGATGGTCAGGATCACGAAGGCCGTCAGGGCCGTCACCTTGATCACCACCAGGATGGCGTTGACGCGGGCGCTTTCGGTCGTGCCGCGCACCAGCAGGGCCGTCACGGTCAGGGCCACCAGGATGGCCGGGATGTTGACGATGCCCTTGCTGAAGTCGGCGGTCGGCACGAAGCCGTTCATCGACCAGGCGGGTCCGGATCGCAGCAGATCGGGCCAGTGGAAGTGCAGGGCGTTCTCGATCAATCCGAGGAAGTAGCCCGACCAGCCGACCGACACGGCCGAAGCGGCCACGGCGTATTCCAGGATCAGGGCCCAGCCGACCATCCAGGCCAGCAGTTCGCCCATCACGGCGTAGGTGTAGGTGTAGGCCGACCCCGACACCGGCACCATGGAAGCCAGTTCCGAATAGCAGAGCGCGGCGATGGCGCAGACCGCCCCCGCGATCACGAAGCTCCACATCATGCCCGGGCCGGCCTTTTGGGCGGCGGCCGCGGTCAGAACGAAGATGCCGGTGCCGATGATGGCGCCCACGCCGAGCAGGGTGAGCTGAATGGGACCGAGCGAGCGATGCAGCGACTTCTTCTCGGCCGTTGCTAGAATCGCGTCCAGCGACTTAACGCGCCACATATTTCCTCCAGAGACCCGCGGCCACCCCCGGGGGCCGCGTAGATAAATTTTGCGGACCCTGGCCCGGTTAACGGGACGCGGTCAAGGTAAAGCGGAGGGCGTCCGTAAATGTTCGCCCCGCTGCGCGCAATACGGGCCATGACCTGCCGGGCCGTTGTTGCGACGCAGCACGCTTCCTAACCGTTGCTGCCTCAGGGTTGGGCGCTGGCGAGGAGACCGGTGTTCGATGGCCCGCGCTTGGCGATTTTCTTCCGCGCCCTTAAACCACGCCGCGTGACCCTTCCCATCCATGACGCCCTGCCGGCCTTGAGATCCGCGCTCGCCGCGCGCGAGGCCGCCGTGCTGGTCGCGCCGCCGGGCGCGGGCAAGACCACGGTCGTGCCCCTGGCGCTGCTGGACGAGTCGTGGGTCGCGGGCGGCAAGATCGTCATGCTGGAGCCGCGTCGCCTGGCCGCCCGGGCCGCGGCCTCGCGCATGGCCCAGAGCCTGGGCGAAGGCGTCGGCGAAACCGTGGGCTTTCGGGTCCGCCTGCAGTCGAAGGTGTCGGCCAGGACCCGGGTCGAGGTGGTGACCGAGGGCGTGTTCACCCGGATGATTCTGGACGATCCCGGCCTGGACGGCGTGGCGGCGGTGATCTTCGACGAGTTCCACGAGCGCAGCCTGGACGCCGACCTGGGCCTGGCCCTGGCGCGCGACGCGCAAGGCCTGGTGCGCGAGGACCTGAAGATCGTGGTGATGTCGGCCACCCTGGACGGGGCGCGGATATCGACCCTGCTGGACGAGGCCCCGGTGGTCGAGAGCCAGGGGCGGATGTTTCCGATCGACACCCGCTACCTCGGCCGCGACGAACGCCAGCGGTTGGAGGAGCGCGTCGTCCGCGCGATCGAACGGGCTCTGGCCGAGGAGACCGGCAGCCTGCTGGTGTTCCTACCGGGGCAGGGCGAGATCCGCCGGACCGAGACCCTGCTGCGCGAGCGGCTTCGGCGGCCGGAGGTCGACGTCGCGCCGCTCTACGGCGCGCTCGAGCCCGCCGAGCAGGACCGCGCCGTCGCCCCGGCCCAGCCGGGGCGTCGCAAGGTGGTGCTGGCCACCTCGATCGCCGAGACCAGCCTGACCATCGAGGGCGTGCGGGTGGTGATCGATTGCGGCCTGGCCCGCGTGCCGCGCTTCGACCCGTCCAGCGGCCTGACCCGGCTGGAGACCGTCCGCGTCAGCCGCGCCGCCGCCGACCAGCGCCGGGGCCGCGCCGGCCGCACCGAGCCGGGCGTCTGCTACCGCCTGTGGGACGAGCCGGAGACCCGGGCCCTGCCGGCCTTCGCCAGGCCGGAAATCCTGGAGGCCGACCTGTCGCGCCTGGCGCTGGACCTGGCCCGCTGGGGCGCGCGCGACGTGGGCGACCTGGCCTTCCTCGACAAGCCGCCGTCGGCCGCCTTCAGCGAGGCGCGGACCCTGCTCAATCGCCTGCAGGCCCTGGACGGGCAGGGCGGCCTCACCGCCCACGGCCGCGCCCTGGCCGACATGCCCCTGGCCCCGCGTCTGGCCCACATGGTGGTCCGCGCCGCGGCCTCGGGCCAGGCCGAACGTGGGGCCAAGGTCGCCGCCGTGCTCAGCGAGCAGGGCCTGGGCGGCCGCGACGTCGACCTGCGCCACCGGCTGGAAAGCTTCGACCGCGACCGCTCGCCGAGGGCCCGCGACGCCCGCATCCTGTCCGAGCGCTGGGCGCGGTCCGCCGGTCGTGCGTCGGGCGCTGCGCCGCTGGACGACGCCCTGATGCTGGCCGAGGCCTATCCCGAGCGGGTGGCCAAGGCGCGGGGCAAGCCGGGCGAGTATCAGCTGGCCGGCGGGCGCGGGGTCTATCTGGAGCCCACTGACGCCCTGGCCCGCGAGACCTGGCTGGCCGTGGGCGAACTGGGCGGCGGCGACGCCCGCGACCGCATCCTGCTGGCCGCGCCGCTGGACGAGGCGGCCCTGCGCGAGGCCTTCGCCGACCGGCTGGTGGCCGAGGACCGGTTGGAGCCGGACGCCAAGGGCAAGGTCCGCGCCCGCCGCCTGCTGCGCCTGGGCAAGCTGGTGGTCGAGGAGCGGCTGCTGGACAAGGTCGATCCAGGTCTGGTCGCCAAGGCGCTGCTGGACCAGGTCGCGCGCGAGGGATTGTCGGCCGTGCCGCTGGGCGAGGGCGCCCAGGCCCTGCGCCGCCGGGCGGCCTTCCTGCGCGGGCGCGACGCCGAGACCTGGCCGGACCTGTCGGACGCGGCCCTGCTGGCGCGGCTGGACGAGTGGCTGGAGCCGCTGCTCGCCGGCCGCTCGGCCTTGAGCCAGCTCCCGGACGGCGCGCTGACCGACGCCATTCGAACGCTCATCCCCTGGGAGCTGCATCGCCGCCTCGACGCCGAGGCCCCAGCCCGGTTCACGGCTCCGACGGGGTCCAGTTTCGCCATCGACTACGCCGCCGACGGCGGGCCGCGCGTCGATGTGCGGGTGCAGGAGCTGTTCGGCCTGACCGCCCACCCGACGGTCGGCGGCGCGCCCCTGGTGCTGGCCCTGCTGTCGCCGGGCCACAAGCCGATCCAGATCACCAAGGACCTGCCCGGGTTCTGGAAGGGCTCGTGGCGCGAGGTGAAGACGGAGATGAAGGGCCGCTATCCGCGCCACGTCTGGCCGGACGACCCGGCAACGACGGCGCCGACGACCCGGGCCAAGCCTCGGGGTACGTAGGACGGCGAAAAAGCTTGTCCATGGCCGGCGAAGTTGCACCACTGCGCCCGCGGCAGAGTCGCCGCCTTTTTCGGGGGACTATCATTGCGTCGATTGATCACTTGCGCCGCCCTCTTGGGCGCGCTCGCCGTGCCGGGCATGGCCTCGGCCGGCGTCTATGCTGACGACATGTCCAAATGCCTCGTGCGCTCGACCACCGATGCCGACCAGGCTCAGCTGGTGGGTTGGCTGTTCGCGGCGATCAGCTCTCACCCGACGGTGAAGCCGATGACCAACCTGACCGACGCCCAGCGCGACGCCGCCGTCCAGAAGGCGGGCGCCTTGATGCAGCGCCTGATGCTGGTCGACTGCCGCAAGGAGACCGTCGATGCGCTGAAGTATGAGGGCACGGGCTCGATCGGCCAGGCGTTCGGCGTGCTCGGCCAGGCGGCCATGCGCGGCCTGATGAGCGACCCCAAGGTGGCCGAGGGCATGGCCGGGCTGGGCAAGTCCATCGACGAAAAGAAGTTCGAGGAGATGCTCAAGGAGGCGGGGATCAACTCGCCTTCCGCCAAATAGCGACAGGTGTCGACGACCCCGCTCCAGCGAGGAGCGGGGTCGTCGAAACGGTCAGAGCGGCGCGCAGACCGCTTCCAGCCAGGCGCGGACCTCGCCGTCGACCAGCGGCCCGATCTCGCGCAAGACCCGCGCGTGATAGGCGTCGAACTGGGCGATCTCCTCGGGGCTGAGCAGGCTCTTGTCCACCAGGCGCCGGTCGATCGGAGCCAGGGTCAGGGCGTGGAAGCGGTGCATCGGGCGGTCGCCCGTCCCGACGCCTTCCGCCGGCATCACCACTTCGAGGTTCTCGATGCGGATGCCGTATTCCCCATCCTTGTAGTAGCCCGGCTCGTTCGAGACGATCATGCCCGGCTGCAGGGCGATGGTGTTGGGCGCCTTGCTGATCCGCTGCGGGCCCTCGTGGACGCCCAGATAGACGCCGACGCCGTGGCCGGTGCCGTGGTCGTAGTCCAGGCCGTGGCTCCACAGGGCCGCGCGGGCGAAGGCGTCGATGGCCGAGCCGGTGGTGCCGGCGGGGAAGCGCAGGCGGGCGATGGCCAGGTGGCCCTTCAGCACCAGGGTGTTGCGGGTGACCATCTCGGCCGTCGGCTCGCCGATGGCGACCGTGCGGGTGACGTCGGTGGTGCCGTCCAGGTACTGGCCGCCGCTGTCGACCAGCAGCAGCGAGCCCATGGCGGCGCGCTCGTTGCTGCGCTCGGTGGGGCGGTAGTGGGGCAGGGCGCCGTGGCCGTTGGCCGCGCCGATGGTGTCGAAGCTGAGGTCCTTGAGCACGCCGGTGGCCTCGCGGAAGGCCTCCAGCTTGGCCACGGCCTCCTTCTCGTCCGGCGGATTGACCTGACCCTCGGTGGCCAGCCAGTGCAGGAAGCGGGTCAGGGCCGCGCCGTCGCGCTTGTGGGCCTCGACGGTGCCGGCGATCTCGACGGCGTTCTTGCAGGCGCGGGGCAAGGTGCAGGGGTCCATGGCGCGGACCACCTCGGCGCCGGCGGCGGCCAGGGTGTCGAAGTACCAGGCCGAGGACTGGCCCGGATCGACGACGACCTTCTGGCCTGACAGTTCGGCCAGGGCCCCGTCCAGGGCCTCGGGCGTCTCGAGCGACACCTGGTTGCCCAGCCAGGCGGGCAGGTCGTCGGTGACCTTGGCGGGGTCCAGGAACAGCCGCGCCGTGCCGTCGGCGCGCAGCACGGCCTGGGACAGCGGCAGGGGCGAGCGGATGACGTCGCCGCCGCGGATGTTGAAGAGCCAGGCGATCGAAGCCGGGGCGGTGATCACCGCGGCCTGGGCCCCCAGGGCCGCGACGGCCGAGCCGACGCGGGCGCGCTTGGAGGCCGACTCTTCGCCCGCGTACTTCACGGGTTGGGGCACGACCGGAGCTGCGGGCTGGGCGGGACGCTGGGCGCCCCAGGCCTCGTCGATGGGGTTGATCGCCACGGCCTTGAGCGCGGCGCCGGCCTTGGCGGCGGCGGCCTTCAGGCCGTCCAGGGCCTGCGGGCTGTGCAGGCGGGCGTCGTAGCCGATCACCGCGCCCTTGGAGGCGGTCTCGAGATAGGCCGGCACGCCGCCCTCGACGAGGTCGCGGATCTCGAACACGCCCTGGTCGACCTGATCGCGCACCTGCAGGGTGTAGCGGCCGTCGACGAACACGGCGGCGCGGTCCTTGAGGATCACCCCGGCCCCGGCCGAGCCGGTGAAGCCGCTGGCCCAGGCCAGGCGGTCGTTGGCGGCGGGGAGGTATTCGTTCTGATGCTCGTCCTCGTGCGGGACGAGGAAGCCGTCCAGGCCCTGCTTGGCCATGGCGGCGCGGATCAGGGGAACGTGGCGGGGGCCGAAGCCCGGATCGGTGGATTCATCGAAGGTCTGGCGCATGACCTTCGATGTAGTCCCACCCCGCTTCCCTGGAAAGAGGGGCTTAGTTCACCGGCTGAGGTTGGGCCGGCGGCGTCTGGATGTTCGGATCGGCCGAAGGGGCCAGGGTGTCGTCGCGCGACAGGGCGGCGCGGGCCGAGGCGTCCCGTGCGGACTGGGCGGCGTTGGCGGCCGTGGCCTCGGTCGAGCGGCGGGCGCTGTCGGCGGCGGCGCTGGCGTCGCGGGCGGCCTGCTGGGCGACGATCGTGGCCTGGGCGGCGCCGGTCTGGGCGGTTTCAGCGACGGCCGCGGCGCGGCCCTGTTCCTGGGCCTGGGCGATCTGGTCGTCGGTGGGCGTGCGCGCGCCCACGGTCAGCATGAAGGCGATGGCGACCACGGCGACGATGGCCACCGCCCCGGCCACGAACCATCCCGTCGCGCCGCCTTCGCGACGGACATGGACGACGCGCTCGGGCGGCGGGCCTTGGGGATCGACATAGGTCATGACGTTGCTCCTGGAGCGAGAGTGTCCCGCCGGGAGAAACGTGGAGGAGGCTGAGGGTGTTCCGCGTTCCGCCTACGGCCGCTGCAGCACCAGCGCCGCCCAGGCGTCGCGGTGGATGCGGTCCACCACCTTGAAGCCGCGCGAGAGGTAGGCGGCCTTGACCATCCGCTCCTGGGTGCGCAGCAGGCCCGACAGGATCACCGTGCCGCCGGGGATCAGGGCGTTCTTGATGTCCTGGGCCAGGCTGATCAGCGGGCGGGCCAGGATGTTGGCGAACACCAGGTCGTAGGGGGCGTTGTCGGCCACCAGGCGGTTGGACAGGCCCGAGGCGTGGACGAACCGGGCGTTGGCGCGGTTGACCTTGGCGTTCTCCCGCGAGATGCGCACGCTGGGCTTGTCGATGTCGGTGCCCACGGCGATCCGTGATCCAGTCCGCGCGGCGGCGATGGCCAAAAGGCCCGTGCCGGCGCCGACGTCGAGCACCTTGTTGAACTTCCGGGCCTTGAGCAGCTTGTCGTAGGCCAGCAGGCAGCCGACGGTGGTGCCGTGGTGGCCGGTGCCGAAGGCCGCGCCGGCCTCGATGCGCAGGTTGACCGCGCTGGCCGGCACCCGGCCGCGATCATGCATGCCGTAGACGAAGAACCGGCCGGCGCGCACCGGTGGCAGGCCCGACAGCGCCATGGCCAGCCAGTCGGCGTCGGCCAGCTGCTCGCGCACCACCTTCAGCGGATAGCCGGCCAGGACCGCGAGCAGGCCCGCGTCTTCCTCGTCGGTCGTCGGGAAGGCGTCGATGCGCCAGACGCCCTTGTCCTCGTCCTCTTCCAGGATCGAGTAGGTCGCGCCCTCGAGGCCGGGGTGGTTGTCGATGGCGTCGGCGGCGGCTTCGGCGTCGGCGCGCGCGCCGCGGGCGACGATCTGTTGGGGCGTGTAGTCGGTCATGCCGCTCCAGTAGACGCCTAAGCGCCGAAAGGCGAGACCGCGCGCTTGCCAAAAGTGGGCTGGAAGGACTGACCGAAGGTCGCGGGACGTGGCGCAGGTCGCGTCGCGGCTTGGGCAACGACCGGCGCGCGGCCCGGCTCGGGCGTCCAGATCTCGAACACCGGCTCGGCGGGGGCCAGGGACCAGGCCAGCGGCGCCTCGGCGAAGATCGGGCGGCGTTGAGCCGTCTCGGCCGGCTTGGTCCACACCGGACCCAGCAACCGCGTCACCGCCGCGCAGGCCAGGGCCCAGGCGATGCCGTTGCGCTCCAGGATGAAGCTCTCGGAGAAGGTGGTCATCAGGAAGATGGCCAGGAACAGGGTGGCCCAGTACCCGTCCTGCACCCGGCGGAAGCGGAGCAGCGAGACCAGCAGCGATCCGCCCAGCACCAGGGCGCACAGGCCCACCCCGATCCAGCCCAGCTGGGCCAGGATGTCGAGCCAGCCGTTGTGTGCGGTGGGCACCAGCCAGCCGGTCTCCTTGCGGATCCATTGGGCCGGATGGGATTCGAGGGTCCAGAACACCGCGTAGCCGTAGCCGGTCAGGGGGCGCTTGGCGGACTGGCGCAGCAGGGCGGCCCAGATGTCGGTGCGGCCGGTCAGGGTGGGGTCCTTGCCCAGGGCCTTGAACACCAGCTCGGGCGAGAGCCACATCACCAGGGCGATGGTCAGGACCACGGTGACGCCCAGCCAGACCACGACGATCGCCGTGGCGGGCCCGCGCCGCATGGCCGTAAGCAGCATCGAGCCGCCCAGGCCCATCAGCAGCACGACCAGCGAGGTCTTGGACTTGGTCATCACGATCAGCGCCGCGCACAGCAGGATCGTGACGACCATCTGCTTGCGACGGGGCGAACCGGCCAGGATGGCGGCCATCGCCGCCAGGGCGCCATAGACCATCATCGCGCCCATCTGGTTCTTCTCGTACCAGAGGCCGCGCCAGTCGCCGGCGTTGACGTCGTGGTGGACGCCCATCTTGGGGTAGGCCACCGCCGCCAGCCCGCCGCCGATGGCGAGGAACAGGAAGGTGGTGGCGATGATCTCGGCCATCCGCCTGCCGTCGAAGCTGGAGGCGAAATAGAGCCCGAACAGGGTGGTGAACGCCGCCGCCAGGGCACGGCGATTGGTGGTGCCCGGCTCCAAGGACCACGAGGCCGAGGCGAACACCCAGAAGATCAGCAGGCTCAGCATGACGGCCGGGAACCAGAACCGCATGACGCGCGGCGCGCGCCAGACGGCCAGGCCCAGGATCAGGGCGTAGACCGGCAGCCACATCAGCCGCAGCACGGGATTGTTCTCGCCGCCGGCCTGTAGGGGATCCAGCAGCGGTCCGATGAAGGCGTTGGACAGCATGAACAGCACGAAGCCGCAGGCCAGGGCTTCCAGCTTGCGCCAGAGGTCGGGCCGTTCGTCGTCGTGCACTGTGTCCGTCATCCCGATCCTCGCCTGTGGCGCGAAATGGAACACGCGCCCTGGGTTGGAGCGGTCGGCTGCAAGGGAGGGGCCGAGCTTGGCCTAGTTGGCGGCGGCCATGATGATGGGCGCGGCGGCCTGGGGCGCGTCGGGCGCGTCGATCGCCAGCGGCGGTTCGGGCGGGGAGGGGGCGTCCTCCGGCAGGCGGGTGTCCAGGATGTCGCCGCCGGTCGAAGGCCACCGGCGCTCGCCGGCTTCGGCCAGACGGACGGGTTGGGCCTGGGGCGTCGGCTCGGTCCAGGCCGCCGGGACGTATTCCGGGACCTCGTAGGAGGCCACCACCACGGGCGTATCGGGCTGTTGGGGGCGCAGGAAGTCGGTGCCGACCACGTAGCCGGGGACCTTGCCGCTGGGCCAGGCGATCGGCTCGTCCTGGGACGCCGAGGGCTCGGACGCGAAGGCCATGTCGGACTCCGGCGCGGTCTGGGCGCCGACCTTCAGGGCCAGGCCGCCCGTCAGCCCGATCGCCAGGGCGACGGCGGCGCCGATCAGGGCGGTGCGATGGAGAAGGAGGTCCGAGGCGTCCATACCAACGGAAGCGCGCCGGAGCGCAAAACGTTCTATCCGCCGGCGTGGATGTCTCCACTTTCCGCCGCCACGCTCTAGGCTGGCGACTCGCCACGAGGGATTCCGCCATGCCAAGCCGACACATGCTCCGCGACCGGGCCGCCGGCGGCCACGCGCGGGTCACCTATGTCGAGCTGTTCTTCGACCTGGTCTTCGTGTTCGCGGTGACCCAGCTGTCGCACGGCCTGATGCAGCATGCGACCCTGCTGGGCGTGGTCGAGACGGGCCTGCTGCTGATGGCCGTCTGGTGGGCGTGGATCTTTACGGCCTGGGTCACCAACTGGCTGGACCCCGAACGGCCGCCGGTGCGGATCATGCTGTTCGCGGTGATGGTGGTGGGCATGGTCCTGACCATGTCGATCCCCAAGGCGTTCGGCGAGCGCGGCCTGATCTTCGCCCTGGCCTTCGTGGCCATCCAGCTGGGCCGCAGCCTGTTCACCGCCTGGGCGATGCGGGCCCATCCGTTCCAGAGCCGCAACTTCATCCGCATTTCGGCCTGGTTCGCGGCCTCCGGCGTGCTGTGGATCGCCGGCGGCCTGGCCGAGGGCGGCGTGCGCCTGGCGCTCTGGGGCGGGGCGATCGCCCTGGAATACGTCTCGCCGGCCATGGGGTTCTGGACGCCCGGCATGGGCCGGGCCCGCGCCGAGGAGTGGGACGTCGAGGGCGGGCACCTGGCCGAGCGCTGCGCCCTGTTCACGATCATCGCCCTGGGCGAGTCGATCCTGGTCATGGGCGCGACGACGGCGGGCCTGGCCTGGACGCCGACGGTGATCGCCGCCTTTCTGGCCTCGTTCGCCGGCAGCCTGGCCATGTGGTGGATCTATTTCGCGGACACCGCCGAGGCGGCCAGCGAGGCCATCAGCCACGCCAAGGACCCCGGCCGCCTGGCCCGCACGGCCTACACCTATATCCACCTGCTGCCGATCGCCGGGATCATCGTCACGGCTGTGGCCGACGAGTGGACCATCCACCACCCGACGGGTCACACCGATCCCAAGACCGCGGCCGCGCTGATCGGCGGGCCGTTCCTGTTTTTGCTGGGCGGGTTGCTGTTCAAGCGGGCGGTGTTCCGGGCCTGGGCGCCGGCCCAGGTCGCGGCCCTGCTGGCCTTGGCGGCCCTGGCGCCCGCCAGCCTGGTGGTCAGCCCGCTGATCCTGTCGATCGCCACGACGGGGGTCTTGCTGGGCCTGGCCGTCCGGGAGGGCCTGTCGCGTCGCGCCGAGGCCCGCGCCTAGACCGCCAGGGCCGCGTTGGTCGCCCGCACCAGGCCGTCGATGACCCCGGGCTCGGTCGAGGCGTGGCCGGCGTCCCAGACGATCTCGAACCGGGCTTCGGGCCAGGCCCGGTGCAGCGCCCAGGCGCTGTCCAGCGGAGTGACCACGTCGAAGCGGCCCTGGACGATCCAGGCCGGGATGTGGCGGATCTTGTGGATGTTCTGGAGAATCCAGCCGTCCTCGTCGAAGAACCCGCCGTTGGTGAAGAAGTGGCACTCGATCCGCGCGAAGGCGATCGCGAAGTCCTCTTCGTTGAACTTGGGCGGACGCGCTTCGGGTCCGCGAAGCGAGATCGTGTCGCCCTCCCACTGGCTCCAGGCGCCGGCGGCCTCGGCCTGGACGCGACGGTCGGGATGGGTGAGGCGGCGGTGGTAGGCCGCCATCAGGTCGCCGCGCTCCTCGACCGGGATCGGGGCCAGGAACCGCTCCCAGGCGTCGGGGAACAGCATCGAGGCGCCGTCCTGGTAGAACCAGCGCAGCTCCTTCTGGGTCAGCAGGAAGATGCCGCGCAGCACCAGGGCCTCGACCCGGTCGGGGTGGGCGATGGCGTAGGCCAGGGCCAGGGTCGAGCCCCACGAGCCGCCGAACACGGTCCACTTCTCGACGCCCAGATGCACCCGCAGCCGCTCGATGTCGGCGATCAGGCTCCAGGTGGTGTTGTCTTCCAGGCTGGCGTTGGGGCGCGAGCGGCCGCAGCCCCGCTGGTCGAACAGGGCCATGCGCCATTTGCTGGGGTCGAAGAACCGCCGCATGGTGGGATTGACCGCGCCGCCGGGACCCCCGTGCAGGATCACCGCCGGCTTGCCGCGCGGCGCGCCGCATTCCTCGTAATAGATTTCGTGCGGACCGTCGGTGTTGAGCCAGCCGAAGGAGAAGGGCTCGATGTCGCGAAACAGGCCGCGGCGACCGGTGGCGGACATCGGGGAGGCGGAAGCATTACGATCCATGCGCCAACCCTAACCCCGTTTCGGGGCGCGAGGGAACGCCGCGACGCGAAGAAGGGCCTGTGTCCCCGCGGCCGTCATTTGCGTTATCCTGAGCGTGATGACCGACAAGCCGAATCCCGAAGACTTCAGCGACGACGAACTGCTGGCCATGCTCAGCCCGCGCCAGCTGGCCGACCTCGACCGCGCCATCGCCGCCCTCATGGGGCCGGAGGGCCTGGACAAGGTCATCCCGCTGCAGGTGACGGCCCAGCTCTACACCCTGCGCGCCGCCGAGCGTGACCCGACCTCGGCCCTGGCCATGCTGCAGATGGCGGCCGCCATGCGCCGCCGGGCCGAGCTGCTGGCGGGCGAGAAGGCGCCCAAGCAGCTAGACTAGCAGTCGGGGACATGCCCTTGCGGCGTGTCCCCATGTTCAAGCGCTGCGCCTGCTGTTGGGGACACGCCGCAAGGGCATGTCCCCCGCGTTTCTAGTTCGGGAACCGCCGACCCAGCCAGTCGATCAGGATGGCGTTCACCCGCTCGGGCGCTTCCTGCTGGGTCCAGTGGCCGCTGCCCTCGACCAGCACCTTCTCCAGGTCCGAGATCTGGTCGCCCATGCGGTCGGCCAGGGACGGCGGCAGCACCACGTCGTGCTCGGCCATGATCATCAGGCAGGGGACGCCGTCGATCCGCGCCGGCAGGTGCTCGGCCCGCTCCCAGTTGCGCACGAAGTTGCGGTACCAGTTGATCCCGCCCGTGAAGCCGGTGCGCTGGAAGGTCTCGACGAAGGTCGCCAGTTCCTCCGGCTCCAGCAGCTGGGCCGAGGTGTCGGCGACGTCGAAGCGGGCCAGGCCGTCCTGCAGGGCCAGCGAGCGTCCGCCCGTCTCGCCGCTGGTGAAGGCGGCCTGGACGCCGGTCGGCTTGCGCATGAAGTAGCGCATGGTCTTCTCGACGTCGGCCGCCAGCTGGGCGTCGGCCACGCCGGGCTTCTGGAAGTGGACGATGTACATGTCGTTGCCGAACGCGTTGCGGAAGGCGGTGATCGGGTCGACCGGCAGACGCGGCAGGAACGGGGTGTTGACGCCCACCACGCCGGCCACCCGGTCGGGATGCATCAGCGGCATCTGCCAGACGACGAGGCCGCCCCAGTCGTGGCCGCAGAACACGGCCTTCTCGACACCCAGATGGTCCAGCAGCCCGACCAGGTCGCCGGTCAGGTGGGCCATGTCGTAGTCCTCGACCGCCTCGGGGCGGTCGGTCAGGCCGTAGCCGCGCTGGTCGGGCACGATCACCCAGCGGCCGGCCGCGGCCAGGGCGGCAATCTGCCAGCGCCAGGAATACGAGAACTCCGGGAAGCCGTGGCACAGCACGATCGGCACGCCCACGCGCGGCCCGGCCTCGTAATAGGCCATGCGGATCCCGTTGATCTGCGCGAACGCGGGCTCGGGCATCGGCGGCGCAAGACGGGTCATGGCGTTTCCCTGCTTATATTATTGCTGATCACCTTGCGGGAGGGCGTCGCATCGGGCAAGGCCGCGATTCGTACGGTCAAGGACTTACCCTTGCGGAAAACAAGCGTAAAAGCGCGGCCATGACCGACACCGCACAGCCCACGCCCGCCGCCACGCCCTGGCGGCTCGTCCTGATGTTGGGCGCCCTCACGGCCTTCGCGCCGATGTCGATCGACATGTACCTGTCCAGCATGCCCGACATCGGCCGGACCCTGCACGCGGGGGCCGAGGACGTTCAGGCGACCCTGGCGGCGTTCTTCGCGGGCATGGCGATCGGCCAGTTCCTGTACGGCCCGGCCTCGGACCGGTTCGGACGTCGCCTGCCGCTGCTGCTGGGCGTGGGTATCTTCATCGCCGCCTCGGTGGTCTGCGCCCTGGCGCCGTCGGTCGAGGTGCTGATCGCCGCCCGCTTCGTCCAGGCCCTGGGCGGCTGCGCGGGGCCGGTGATCGCCCGCGCGGTGGTGCGCGACAAGTTCAACCACGCCGACACGGCCCGGGTGCTGTCGATGATGACCCTGATCATGGGCCTGGCGCCGGTGCTGGCCCCGCAGCTGGGCGGCGCGGTGCAGTTCCTGGCTGGCTGGCGCGGGGTGTTCTGGACCCTGGCGGTGTTCGGCCTGCTGATCGGCCTGTGGGTGACCCTGAGCCTGGCGGAGTCGCGGTCGGAGGCCACGGCGGTCCAGGCGCGGTCGGAAAACCCGTTCCGGGCCTATTTCGCCCTGCTGCGCCAGAAGCGGCTGGTCGGCTACGGCCTGGCCGGCGCCCTGAACGGCGCGACCCTGTTCACCTACATCTCGACCGCGCCGGACCTGGTGATGGGGACCTATGGCCACCCGCCGCTGGTCTTCAACATCATCTTCGCCTTCAACGCCGTGGGCATCATCGGGGCCAGCCAGGTCAATCGCCTGCTGTTGCGGCGCTTCACGCCCGACCAGGTGCTGGTGCGAGCCAGCATCGCCTCGATCGTCGCCGCCCTGCTGCTGGCCGTCGCGGCCTACAGCGGCCTGGGCGGACAGTTCACGGTCCTGCCCCTGCTCTTCGCGGCCCTGTCCAGCTACGGCCTGATGGCCGGCAACACCATGGCCGGGGCGCTGAGCGTCGATCCCAGCCGGGCCGGCTCGACCTCGGCCCTGATGGGCGGGGTGTCGTTCGCGGCCGGGGCCCTGGCCTCGGGCGTCAGCGGGGTGCTGCACGACGGCACGCCCCGGCCCGTGGCGGCGGTGATGTTCGCCTGCCTGGCGGGATCGAGCCTGGCGATCTTCCTGCTGGCGGTCCCCAAGGACCGGCGCGCGGCCTAGGCCTCGCGGTCGACGATCGTTCCCGCCCGCCAGGCCAGCAGCAGCCAGCCGGCGAGGAAGCACAGGCCGCCGAATGGCGTGACCAGGCCCATGATCCGCGGCGCGCCGAACGCCAGGGCGTACAGCGAGCCCGAGAACAGCACGGTCCCGACCAGGAACAGGGCAGGGGCGGTCATGCCCGCCTTGCCGCCAGCCCTAGCCTCGCCGATCTGGCGCACGGCCAGCCAGCCGAACACCGCCAGGGCGTGGGTCATCTGGTACAGCGCGCCGGTGTGCAGCAGTTCGACCGCCCGGGCGTCCTTGGCGCCGTGCGCGGCGAAGGCGCCGAAGGCGACGGCCAGGAAGCCGCTGAGCGCGGCCAGCCGGACGACCAGGGCGGGGCCGCGCATCACTTGTGCTTCTTGTGCGAGTTGTGCTCGGCCACCTCGTTCGGCGTGATCTCCACGAACGAGGGCATGGCGGCGTTGTAGGCCTGGGTCTTGTTCAGGTCGATGACCACGCTGCGGTGGCCTTCCCAGATCATGTGCGCGGCCACGTACAGCACGATGGCCAGGCCGATGAAGCCGATCCAGCGGTGCTTGTGCAGCAGCTTGGCGATGGCGTTGGCGGCCACGCCCATCAGGATGATCGACAGCAACAGGCCGAACACCAGGATGGCCGGGTGTTCGCGGGCCGCGCCGGCCACGGCCAGCACGTTGTCCAGCGACATCGAGACGTCGGCGATCAGCACCTGCAGGAAGGCCTGCTGGAAGCTCTTGGCCGGCTTGACGTTGACGGGTTCGGTGTTCGGGTCGTCGTCCAGGCATGCCTGGGCGTTGGCCTGGTCGTGGGTGATCTGCTCGCGCAGCTCGCGCCACATCTTCCAGCAGACCCACAGCAGCAGGATGCCGCCGGCCAGCAGCAGGCCGATCACGCCCAGCAGCCAGGTGGTGATCAGGGCGAAGCTGATGCGCAGCACCACGGCCGCGCCCAGCCCGTAGAGGATGACCTTCTTGCGATCCTTGGCCGGCAGGCCGCCCGCCGCCAGGCCGACGGCCACCGCGTTGTCGCCCGCGAGGACGAGGTCGATCATCAGGACGGAAAGGAAGGCCGCGAACGGACCGTTCAGTCCGCCCACCTGGGCGAGGAGCGCGTCAAACATGAGGCCTCAATGCGTCAGGCGGGCGGGTCTGGCAAGCGCCCCCTAGTGGGCGTGCTCAAGTTCCTTGTGAGGATCGTGGGCGTGATGCCCGTGGTCGTCGTGATGACCGGCGTGATCGTCATGGCGGTGGCCGTGGTCGTCATGGCCGTGACCATGATCGTCGTGGCCGTGGCCATGGTCGTCATGATGGTCGTGACCGCTGACCGCCAGGACCGGCGCGCCGGCCGTCGGGGCGACGTGGTGGTCGTCGTGGCCCTGACCGTGGCCATGGTCGTCGTGACCGTGGGCGTGGTCGTCGTGGCCATGGCCGTGATCGTCGTGATGATCGTGGCCGCTGACCGCCTGGGCGCTCACGTGATGGGCGTCGTGGGCGTGGTCGTCGTGCCCGTGCGCGTGATCGTCATGGCCGTGGGCATGATCATCGTGGCCATGGCCGTGGTCGTCGTGGCCATGGGCGTCATGGCCGTGATCGTCGTGGTGGCCGTGGTCGTCATGATGGTTGACCGCCGTGGCCACCGCCGCGCCGGCCAGGGCGCCGCCGGCGGCCGCGACCATCGGGTTGACGTAGTTGACGCTGGCCGAAGCGGGCGGGGCGTCGTGCTCCATCTCGTTGCGGCCGTAATCCGTCAGCGTGCGGAACTTGCGGCGACGCTCGGCCCGGGCCTTGGAGGCCGCGGCGTTGCGCGCGATCGCCACCAGGATCAGCAGGGCCAGCAGCACCAGGGCGCCGCCCAGCAGCGACTTGCCCGGCACCTTGCCGACGCCCGGCAGGTCGACGGTTTCATACTTGCCCAGGTTCGGCAGGCTGGGCATGGCGAACTTGAAGCCCTTGGTCTTCTCCTTCACCGCTTCCTGGATCGGCGCGACCTGCTTGGAGATCGAGCCCAGGGTGAAGCCCTGCGCCGGCTTGGCGCCGTTCAGCTCGACGCCGAAGTCGGTCTTCAGCGGGCCCTTGGCGGCGGCGGTCGGCTTGACCTGCCAGGCGAAGGTGGCCGGCTCGCCGGCCTTGATCTCGGCGGTCTGGCGACCGTTCGGGGTGATCTCGTAGCCCTGGCCCTGCAGGTCGGCGTAGGCGCTGGCCTTCTTGGCCGGCTTGCCCAGGCCCAGCTTGGCGGCTTCCTTCTTGATCAGGTCGCCCAGGGTGGCGGGGAGGGACAGGGTGACCTGGCCTTCCTTGCCTTGGCCCAGGCTTTCGGCCGTGGCCAGGGTCGCGCCCTTGGTGGCTTCCGGCGCGACGGCGGCCTGCAGCTTCTCCAGCTTGGTCAGCGGCTTCGCGGCGACTTGGGCCGGGGCGGGCTTGGTGGCGGGCGCGACAGCAGCCGCGGCGACGACCGGGGCCTTGGCTGGGGCGACGGCGGGCTTGGCCGCGACGACCGGCTTCACCGGGGCCGGGGCGGGCGCGACGACGGCCGGCTTGGCCGGCGCCTTGGCGACGACGGAGGGCTTGGCGGCCGGAGCGGGCGCGGCGCGACCGCGGCGAGCCGGCGCGGAGACCGCGCGCGGCGCATAGCGGGTGGCCTTGGGATTGGCGATCGGCGCCATGGCGGTGACCAAGGTGCCGTCCGGACGGCGCCAGGTTTTCAGATTCGGGTTGGAGCTGACGACGGGCGCCGGCGCGGCC
>NZ_JBBEUD010000022.1:0-93737 GCF_037402475.1 Caulobacter sp. CCG-8
ACGTTGCTGGCGTTTTCCTCGCCGCTGGCGGGGATAGACGCGGCTCGATCCCCGCGCCGGGGACATGCTCTCACGGCAAGGCGTCTGAAATCCTGCCAGGGCGATCAGGGTGAGTGCGTGTCCCCACCTTCGCCCCGAGCGTGTCCGGCAAGTCCACGGCCGACTTGGGGGACACGCACTCACTCCGACCTCGGCGCGAAGCCGGCAGGCGCAGCGGAATGAGTGCATGTCCCCGTCAGCGATCGTCAGCGGCGCGCGGCCTCTTCCGCCCGCCGCAGCAGCAGCGCCTTCTCCCGCCCGTTCCCCGCCAGCTCGGCGGCGGCCTCGAACGCCGCGCGGGCCTCCTCGAACCGTCCCAGCTTCAGCAGCAGGTCGCCCCGAACGGCGGGCAGCAGGTGGTAGGCCTTCAGCGCCGGCTCGTCGGCCAGGGCCTCGACGATCGCCAGACCCTCCGCCGGCCCCTGCGCCATGCCCACCGCCACGGCGCGGTTCAGCTGCACCACCGGCGACGGCGCCACCCGGGTCAGCTCGGCGTAGAGGGCGGCGATGCGCAGCCAGTCGGTGTCGGCCGCCGTGGGCGCCTGGGCGTGGCAGGCGATGATCGCCGCCTGCAGGGCGTAGAAGCCGCCGGCCCCGCCCAGGTCCTGGGCCCGCTTCAGCGCCTTCAGCCCTTGCCGGATCTGCAGCAGGTCCCAGAGGCTGCGGTCCTGGTCCAGCATCAGCACCGGCTCGCCCCCGGCGTCGGTCCGCGCCGCCGTGCGCGAGGCGTTCAACTCCATCAGGGCCAGCAGGCCGTGGACCTCGGGCTCGTCCGGCGCGACGGCGGTCAGCACCCGGCCCAGCCGCAGGGCCTCGTTGCACAGCTGCGGCCGCTGCCAGTCCTGACCCCGCGTGGCCGTGTAGCCCTCGTTGAAGATCAGGTAGACGACCTCCAGCACCGAGGCCAGGCGCGCCGCGCGTTCCGGCCCGCGCGGGGTCTCGTAGGCCAGGCCGGACTCCGACAGGGTGCGCTTGGCCCGCACGATGCGCTGGGCGACCGCGCTCTCGGTCAGCAGGAAGGCGCGGGCGATCTCGTCGGTCGTCAGGCCGCAGACCATCCGCAGGGCCAGGGCCGCCCGCGCCTCGCGCGACAGCAGCGGGTGGCAGGCGGTGAAGACCAGGCGCAGCATCTCGTCGCCGATGTCGTCGTCCAGGACGGAGTCGAGATCGGGCGCGGCCTGCTGCTCGTGCTCCAGCTCGCGGGCCACCATGCCGTGCTTGCGCTCCAGCATGGGGCCGCGCCGCAGACGGTCCAGGGCCCGCCGCTTGGCCGTGGCCATCAGCCAGGCGCCGGGGCGCTCGGGCACGCCGCTGGTCGGCCACGTCTCGAGCGCGGCCACCAGGGCGTCCTGGGTCAGCTCCTCGGCCAGGGGCACGTCGCGCAGCATCCTCGCCAGGCTGGTGATCAGCCTGGGGTGCTCGACCCGCCAGACGGCGAGGACGGCGCGATGGGCGTCGGCGTCGCTCACGGACGCCGGCGGCGCTTGCCAAGGAATGGGGCCCGGACCGGGGTCAATGCTCGATCATCGGGCGGATCTCGCACGTCCCTTCCCAGCCCGGCTGGTGGTCCTTGTGCAGCTGGAGGAACTCGACCGCCGAGGCGACCGCCTCCTCCTTGCTGGCGAATTCGAACATCGCATAGCCGCCGATCACCTCCTTGGCCTCGACCATCGGGCCGTCCAGCACGGTGAACTTGCCGTCGGCCGACAGGGAGACGCGCGCGCCAGCGTCGATCGGCAGCAGACCGCCGCCGCCCAGCATGCGGCCGGCCTGGATCTCGCGGTTGGCCAGGGTGTTCATCGCCTCGACCAGTTCGGGCGTGGCCTCCGGCGGGCCTGGGGGCTTGGTGACGATCAGGCACATGTAACGCATCGGGGTTTCCTCGCTGGAGCGAACCGGGGGCGCCGTCGCCGCCGGACTGTGTCGCTATTGAGGACGACGAACCAGCCCCGGACGGATCGACAGGGTCGGTGGAGATTTTCAGGCCGCCGAGGCCGCGCGGCGCAGGGCCAGCGCCTGCCCCGCTCCGCGAACGTCGCATCGCCAGGCGGGCAGGATCAGCATGATCGCCCAGGCCTCCAGCTGGGAGGCGACGCCCACCGCGAAGGCGGCCGGCAGCACCCAGCCGCCTGTCCCCGCGACCAGAAGCTGGGTGAGCAGCCCCCACAGGGCCAGGCCGAACAGCTTCGACAGCAGGTGGTGCGGCGAGGCCTCCTTGCGGAAGCGGGCGAAACTGATCGCATGTCCCGTCAGCTCCATCACCGCCAGCACCGCGACCGGCGGCCAGAGCGTCGCGACCAGGCCCGGGTGCAGGACCAGGACGGCGGCGGTCGCGCACAGCCAGAAAACCACGTCCGCGCGGCTGTCGAAGGTGCGAAGGCGATCGGTGACGCAATCCAGCCGCCGGGCGATCACCCCGTCGAAGATGTCGGACAGGACGCCGACGGCCAACAGCACGGCGCAGGCCCAGCGGGCCGGAAGGCCGACCGCCAGGGCCAGGACGAGGATCGCCAGCCCGGCCATGACGCGCAGGACGATCAGGCCGTAGGGAATGGCGCGAAGGGTCATGGGCGGGAGACTAGGGCGGGAAGGCCTCGCGGGTCCACGGCGGGAAGGCCCCGCGCGACCCTGCATTGCAATTTGGCCGCCGCACGTCCTAGCATGGCGCCAGGCCCGTCGCCGGGAGGGTTGATCCCTGGACAAGACACGCGCCTCGTCCTCTCGCCTCAGCGTCGCGGCCCTGGCCGCGGCGGGCCTGCTGCTGTCGGTCGCCCCGGCGGCCCTGGCCGCGACCCCACCGCCCACGCCGGAAGCGCTCCAGGCCCAGATCGACGCCATCAAGGCCAAGCTGCTCAAGCCCGACAAGGACGTCTGGGACAAGCTGACCGCGCTCTCCGGGCTGATCTCCGGCGTCGTGGTGGCCGGCATCGGCTTCTATGCGACCCATATCTACAACCGCCGTCAGACGGCGGCCGAGGAAGCGCGCAAGGCGGCGGAGGAAGGGCGCAAGGACCGCGAGATCCAGTTCGCCGAGGCCCAGACGGTCGAGAAGTTCATCGAACACCTGGCCTCGACCGACGAGCAAAGGCGCAAGGCCGCGCTGATCGCGATCTCGACGCTCGGCAATTCCAAGGTGGCGATCGACCTGGCCGAGGCCTTCAAGGGGCCCGGCGCGACCAGCGCCCTGACCACGATCGCGGCGACCGCTCCGGCCGCCCAGGCCGAACGCGCGGTCCTGGCCCTGCAGGACATCCTCCGCGACCTGAGCGGCCGGGTCGTGACGGTGGAAACGCTCACCAAGAAGGGCGAACTCATCGGCATGGCCAACGGCCTGGTGGTCGACGCCGAGGGGCTGGTGGTGACGGCGGGGCACGTCCTGGTCGCCGCGAAGGGCGTCAAGGGCGCGTCCTTCCGGATCGGCCTGCGGCAAGGCGTGACCGCGCCCGCCAAGCTGGTGCGGCGGGACGGCATCCTGGATCTGGGCCTGCTGCGGATCGACGAGGCGCTGGCCTTGCCGCCGCTGGACCGCACGCCGTCGGACGCGGCGTTCGGGGAGCGCGTGGTGGTGGTCTGGGTCGATCCCAGGAACGGCTATGAAAGCGATCCGGTCCTGGAGGTCGGACGCTTCGCCGAGACCGGTGTCCTGGGGGGCGACGGCGGGGCTTCGTACGCCGGCGTCATCGTCCGCGTGAACGCCGCCCCCGGCATGAGCGGCGCGCCGGCGGTCGACAGCGCCGGACGCCTGCTGGGCCTGGTCCAGGCCTCGGACCAGCAGGGCCTCACGGTCCTGATCCCCGCCAAGGACGTCTTCGCCTTCGCGGCGGAAACGTGAGGCCGGCCTAGCGCTTGGGCTCCGGCTTCCAGCACTTGGCCAGCCGCGCCTCGGTCGCCTCGCCCCATCGCGCCAGGTCTCCCGAATTGGACGACCACTCGACGGTGATCGGCGCGCCGTCCGGCTGGGCGCCGTCCAGGCTCCAGACGGTCTGCAGCATACCGTCGGCCGTGTAAGCGCGCGGCGGCGCATAGGGCGACAGGCCCAGGACCTCGATCCGCTGCGGGGCCAGGCGCTCCAGGAGCGCCAGGCTGGTCACCAGGTCCGGACAGCTGGCCGCGTCGGTCCAGGCGGGGCCTTCCATGTCGCTGGCGACCCGCCTGGCCACCCAGCGGCCGCGCGGCGACTGGGGCCGCTGGATATAGATGGACACCACGCTCCACGCCCCGGTCAGGCTGTGGAGCCGGGTGAAGCCCGCCGTCGGCCCCAGGCCCTCGAGCCTCTCGCCGCGGGCCTTGGCGGCCTCGCGCTCGAAGACGCCGTCGGCGGCCCCGCAGGGCGGGCCGCAGACCAGGGCCGCGAGCATCGCGACGCCCGCGAAGGCCAGGGGTCTCAGCAAGGCTGTCCCGCGGGGTTCACTTCGGGTCCGTGCACGGTTTCGGTCCGATTGCGATGATCATAGACGAAGATGACCCAGGTCGGCTTCGGGCCCTCCGGCGGATAGGTGGCGCCGATGATGTACATCAACAACCTGGACCCATCTCCCCCCGCCGCGGTGATATCGGCCCCCAACCGGTCATAGACCGCGTTCCAGTCGGCCGCGGACGGGATCAGCGTTCCGCCGGGGTGGTTGTGGATGATGCCGATGACGTCCTTCGTGGCGATGCCCGTGAAGTTGTACGGCGCGGAACCGGTCCCGATGGCGCCGGTTCCCAGGGCGCCGACGGCGACGCCGTCGCCGGACTTGTAGAGGACCGCCGACTGCTCCCGGTGCCCCAGCTGTTCGCCGCGGCCCTTGGCGGCCAGGTCGAAGCGCCGTTTCGCCTCGGCCGCCGCCGCGTCGGTGTTCCACTCCCAGCGCTCGTCTTCCGCCTGGGGAGGCCGGCCGGGAAAGGGGTTCGCGGTGTTCGTGCGGCGTTGGCCGACGGCGGCGATGGGCTCGAGGCCTGGAGGGGCGTCCGGCATGGGTCTTCTCCTCTCATCAAAGGCCAGAGAATACACAACCCAAAGTTTGTTCGCACCAAAAGGTGGAGCGGCTCGCCACGGGTGGTCGGCGAGCCTACCCCTCGATCACGTGCGGCACGAACCGGGCCAGGTTCTTGGTCACCACGCTGTCGTCCTCGCGGATGCCGATGCCCGCCGGCTCGTTGCCGACCATCCACGCCCCGACCACCGGGCGCTTGCCGTCGAAGTCCGGCGGCGGGTGGTAGGCCTGGACGATCGCGCCCTCCTCGCCGTAGCCCTGGTCGAGGACCGGCTCATCCCCCCCGACGATCTCGACGTTCGCGCCCTCGCGCGAGAACAACGGCTTGCGCACGAACCGTCCGCCCAGGGCGCTCGCCGCCGGGTCGCCCTCGAAATAGGCCTCCAGCAGGTTGGGATGGCCGCGATGGCGTTCCCACAGCAGCGGCAGGACGCCCTTGTTCGACAGGATCGCCTTCCACGGCGGCTCGATCCAGCGCACCTGGGCGGTCTCCAGATGCGCGGCGTAGGGCTCGCGCAGCATGAACTCCCAGGGATACAGCTTGAACGCCGCCTGCAGGACGAAGCCCTCCAGGTCAACGAACTGGCCTTCCTCGTTCAGGCCGATGTTGTCCATGGCCACGAACTTGGGCTCGACGCCCGACTGCAGGGCCAGGTCCTCAAGGAACCGCACGGTCTGGCGGTCCTCGACGGCGTCCTCGTCGCTGGCGAAGTGGACGAAGCCACCCTTCGGAAAAAGGCGTTTGAACCGGTCGCGCAACGCCTCGAACAGGCTGTTGAACTGGTCGGCGTTGGCCGGGAACGTCCCGTTGGCGATCAGCTCCTCCAGCCACAGCCACTGGAAGGTGGCCGCCTCGAACACGCTGGTCGGGGTGTCGGCGTTGTACTCGTAGAGCTTGGGCTTGGCCTTGCCGTCGTAGCCGAAGTCGAACCGGCCGTAGAGCGAGGGCTGCTTGGCGCGCCAGGAGCCGGCCACCAGGTCGCGATGCGCCTCCGGGATCGCCAGCCGCTCCATCAGCTCCTGGCTGCCGGCGACCTCGTCGACCAGGTCCAAGCACAGGTCGTGGAGCTCGGCCGCGGCCGGCTCCAGGTCCTGCTCCACCTGGTCCAGGGTGAAGGCGTAGGCGACGCTTTCGTCCCAGTACGCCTGGCCCTCGGTGTGGTGATAGACGAACCCGACCGCGTCGGCCTTGGCCTGCCAGTCGGGACGCGGGGTGAGTTTCAGGCGGCGCATCAGGCTTCAATCCATTTCAGCATTGCGGTCGACAGGGCCCGGCGCTTCCAATCCGTCGTCATCCCGGAAGCCTCGCAGAGGCTGTCCGGGACCCAAGGGACTGGGCTGATGCGGTGCGGTTCACCTGGATCCCGGACAGCGCTGCGCGCTTCCGGGATGACAACCCTTTGAGGACCGGAAACCTACTCGGTCTTGCCGTCCTTCTGCTCGATCTGCAGCGGCGGCGGGGCGGAGAGGCGGGCCAGGACGTCGTCGGCGCTGGACTGGCCCGGCAGGATGCCGGCCAGGCGCAGCTTCTCGTCCAGGTCGGCGCCGGTGCGGCGGTCTTCCAGCTCGCCGGCGGCCTTGATCTTCTCGCCGCGGATCGCCTGGCGCTCCTTGATGCGGGCCAGGCTGTCGGCGGCCGAGCCCAGAGCGGCGCCCGCGCCGGCCCCGCGCGCCGAGACGGCGGCCTGGGCCTTCTGGACGCTCTCGTTGACCTTCACGACCTCGACCTCGCGACGCAGGGTCTCAATGCGGCGGTCGGTGGCGGTGATGGCGGTGTGCAGTTGGTCCTCGGCCGCGCGCATCTCGCCGATCTGCGGCTCCTTCAGCGCGATGTCCTGCTCGAGGTCGGCGATGCGCTGGGCCACCTGGCGGGCCAGGTCCATGTCGCCCTTCTGGACGGCGGCGCGGGCCGAGCCCTCGTACTTGGTCACCTGGTCGCGGAAGCCGGCGACCTCCTTCTCCAGAATGCGGCGGCGCGCCACCAGCGTGGCCATGTCGTCGCGGGCCTTGCCCTGGGCGGCGTCGGCGTCGCGGATCTCCTGGTCCAGGATGCGCAGGGCGTTGGCGTCGACGACGGCGGCGGTGGCTTCGTGCGCGCCCGCGCGGCCCAGGGTGAACAGCTTGTTCCAGATGGACATAGGGGTGGTCTCTCTTGAGGCTCTTATGGGTCAGGCGGCGGGGGAGAAGGAAGCGCGCAGGTCGGAAGCCGCGTCTATGGCGTTCTCGGCCAGGGTGCGCAGCTCGATCAGGATCTCGTCGACCGGCGAGGTGGTCGAGATCTCGCCGAACAGCTCGTAATAGTCGCGCCCGCCCACGGTGCTGATGCCGAAGTTCGACAGCGGCACCAGCTTCTGGGCCTTGAGCAGGAACTCGTTGAAGGCGTGGCGATCCTTCTGCTCATCGACGGGCCACAGCAGGGTCGAGGCGGCGATCTGCTGGTCGCTGACGCTGACATAAATCTCCAGGTCGCCCTGCCAGTGCATGGTGGCCAGCAGGATCGGCTCGGCGCCTTCCAGCACCCGCACCGTCAGCTCGTCGGCGCCACGCCCCGGCGCTTCGTCGAGCGCGGCCTTCAGGGTGCGGACAGTCCAGGCGGTCTGGCTCATGGGGGCGTGATCCTCTCTGTGGGCCTCTTCAGGCGAGTTCATACTAGATGGGCGGGCGAACGTCAGTCGTCGAGAGCGCGACCTTACGTGGTCGCATGACAAGTTGGTAATCCCGCCGCCCCTTTTGTCGCCGCGGTTCGCGTCGTACATGTGACGCGAGTTTCGCATCGGGTCGTTCATGTTCAGCAAGCTCTTCGGCCGCAAGGACACAGCCCCCGCCTCGGCCCTGCCGGCGATCCGCAACGTCACCCTGGGCCGCACGGTCTGGCTGGACACCCTGGCCTGGCGCCGGCTGGGCGACGACCTGCGCTTCCCGCTGGACCGCGACACCCTGGAGATCACCGCCCAGGGCCTGGTCGACCTGAAGGACGGCGGCTTCGTGCACCGGTTCTACACCGACGACGACGTGATGTTCCAAGCCGTGTCCGACGACCGCGAGGGCCAGCGGGTCAACGACATCACCGTCTTCGTGCCCTGGGACAGCGCCTATCCGGGCGGCCGCGCCGATCGCGACGCCTGGGGCAAGCGGCTGCGGGCCCGCGCCTTCACCGGCCCCGGCCTGCCCGAGTACCAGCGCCTGTGGTTCGGCGACGAGGCCGAGAGCCAGGAGCCGGTCACCTTCTGGGAAGACGTCCACGACGACCGCGACGGGATCCCGGATCGGCGTATCTTCCAGACCTGCATGCTGTTCGGCCGCGACCTGCCCGGCGAAGGCCGCGAGCTCCTGCTGGCCATCGAACAGGAGAACGAGGACCGCACCGAGGTGTCGTTCGAGATCATGATCGGCGTCCCGCTGGGCGTCGGCGAATTTAGGGCCTAGGGGCCCAAGGGGGAAACAGATGGACCTGCACGGATTTGGCGCCAGCGCCCTGGCCTTCGTGGTCGCCTTCGTGGCCGCGGGCCTGTTCACGGTGATCTTCAAGATCGTCTACCAGTGGGTCACGCCCTACAACGAGGCCAAGCTGATCCGCGAGGGCAACGTCGCCGCCGCCCTGGCCCTGGGCGGGGCGCTGGTCGGCTACGTGCTGCCCCTGGCCTCGGCGCTCAGCAACACCGTCACCCTGCTGGAGTTCTGCGCCTGGGCCGCCCTGGCCGGCGTGCTGCAGATCGCCGCCTTCACCCTGGTGCGCGTGGTGGTGATGAAGGACGTGACCGCCCGGATCGAGAAGGGCGAGGTCGCCGCCGGCGTGTATCTGATGAGCATCTCCCTCGTGGTCGGCGTGCTGAACGCCGCCTGCATGACGGCCTGAGGCGCGCCATGACTGTACAAACCTCCCCTCCCCGCCGCCGCCTGCGCTCCAGCAGCCTGGCCCTGACCGGCCTGATGGCCGGCACGGCGATTTCGGTCAGCGCCTGCGACGATCCCGGCACGGCCACCCAGTGGGGCGACCCGCCGTCGGCCTCGCGCGAGATCGACGCCAAGACCTACGCCTCGCTGGACGACTGCAAGACCTCCGGCGACATGACCGCCGCCCAGTGCCAGGCCGCCTACGACCAGGCCCAGAAGGACAGCGCCGCCAACGCCCCGAAGTTCAGCGACCAGCAGAGCTGCGAGGAGCGCTACGGCGTCGACCAGTGCGTGCCGCGCAACAACGGCGGCGGCGGCAGCTTCTTCACGCCGCTGCTGACCGGCTTCATCGTCGGTCAGGCGCTGAACAACATGGGCGGCGGCTATTACGGCGCGCCGATGTACCGCGACCGCAGCGGGACCTATTACGGCGGCTCGGGCTATCCGCTGTCGCGCGACTACGTCACCGGCCGCACCCGCGTGCGCACCGACAGCTTCAACGCGCCGGAGATGCGAGCCCCGGCCCGCGTCCAGAGCCGCAGCTCGGTGATCTCGCGCGGCGGCTTCGGCGGTTCGGGCCGGTCGTTCGGGGGATGATCCGGACGGGGTAAGGTTGGGGACACGCGACTCGCGAACGGCGCTCTTGTTCTCCCGGCGCGGCTGACGGCGAGCGCGTGTCCCCCCTCCCCCTCCCCTAAGGCTTCACGAACTTCAGGACGAACTGGTCGGTCTTGCCCCGGATCGACGGGTCGAAGACGCTGGCGGTGTGCGGGTCGGCCGCGCTGTGCAGCAGCGGGCTTTCCCCGGCCAGCTTGAAGCCGGCGGCCTCGACCTCGGACTTCACGGTCGCCATCTCGATGCGGTGCAGCTTGTTCGGCGCGTCCGCCGAGCCCGGCGCGGCGGCGTGGTCGACGACCAGGAACACCCCGCCCGGCTTCAGCGACTTGAACACCTCGGCGTTGACCTTGGCGGCGGTGTCGGCGGGGAACGGCGACAGGTGCAGGTCGTGGTAGTTCTGCACGGTGATCACCGCGTCCAGCCCGTCGGGCAGGTCCAGCGCGCCTAGGCTGGCGTCCAGCGGCGTGACGTTCTTGTAGGCCGCCGCGACGGTCTTCAGGTCCTCGCCGTACTGGGCCTTGAACTTGATGAACTCGGCCGGCTGATAGGCGTAGACCGCGCCGGTCGGCCCCACCGCCGGCGACAGGATGCGGGTGAAGTAGCCGCCGCCCATGATCAGGTCGACCACCTTGGCGCCGGGCTTGACGTTGGCCAGGGCCAGCAGCTCGGCCGGGTGGCGCGCGGCGTCCCGGGCGGTGTCGGCGGCGGGCCTGGCCGGATCGGCGAGGGCCGCCGTCAGGTTGGCGGGAGCCTGGGCCAGGCTTGGCGCGGCGACCGCGCCGAGCATGAGGGCGACCGCCACACTCGCGAAGAATGGGGCGGAGATCACGGACCGCGACGTCATGGATTTCCTCACCGTTGTTTCCCCTCGATAGCCTGTCACGGCCATTGGGTGAACATCGATATTCGAAATCGCGATGAGTTTCAGGGGACAAGCTGGGGACAGCTTGCCCCCAGCCCGTCCCCTGAAAGGGCCGCAAACCCTGACGTCAGTGGGTCTCGTAGGCCGCCTTGCCGCCGCTGATCGCGAAGGCCTCTTCCGGCGACAGCACCAGCTTTTTCCGGCCGAATAGTGCGAAATAGGCCACGCCCACCGCGAACCAGATCGCCACCCCGATCACCCCGGTGCGATAGATCGGGTCCTTCAGCTGGTAGAAGATCGTCACCAGCGAGATCACCACCGTCAGGCCCGCGCCGGTCAGGCCGAACCGGCTCTTGTAGGGCCGCTCCAGGTCGGGGAACTTGCGGCGCAGCAGGATGAACGACACCCCCTGCGCCACGTAGGACAGCATCGCCCCGAACACCGCCATGTTCAGCAGGGTGCCGCCGATCACCGCCGCGCCCTTCTCGGCGCCCAGGATGAACCAGACCGCCAGCATCACCGCCAGGCCGGCCCCGGAACCGGTCAGCAGGGCCACGTCCGGCGTCTTGCGCACGCCGTGGGTCACCGACAGGGCGCGGGGGAAGTAGCCGGCCCGCGACAGCGAATAGATCTGCCGGCCATAGGCGAAGATGATGGCGTGGAAGCTGGCGATCAGCCCGGCCACCGCGACGGCCGCCAGCACCTTGGCCAGGCCGCCGCCGTAGATCGTGCGGAAGCCTTCCAGGATCGGCTCGCCCGACTTGGCCAGGGCGAAGGTCCCCGGGGCGATGGCGCTGTTCAGCCACAGCACCAGCAGGGCCGAGACGATCAGGGTCGAGATGCCCAGGATGATGCCCTTGGGCAGGTCGCGCTGCGGCGTGTGGCTCTCCTCGGCCGCCAGGGGCAGCTGCTCAATGGCCAGGAACAGCCAGACCGCGAACGGCAGCTGGGCCAGGGCCCCGCCGATCCCGGCCGGCAGGAACGGGCCGTGCCCGTCCTTCAGCTCGGTCCCGCCCGGCCCGACGTTCATGGCGTACTTGGCGAAGTCGGCATGCGGCAGGGCGCTGACCCAGAACACCGCCAGGCAGGCCAGGGCCAGCAGGGTGATGAACACCGTGAACCGGAACGACATCGCCACCCCGCCGGCGTTCAGCCCCACGAAGATCACATAGGAGCCGATCCAGTAGAGCGGCTGCACCCAGGCCGGCGTCTCGAAGATGCCGCCCAGGTACGAGCCGATGAAGAAGCAGACGACCGCCGCCGTCAGCACGTATTCGACGTTCTCGCACAGGCCGGTGACGAAGCCGCCCCACGGCCCCATGGCGGCGCGGGCGAAGCTGTAGGCCCCGCCGGTGTGCGGCTGGGCCGCGGCCATCTCGGCGATCGAGAAGGTCAGGCCCAGGTACATGACGGTGATGATCAGGGTGGCCACCAGCATGCCGCCCCAGCCGCCGGTCGCCATGCCCAGGTTCCAGCCCGAGAACTGGCCCGAGATCACCGCCCCCACGCCCAGCGCCCACAACGAGAACACGCCCGCGTAACGCTTGAGGCCCCGCTTGTCGAAATAGGCGGCGTCGACCTTTTCGTAGGCCACGCCCCCGCCCACGGCTTCCTCGCTCATGCCCGTCCCTCCGGCTTGAACATCCCGAGACGAGGTTGCGCCCGTACCGCCGGGACGGCGAGTCTCCGTGATCACGAAATCGGCGCTTCGGAGATCGACGTTCACTATTTCGGCGCGCCTGCCGCAGGAGGCGGCATGTACGGTCCGACGGCGATCTCGCCCTCAGGCCGTTCATGGCCATCGCCGACGAGACGTATCGACTGTACAGCGATATCCCGGTCTAGCGCCCGAAGCGGCGCGGGCGAAGGATGGGGCGGGATGGCGGGCGAGATCGACCTGGGGACGTTCGACTACGTCGTGGTGGGCGCCGGCTCGGCCGGCTGCGTGCTGGCCAACCGCCTGTCGGCCGATCCGTCGGTCAAGGTGCTGCTGCTCGAGGCGGGCGGCCGGGACGACTGGATCTGGTTCCACATCCCCGTCGGCTACCTGTTCGCCATCGGCCACCCGCGCGCCGACTGGCGGCTGGAAACCGTCCCCCAGCCCGGCCTGGACGGCCGCAGCCTGCCCTATCCGCGCGGCAAGGTGATCGGCGGCTCCTCGTCGATCAACGCCATGATCTACATGCGCGGCCAGGCCCAGGACTATGACGCCTGGCGGCAGAAGGGACTGGTGGGCTGGAGCTGGTCGGACGTCCTGCCCTACTTCCTGCGCCACGAGGACCACATCGCGCCGTCGGGCGACCATCACCGGTCGGGCGGCGAGTACCGGGTGGAGCATCCCCGGGTGCGCTGGGACATCCTGGACGCCATCCGCCGGGCCGGGGAACAGGCCGGCGTCCCGGCGATCGACGACTTCAACGGCGGTGACAACGCCGGCTCGTCCTATTTCCAGGTCAACCAGCGGGCGGGCCGGCGGTGGAGCACCGCCACGGCCTTCCTCAAGCCGGTGTTGACGCGCGGCAACCTGCGGCTGGAGACCGGCGTCGAGGTCCAGCACATCGACCTGGACGGCCGGCGGGTGACCGGCCTGCGCGCCGTGCGCGGCGGCCAGGTCCTGACCGCCCGGGTCGCCGGCGAGCTGATCCTGGCGGCCGGGGCGATCGGCTCGCCGCTGATCCTGCAGCGCTCGGGCGTCGGCGACGCCGAACGGCTGAGGCAGGCCGGCGTCGTGGTGCGGCATCACCTGCCCGGCGTCGGCGCCAACCTGCACGACCACCTGCAGATCCGGCCGGTCTACAAGGTCTCCGGGGTGCGCACCCTGAACACCGACTACGCCAACCTGGTCCGGCGCGCGGGCATGGGCCTCGACTACGCCCTGCGGCGGTCGGGTCCCCTGACCATGGCCCCGTCGCAGCTGGGGATGTTCTGCCGCTCGGACCCCGGCCGCGAGACGCCGAACCTGCAGTTCCACTTCCAGCCGCTCAGCCTGGACCGCTGGGGCGACGGCTTGCACCGGTTCGGGGCGTTCACGGCCAGCGTCTGCAACCTGCGCCCCACCAGCCGTGGCGCCGTCGCCCTGTCGGGTCCGGGCCTGGCCGATCCGCCCCGGATCGATCCCAACTACCTGGCCACCTGGGAGGACCGCGACGTGGCGATCGCCTCGCTGCGCTGGGCCCGCCGGATCGTGGGCCAGCCGGCCCTGGCGCCCTACGCCCCGGAGGAGTTCCGTCCCGGCGCGGCGGCCCGGACGGACGAGGACCTGCTGGCGGCGGCCAAGGCGCTGGGCACGACGATCTTCCACCCCGTCGGCACGGCGGCCATGGGCCCGGCGGGCGACGCCTGGGCCGTGGTCGACGCGCGCCTGCGGGTGCGCGGGCTGCAGGGCCTGAGGGTGGTCGACGCCTCGGTGATGCCGACCATCACCTCGGGCAACACCAACGCCCCCACCGTGATGATCGCCGAGAAGGGCGCGGCGATGATCCTGGAGGATCGCCGCTAGGACTTCGGCCAGACGTGGGGGAGCCACATGAAGGCGATGGTCCCGAAGACCCCGGCCGCCGTGAAGGCCGAGGCGACCACGACCAGGGCCGCCGTCAGGACCTTGCCGACGCCGCCGGCGCTCCGCTGGGCCGCGCCGTACAGCTCCAGGATCGTCAGCGGGATCAGGTAGCTGCCGAAGGTCAGGACGACGTCGGCGGGCCCCGACATGTCGTCGGTCATGCCGACGGGCCCCCGGTTGACGAGGATCCAGCCCATGATCCCGACCCGCAGGAACCAGACCCCGCTGACCACCATGAACGTCCGCAGGGCCCAGCGCCGATGCGCCTCGAACCGCCGCTTGACCGCGTGTCGCCAGGCCAGGCCGGCGAACACCAGGATGAGGACGGCGTTGACCAGGATGGCGACGGCCGAGATCACCGACAGGTAGGTTCCCCGGACGACCGCCATCCAGACGCCGCTCAGCGCCAGGAAGACGGCGACGACGAGGAAGGTCCGGCCGGTCCAGCGATGCAGCCTGGGCCATCGGCGGCGCAGGCCGGGGATCATCTGCATCAAGCCGCCCAGCGTCACGACCGAGGCCAGCAGCACGTGGGCGGCGAAGACGGCGTTGCCGGCGTCGTCGCCCTTCACGTAGCCGGTGATCAGGGGCTTGTCGTTCCAGCCGGCGAAATTCCCGGTCGCGGTGCGCACGCCGTAGAAGGCCAGGATGAAGGCGATGAAGGCGCTCTGGCCGAGGGCGGCGACGCTGAACCAGAGGACGCCCGCCCACCGCAGGGCAGCGGCCCCGATGGTCCGGGGAAACGGGGACGAGGAAGGGATCGACATGGCGGCTCCTGACGCGACCTCGAGGCTGAGGCCGACGGCAGGGATGGCGGCGAGGCGCGCTGCGGGTCTCGCCGATTTGGAATTCGGCGAGAGATATTTTCCGCCGGTCGCGCGGGCCGGTGGACAGGGCCGGGCCCCGAGGGGCACTTTCGCCGCATGACGACCTTCAACGCTTCGATCGCGACCGTGGAGAAAGGCTTCCGACCGTGGCGGCCGCGCGGCCGGCTGCAGGTCCATGCGACGATCGCGGCGGCGTCGTTCGTCTGCTACATCTTCGGCCGCCTTCTCGAGGGCGGCGCCGCGACGGCCTTCTCGCTGATCGGCGTCGGCGCCTGCGGCTGGGCTTGGCTGGTGGCTCGCGCCCTGTTCGATCCGGCCCCGCGCGACGCGCGATGGGCGCGCGTCGTCGGTCTGGTCCTGGCGCTGAGCGGCGCGCTATCGGTCCTGGCCCCGGCGGGCGGCATGGTCGGGCGCGTCGCCGACAGCCTCTACACGCTGAGCGGTTCGGCCGCTCTGCTGCTGACCTTCGTCGAGCCCTTCCATCGCTACACGCCCGACCTGCCGCTCGGCGAGAAGCGGTTCCGGTTCGCCTTCGTCACGGTCTACGCCGGGCTGGTGGCCGTCTCGGTGCTGGGTCTGCGCGCCGTGGGCGACGGGCCCGGCGAGGCGCTACGGGACGACCTGGTCAAGAGCGCCTGCGCCCTGACGGGCCTGGTGGCCGTCCTGGTCGCCGTGCGGTTCCGCCTGGGCCATCCGCTGGCGGCGCGGACCGCCCGCCGCGCCCCGACCGAGGACGACGCGCGCCTGGCCGAGCGCCTTCGGCGGCTGCTGGTCGAGGAGGCCGTCGACAGCCGGCCCGAGCTCAAGATCGGCGACGTCGCCGCGCGGCTGGGCGAGCCCGAGCATAGGGTCTCGCAATGCATCAGCACGGCGCTGGGCTTCGCCAACTTCAACCGCTGGATCAACCACCACCGGATCGTGCGGGCCAAGGGCATGCTGGCCGCGCCGGACGAGCGGCGGTCGATCCTGGAGATCGCCTTCGCCTGCGGCTTCGCCTCCCTGGGCCCCTTCAACCGCGCCTTCCGCGACGAGGTGGGCACGACTCCGCGGGACTATCGCGCGACGATGCGGGCGGGCGCGACGGCCGCAGGCTAGGTTTGCCGGGCGGCGCTCCACACGCTAACGATCAGCGCCATGAGGACGCTTCTCGACCGCATCCACGACCTGCGACGCCGGCTGTTCGGACACTATGAACTGGACGATCCACGCCCCATCGCCCGCGAGGCCCCTTACACCTTCCATCTGCCGCCGGAAGATGAATTGCGGGCGTTGGCGGTCGGCGATCACGCCAAGCTGATGTTCCGCGGCGATCCGCCCGGCCGGGAATGGGCGGTGGAGCGCATGTGGGTGCAGATCGTCGAGATCGGACCCGGCCACCTTCTCGGCGTCCTCGACAACGTCCCCAACGACATGCCGCAGCTGAAGGTCGGCGCCACGGTGCGCTTCGCCCGCCATCATGTGATCGACATCGACTGGGCCGCCCCCGCCAGGGCGCCGGCGCGCGCACCCGAACGCCAGGTCTGGGATCGCTGCATGGTCGATCAGCACGTCGTCGATGGCGACGCCCCTGTCGGCTACCTCTATCGCGAGGAGCCCGATCTGGCCGAAGACGGCGACCGCTTTCCCGACAGCGGCTGGCGCATCCGGGCCGATGAAAGCGGCTTGGCGAAGGGCGAGGTCGAGGCTCGCGGACCGACCTATGTCGCGATCGGCGTCGTGCTGAACCAGGACGACAGCTGGATCCATCTGCTGGACGAGCCGATCGGCTCCGCCTTCCTCCGCGATCCCGACACGGGACTGTTCGTGCGGGAAGAGCGTCGTCAGGAAGATGAGGCCTAGGGAAAGGCGGGCCGGCCCAAACACAAAGGACGGCCCGGCGGCGAGCCGGACCGTCCTTGTGTCGAGCGCTTCGGACCGGGCTTAGCCGGCCAGAGCGGCCTTGATGGCGTCCAGGCCGTCCTGGGCCTTCGACGCATCGGGCGCGCCGCCCTGGGCGAAGTCGGGCTTGCCGCCTGCGCCCTGGCCGCCCATGGCGATCACGGCGGCCTTGGCCAGGTCGGCGGCGCTGAACTTGCCGGTCAGGTCGGCGGTCACGGCCACGGTGACGGCGGCCTTGCCGTCGGTGGTCCCGACCAGGGCCACGACGCCCGAGGTCAGCTGCTTCTTGAACTCCTCGGCCACGCCGCGCAGCTCCTTGCCGCCGACGCCGTCCAGGACGCGGGCGATCAGGGCCGTGCCGGCGACGTCCTCGGGGCCGGCCGCGCCGCCGCCCGAGCCGCCGCCCAGGGCCAGCTGCTTCTTGGCCTCGGCCAGTTGCTTCTCCAGGGCCTTGCGCTCGGCGACCAGGGCGTCGACGCGGGCCAGGACCTCGGCGACCGGGGTCTTGAACTGGTCGGCCAGGGCCTTTGCGACGCCCGCCTGGTCCAGCAGGAAGCGGCGGGCCGCCTCGCCGGTCAGGGCCTCGATGCGGCGCACGCCGGCGGCCACGCCCTGCTCGGAGACGATCTTGAACAGGGCGATGTCGCCGGTGCGGGCCACGTGGGTGCCGCCGCACAGCTCGACCGAATAGGCCTTGGCCTCATCCGTCAGCGACTTGCCCAGGGTCAGCACCCGGACGCTGTCGCCGTACTTCTCGCCGAACAGGGCCACGGCGCCGGCCTCGATGGCCTCCTGCGGCGCCATTTCCTTGGTCTCGGCCGGGACGTTCTGGCGGATCACCGCATTGACCTCGGCCTCGATGCGCTCGATCTCGTCGGCGGTCAGCGGGCCGCCGTGGCTGAAGTCGAAGCGCATGCGGTCGCCGTCGACCATCTGGCCCTTCTGGGCGACGTGCGGGCCCAGCACATGGTGCAGGGCGGCGTGCACCAGGTGGGCGGCCGAGTGGTTGGAGCGGGTGGTGTGGCGCTTGGCGGCGTCGACCGAGGCCACGACCTGGTCGCCGACCTTCAGCGGGCCGGCCAGCTCGACGCGCTGGACGTGCAGGTCGCCGGCCTGCTTCTGGGTGTCGATCACGCGGCTCTCGACGCCGTTGGCCTCGATCACGCCGGTGTCGCCGGCTTGGCCGCCGCTCTCGGCATAGAAGCTGGTGCGGTCCAGCAGGACGTCGGCGGTCGTACCGGCCTCGACCGACTGGACGGGCGCGCCGTCGACCAGGATGGCCTTCACCGTCCCGGTGGTCTCGGTGTTGTCGTAGCCGACGAAGTTGGTCGGGCCGTTGGCCTCGCGGATCGGGAACCAGGCGGCGGCCGCGCCCTGCTGGCCCGAGCCGGCCCAGTTGGCGCGCGCCATCGTGCGCTGGCGGTCCATGGCCACGTCGAAGCCGTCGGTGTCGACCGTCAGGCCCTTGGCGCGCACGGCGTCCTGGGTCAGGTCCAGCGGGAAGCCGTAGGTGTCGTAGAGCTTGAAGGCGGTCTCGCCGTCCAGCACGCCGCCGGCCGTCAGGTTGGCGGTGGCCTCGTCCAGCAGGCCCATGCCGCGGCCCAGGGTGACGCGGAAGCGCTCTTCCTCCTGGCGCAGGGTCTCGACGATGGAGGCCTCGGCGCGGCGCAGTTCCGGATAGGCCTGGCCCATCTCGGCCACCAGGGTCGGGGCCAGGCGGTGCATCAGGGGCTCCTGCGCGCCCAGCAGGTAGGCGTGGCGCATGGCCCGGCGCATGATCCGGCGCAGGACGTAGCCGCGGCCTTCGTTCGACGGCGTGACGCCGTCGGCCAGCAGGAACGAGGACGAGCGCAGGTGGTCGGCGATGACCCGGTGCGACGGGGCCTGGTCGCCCTCGGCCTTGACGCCGGTCAGCTCGACGCTGGCGGCGATCAGGCTCTTGAACAGGTCGATGTCGTAGTTGTCGTGCACGCCCTGCAGGACGGCGGCGACGCGCTCCAGGCCCATGCCGGTGTCGATCGACGGCTTGGGCAGCGAGACGCGCTCGCCGCCGGCCATCTGCTCGAACTGCATGAACACCAGGTTCCAGATCTCGATGAAGCGGTCGCCGTCCTCATCCGGGCTGCCGGGAGGGCCGCCGGGGATCGAGGGGCCGTGGTCGTAGAAGATCTCCGAGCACGGGCCGCAGGGGCCGGTGTCGCCCATCGACCAGAAATTGTCGTTGGTGGCGATGCGGATGATGCGGCTGTCGTCCAGCCCCGCGATCTTCTTCCAGAGGTCCGCCGCCTCGTCGTCGGTGTGGTAGACCGTGACCAGCAGCTTGTCCTTGGCCAGCTTGAACTCGCCGGTCAGCAGGGTCCAGGCGTGGTGGATCGCCTGTTCCTTGAAGTAGTCGCCGAACGAAAAGTTGCCCAGCATCTCGAAGAAGGTGTGGTGGCGGGCGGTGTAGCCGACATTGTCCAGGTCGTTGTGCTTGCCGCCGGCGCGGACGCACTTCTGCGAGCTGACCGCGCGCGGATGGGCCGGGGTCTCGGCGCCCGTGAACACGTTCTTGAACGGCACCATGCCGGCGTTGACAAACAGCAGCGTCGGATCGTTCTGCGGCACCAGCGGCGCCGAGGGCGTGATGGCGTGATCGGCCGCGCCGAAATAGTTCAGGAAGGTGCTGCGGATCTCGTTCAGGCTGGGCATAGGTGTCTCGGATGTTCCGTACGCGTGTCCGGTCGAACCGGAAGTCGGCGCTGCATAGCGCGGTTTCAAGATTTGTGGAAACCAACTCGACGGGTTGAAGGCGGAATGCCGCGCTCGGTGCGGCCGTGTCGCCCCTCCCCCTGTGGGGAAGGACCTTGGCGCACCGACTTGCCCCCGCCTTACCGCTTCGCGGTCTGTCCGCCCCCGTGGGGGGCGGAGGCTCGGTTCCGGCGGCCGGCTCAGCGCCCCCTCCGTCGTCCCGGACTTCGCCCGGAACGCCACCTCCCCTGGAGGGGGAGGATCAAACGAAATCGGGCGCCTGGCATGGGGTCCAGGCGCCCGGGTCGCGGCCGGCCGTGGCGGTGTTCACGGCGGGCTATAAGGCGGGGTCGCCCGCTGTGGGCGGCGGCCGCGAAGCTTCCGGTCGGCGGCCCATGGGGGAGCCGCCGCCCGAAAATCCTATTCCTCTGCGTCGTCGTCCTCGGGACCGCCGACCAGCAACTCTTCCTCGATCTTCCGCGACGACTGACGGACCGCGGCCTCGATCTCGGCCGACAGGTCCTTGTTGGCCTTCAGGAACTCGCGGACGTTGTCGCGGCCCTGGCCGATGCGCTGGCTGTTGTAGGAGAACCAGGAGCCGGCCTTGTCGATGATCCCGGCCTTGACGCCCAGGTCGATGATCTCGCCCAGCTTGGAAATGCCCTCGCCGTACATGATGTCGAACTCGACCTCGCGGAACGGCGGGGCCACCTTGTTCTTGACCACCTTGACCCGGACGTTGTTGCCGACGATCTCGTCGCGGTTCTTGATCGAACCGGTGCGGCGGATGTCCAGGCGGACCGAGGCGTAGAACTTCAGGGCGTTGCCGCCCGTGGTGGTTTCCGGGCTGCCGTACATCACCCCGATCTTGTGACGGATCTGGTTGATGAAGATGACGATGGTGTTGGCCTTGTTGATCGAGGCGGTCAGCTTGCGCAGGGCCTGGCTCATCAGGCGCGCTTGCAGGCCCGGCAGGCTGTCGCCCATCTCGCCTTCGATTTCGGCCTTCGGCGTCAGGGCCGCGACCGAGTCGACGATCACGATGTCGACGGCGCCCGAACGCACCAGGGTGTCGGTGATCTCCAGGGCCTGTTCGCCGTTGTCGGGCTGGGCCACCAGCAGGTTGTCGAGATTGACGCCCAGCTTGTGGGCGTAGCCCGGGTCCAGGGCGTGCTCGGCGTCGACGAAGGCGGCGGTGCCGCCAGCCTTCTGGCATTCGGCCACCACGTGCAGGGCCAGGGTGGTCTTGCCCGAGCTTTCCGGCCCGTAGATCTCGATCACCCGCCCCTTCGGCAGGCCGCCGATGCCCAGGGCGATGTCCAGGCCGAGCGAGCCGGTGGAGATGGCCTCCATCTCGACCTTGCCCTTCTCGCCCAGCTTCATCACCGAGCCCTTGCCGAACGCGCGATCGATCTGGGCCAGAGCCGCCTCGAGGGCGCGTTGTTTGTCGCCGTCTTCTTTGCCCACGAGTTTCAAAGCCGCCTGATTGCTCATTGGAGATATCCGCCCTTATTCCATGATTCCGACAGTCGGATCGGAGGTTCGCGACCGCCGCGCCCACCCGCCTGTGGAATGATTAATGCGTACATGTTTTGTTCCATGTTCGCAACATGTTCTTACTCTAGAGGCAGGGTACGTCAGAACCGGTCGCTTCGAGGGCGGCGCGTGCGACAATTCCTCGCGCCCCGGACCGACGCTGAAAGCGACTGAAAAAGCCCCGGCTCAACCCGGCCTTAACGACGCCCCGCGATGCTGCCCCCCTTCCGGGGGACCTAAAGTCTTGTCGATCGATCCGCGCCGCCTTCTGGGCCTGGCCTTCGCCAGCGCCGACCTGCTTCTGGAAGTCGAGAACGGCCGCGTGAGCCTGGCGCTCGGCGCGGCCCAGCGGATCATGGGCCAGGACGAACGGACCCTGACCGGACGCGCCTGGCGCGACCTGTTCACCGCCGCCGACCGCCCCCTGATCGACGCGGCGACCAGCGCCACGGACGACGGCCAGCGACATGGCCCGATCACCGTCCGCATGGCCGGCGGCGCGGCGCGCCACGTGACCCTGGTCCTGCGCGCCCTGCCCGACAACGGCGGCCGGATCTCGGTCTCGGTCACCCCGGCCCCCGCCCCGTCCGGCCAGCTGGACGAGGAAGGCCTGCGCGGCCGCGAGGCCTTCGAGGACATCGCCCGCGGCCTGTTCGAGGCGGCGCGCGTCACCGGCCTGGAGCTGGAGCTGGCTATGGTCGACTTCCTGGGCCTGGACGCCGTGCGCCAGCAGCTGTCCCAGCCCGAGGCCCGCGCCCTGGACCTGAAGCTGGCCGGCGCCGTGCGCGCCGAGTCGCACGCCGGCGCCATGGCCACCCGCCTGTCGCCCGACCGCTTCGCCCTGATGCGGGCCAAGCCCGACCATCCCGACGACATGGCCCAGCGCCTGAGCCGCGTCACGTCCGTCCAGGCCCAGGCCCACGTGGCGCCGGTGGACGGCGGCTCGGCCCCGGCCCGTAGCCTCAAGGCCCTGCGCTACGCCCTCGACGACTTCCTGCGCGAGGGCCTGAAGGACGCGCCGCCGCTCAGCCTGTCCGAGGCGATGAACCGTTCGGTCAAGCGCACCCTGTCGCGCGCCGGCGCCTTGGGCCTGGCGGTCAGCCAGCGCCGCTTCACCCTGGCCTACCAGCCGGTGGTCGACCTGAGGACGGGCGCGGCCCACCACCACGAGGCCCTGGTGCGCTTCGAGGACGGCGGCAGCCCGTTCCAGCTGATCCGCATGGCCGAGGAATTCGACCTGATCGAGGAGCTGGACCACGCGATCGCCGAGATGGCGGTCAAGCGCCTGGCCGCCGACCGGACCGGCGCGATGAAGCTGGCGATCAACGTCTCGGGCCGCACCATCGTCAACGAGGGCTTCGTCGACCACATCGGCCGCCTGCTGGCCAAGAGCGACATGGCCAAGGGGCGGCTGATCTTCGAGATCACCGAGACCTGCGCCATCGACGACCTGCCGCGCGCCAACCAGCACATCCAGGCCCTGCGCGGCCTGGGCTCGCTGGTCTGCCTGGACGACTTCGGGGCCGGCGCCTCGTCGTTCGCCTATCTGCAGGAACTGAGCCTGGACATCGTCAAGATCGACGGCCGCTACGTGCGGGAGCTGGCCGGCAACGGCCGCGACGGGGCCATGGTCCGCCGGCTGGTCGAGCTGTGCCGCGACCTGAACATCCGCACCGTCGCCGAGATGGTCGAGACCGCCGAGGTCGAGGACGTGGTCCGCAAGGCCGGCGTCGACTTCGCCCAGGGCTGGCTGTTCGGCAAGCCGTCCGACCAGCCGCAGCCTGCGCTGAAGCTGACGCCCGTGGCCCCGGCCGCGCGACGGGCGGGGGTCTCGGAAGGCTGGGGGTAAACGATGACTCCCTCCCCTTCATGAGGAGGGTGGACGCGAAGCGGACGGGTGGGGCCCGCTGACTCGCCTTGCTGACTCAGCAGCCCCCCCCCACCAGCTTCGCTGGTCCCCCTCCCCACAAGGGGGAGGGAAGATTTCCTGGCCTACTTCCCCGCCTTGGTCTTGGCGATGTAGTCGTCGACCACCTTGTCCAGCACGGTCAGCGGGGTCATGCCCGCCAGGATGCCAGCGTCGTGGAACTGGCGGATGTCGAACTTCTTGCCCAGGGCCTTCTTGGCGCGTTCGCGGGCGCGCAGCCAGGTGATCTTGCCGATCATGTAGCTGCAGGCCTGGCCCGGCCAGACGACATAGCGTTCGATTTCGGTGATCGTGCCGCTCTCCTCGTCGCCCATGGTCTCGGCCATGTACTTCACGGCCTGCTCGCGGCTCCACTTCTTGTAGTGCATGCCGCTGTCGACCACGAGGCGGACGGCGCGGAACAGGGCGTCGTGCAGCATGCCGATGTGGCCGCGCGGGTCGCTCTTGTAGATGCCCATCTCGACGGCCAGCTGCTCGGAATACAGCGCCCAGCCCTCGGCGTAGCCGGAGTTGCCGATCGTCTTGCGCAGCAGCGGCAGGCCCTGCGCCTCGTTCGACAGCGACAGCTGCAGGTGGTGGCCCGGGACGCCCTCGTGCACCGTCAGGGTGGTCAGGGTGTACTTGGCCTGCTCCTTGGTGTCGCGCAGGTTGATCCAGTAGATGCCCGGGCGCTTGCCGTCCAACGAGGGCGAGTTGTAGTAGCCGCCCGGCGCGCCGGCCTCGATGGCCTTGGGCACCCGGCGGATCTCCAGCGGGGCCTTGGGCAGCTGGCCGAAATAGGCCGGCAGCTGCTTCTCGATCCATTGGGCCTTGGCGTTCAGGTCCTTGATCAGCTGTTCCTTGGCCGCGTCGGTGTTCTCGTAGATGTCCTTGCCCAGCTCGGCCATCCGCTCGCCGACCGTGCCCTTGGTCATGCCGATGCTCTTGAACAGCTTGTCGGCCTCGGCGCTGATCGACTTCACCAGGTCCAGGCCCAGCTGGTGGATCTCGTCCGGCGTCAGGGTGGCGGTCGTGTAGTTCTTCAGCGATACGGCGTAGTAGTCGCCGCCGTCCTTCAGGCGCCAGACGCCGGCGTCGTGCGTGGCCTTCGGACGGACGCCCTCCAGCAGGGCGATCTGGCGCTTCAGGGCCGGCAGCACCGAGTTCTCGTAGATCTTGCTGGCCTCGCCGGCCCAGTCGCCGGCGATACTCTTGGCCTTGGTCCGGCGCGCCACCGACAGCACCAGCGGCGCCTCGGCGGTCGGGGTGTCGGCGAAGGCCTTCATCTGGACCAGGGCCTTGTCGATGATGAAGTCCGGCGGGATCACGCCGTCGGCGTAGTCGCGCTTGGCGATCTCGGACTCCTGGTCCATCAGCCGCGCGAAGGCCTCCATGCGCGACAGATAGGCGTCGGCGTCTTCCTTGGTCTCGATCGAGTGCTGGGTGTCGAGGAAGTCGGGATACGACTGGTAGGCGCCTGTCAGCTGGCTGAGCACGTAGGGCGCGCCCGAACCGCCGCCGGCGTAGGTGAACTTGGTGTTGCCCTCGTCCTGCACCGCCAGGGTGAACTCGACGGTGTCGTAGTTGACCACGTCCATGCCGGTCAGGGCCTTGCGGTCGATGGCGCGCAGGTCGGCCAGCTGCTGCTTGGTCTGGGCGACGCCGGCGGCGATCGCGGCCCACGAGCGGTCGGCCAGCTGGGCCTTGGTCCAGGCCAGGTCGCCGACGTCCAGCCCCAGGCTGGTGGCCGTCTCGGGCGACTGGCGCAGCTGCTTGGCCATGATGGCGTCGAACAGGGCGTTGAGCTTGGCGCTCTCGCCCGAGGCGGCGGCCTGAGCGAGGGCCAGGCCCGGGGTCGCGGCGGCCAGGCCGACGGCGACGGTGGACAGCAGCATCTGACGGCGGTTTTGCAAGGCGGGGTCCCCTTCCCTCGAAATGTTTGACGCAAAGGCGTAGAGGCCCTTGCCCCTCCCGGCAACGGCGCCGGTATTAATTTCGCGTCATCTTGCGGCGGAGCGCACGTTTCGTGCGGCCGGCGGCCTGGCGCCCAGTCCCTCAGCTCAGCGTCACGAACAGCTCGTTCTCGATCACCCACTGGCCGGTCACCTTGCGCCAGGTGGCCAGGTAGGTCCCGCGGGTGTCCGGGACGCCCCGCGTGGTCCCGACCCAGGTCCCCTGCTCGGCGGCCCGGTCGCCGGCGGCGTCCAGCTCGATGCGGTCGGTGGTGCGGACATAGGCGACGAAGGCCGGGTCGGCGAACTGGGCGGCGAAGGCCTCCAGCACGTCGCGCGCCCCCAGGATCAGCGAGCCGTCGCCGACGATCACCTTGATGTCCGGCGCGAAGAACGGGGCCAGCCGACGGGCGTCCTTGCCGGCGATCAGCTTGTTGGTCAGCTTGCGGCGCGCGGCGATGGCGTCTTGCGGCGTGGTCATGCGCGTATCCGGGCTCTCTGGTCCGTGGCGGGCGGGCCGCCCCGGTATAGGCTGGCGCGCCAACTTCCGGAAAGCCGATGATTCCCCCGACCCTGACCACCGCCCGCCTGACCCTCAGCCCGCCCCAGGCGTCCGACTTCCAGGACAGCGCCGCGATGTGGGGCGACCCGATGGTGACCCGCTTCATCGGCGGGCGAACCTCGACGCTCGAGGAGAGCTGGCAGCGCCTGCTGCGGGCCCGGGGGCTGTGGGCGGTGCTGGGCTACGGCTACTGGGCGGCGCGCGAGACGGCGACCGGCCGCTATGTCGGCGAGATCGGCTTCGCCGACTTCCACCGGGGGATCGAGCCCTCGATCGACGGCGTGCCCGAGATGGGCTGGGCCCTGGCTAGCTGGGCCCACGGCCGGGGCTTCGCCACCGAGGCGATCGCCGGCGCCCTGTCCTGGGCCAAGGGCCAGTGGGGCGACGCGCCCGTGGTCTGCATCATCGACCCCGACAACGCCCCGTCCCTGAAGCTGGCCTACAAGATGGGCTTCCTGGAGGTGGCGCGGACCACCTATCGCGAAGCGCCGACGGTCCTGCTGCAGCGGGGGTGATCCCGCTAGCCCCTCGCCAGAACCGGCGTCCGGGCCTGGTCCCGCCGGCTCGACCACGCGCCGAACCCGATGCAGGCCAGGATCCCATAGCTCCAGAGCGCCATGCTCAGCCGGAAGGTGTCGAGGGTCACCCTGAAATCGATCGCGGTGGCCACGTGCGAGGCCACGATGAGCAGGATGAAAGCCGTCGCCACCGCCGTCCAGATGCGGCGGGCGTCGAGCGACGCCCAGGCGAAATAGACCAGGGTGGCGCTGTCGATGCAGAAGATCGCCAGGCTGGCGCCGCCCGGAAGGTGGAGCTTGCTGACCACCAGGGACGCCACCCACGAGGCCAGGAACGAAACGCCGAACCTCCGCGCCGCCCGGTCGCCGGACTTCACGGCGAAGACGGTGGTCCCCACGGCCAGGCCGAGGGAGATCATGGTGTGAAGCTGCAAGCGTCCCCCGACGGCGGCGATATGTCCGCCGGGGCCTTACCTCACGCCGCGCGCGGCCGACAGAAACCCCAGGTCCGGTCGTCCGACGGCGCCCGTTTCACGGCAGCTAGGCCGCCTGCAGCTGCTGCTTGACCCGTTCGGCCAGGGTCTTGATGTCGATGGGCTTGGGCAGGAAGGTCACGCCGGTCTCGCCTTCCAGCAGGTCGCTGAACTCGGCCTCGGCATAGCCGCTGATGAACATCACCGGCGCGTTGCCCAGATAGCCGCGGGCCTTCTTCAGCAGGGTCGGGCCGTCGATACCGGGCATGATCACGTCGCTGATCAACAGGTCGATCGTGCCGGCGTTCTCCTCGGCGATGATCAGGGCCTCCTCGCCGTCGCTGGCCTCCAGCACCTCGTAGCCGCGGGCGCGCAGCAGGCGGGCGGCGACGCCGCGCACGGCGTCCTCGTCCTCGACGAACAGGATGCGGCCGGCGCCCGACAGGTCGCGGGCGGCGCGGGGCTTGGCCGCTTCCGGCGCGGCGGCGGCGGCCGCGGCGGCGGCTTCCTGGGCCGGGGTCGGCTCGTGCACGGGCAGGAAGATGCGGAACGCCGCGCCCTCGCCCGGACGGCTGTGGACGTGGATCCAGCCGTCGCTCTGCTTGACGATGCCGTAGACGGTGGCCAGGCCCAGGCCCGTCCCCTCGCCCACCGGCTTGGTGGTGAAGAACGGGTCGAAGATCTTGCCCATCACCTCGGGCGGGATGCCCGGGCCGTCGTCGCTGACCTCGATGAAGGCCTGATCGCCCTCGGCGCCCGGGAAGCCCAGGCTCTGGGCCTCGTCCTGGGTGAGGCGGGCGGTGCGGATGCGCACGACGCCGCCGCCCTTGGCCGCCCGCACCGCGTCGCGGGCGTTGACGGCCAGGTTCATGACGGCGGTCTCGAGCTGGCTCTTGTCGGCCCGCACCTGCGGCAGGTCGCGGCCGTAGTCGGTGATCAGCTTGACGTCCTCGCGCAGCAGGCGGCGCAGCAGGACCTCGAACTCACTGATCAGCTCGCCCAGTTCCAGCACCTCGCGCTGGACGGTCTGCTTGCGGCTGAAGGCCAGCAGCTTGCGGACCAGGTCGGCGGCGCGCACGCCGGTCTGGCGGATCTCGTTGAGGCCCTCGTAGGAGGGGTCGCCCACCGGATGGCGGTGCAGCAGCTCGTCCAGGCGCAGCTGGATGGCGGTCAGCAGGTTGTTGAAGTCGTGGGCCACGCCGCCGGCCAGCTGGCCGATGGCCTGCATCTTCTGGGCCTGGGCCAGCTGAAGCTCCATCTGCTTCTGCTCGGACACGTCGATCAGATAGGCCACCAGCCGCCCGTCGGCGCGGTAGAGATAGAGGTGGGCGATGCGGGTCGGGTCGCGGGCCAGGCGCACCTCGAACGGACCGGCCTTGCCCTCGGCCAGGCGGGTCTCGGCCTCGGTCCGCGAGGGCGGGTCGATCAGGGCGCCGAACAGCGTCCCGGCCGGCACGGCGCCGGCCATGGCGGTCAGGGCCGGATTGGCTTCCAGGATGCGCGAGTTGAACGGGTCCAGCCCGTCCAGCAGGGCCGCGCCGAACGGCGAGGCGCCCGAGAAGGCGTCCAGGGTGCGCGGGGCCGGGGCGGACTGCGAGATCACCGGGGCCGGGGCGGCGGTCGGGACGAAGACCTCCTTCTCGATCACCGTCGGCAGGCGGACCAGCAGGCGGCCGCCGCGCAGGCGGGCGGCCTCGGCGCGACGCTCGTGGCCGCCGATGACCAGCGTCCCGTCGGCGCGCCCTCCTTCTCCCTTGGCCCCGTCGCGGGCCTTGACCAGGGCGGCGAACAGGCCGGCCCCGGCCGCGCCCTTGGGCAGGCGGCGGGCGTCGCCCACGGCCTGGGCCCAGGCGGCGTTGGCGGCCAGGATGCGGCCGTCGGCGGCGGTGAGGGCCGCGGGTTCCGACAGGGCGTCGACGAAGAGCTCGGCGCCCTCGGGCTCGGGATCGGTCACGGCGGTCGAGGCGCGGATGGCCACCAGGCCCAGGATCGCCACGCCGGCGACGCCGCCCAGCAGCAGCAGGCCCGCCAGGGTGGCGGGACCGGCCCGCAGGGCGGGGGCGGCGGCGAAGGCGGCGGCCAGGACGAGGAAGATGGCCGCGCCCCAGATCAGGAGGTCCGGGCGACGCTTCGCGCCGACGGAGTCTGTTGCGCCAAAGTCTTTCATGGGCGTCTCGGTCATGGTCGACCGAAATCCTTCTTCAGCCTTGCGGGCGTCCAGCCCATCGATTCGCGGGATAGAATACCCTTAACCCGCTCGCGGAGCGCGATCCGTGATCGATTCCTGATTCCGTGACCGGATTATGGTCGCCGCGACCTAGTCCGCCACGTGGGCGCGCAGCCGCAAAAGCAGGCCCCGCAACAGGTCGACCTCCGCTCCCGTCAGGTCGCCGCGCAGGCGGGCGTCGAAGCGCTCGGCTGTCTGGCGCAGCTGCAGGAACCGCGCCCGGCCCTCGGGGGTCAGGGCCACTTGGTGGGCCCGGCGGTCGGCCGCGTCGCGGGTGCGGGTGATCAGCCCCTGGGCCTCCAGGCCGTTCAGGTGGTGGGTCAGGGTCGGCCCCTGCACCCCCACGGCCTGGGCCAACTCCGATTGGGGCTGATGGCCGCCGGGCATCAGCGAGCGCAGCACCAGCCAGGTCGACAGCGAGCCGCCCGCCTCGGTCATGGCGTCGTCGAACGCCCGCGCCACGGCCTTGGACACCTGGGACAGGACGAAGCCGATCGGCGGGGCGGAAAGCGGGCCCGGAGGGTTCATGATTCGATAGATAGACGTCGAATGATTCGATGTCTATGAATATCGCCGCCGCCAGAACGGCGGTCCGCGAAAGGATATCGCCATGACCATCGCCTTGATGCTGCTGCTGTCGCTCCACGTGCTGTCCGCCGTCTTCTGGGCGGGCTCGACCTTCGTGCTGGCCCGGACGGGCGGAAGCGGGATCGACGCCCTGCGTCGTCCACAGTTCGGCGCGGCGGGGGTCGCCATTGTCACCGGGGTCCCGCTGGCCGCCATCCTGCACGGCGGGGCCTTCGGCCGGCAGGAGCAGGTGCTGATGGTCGCCGTGGTCGCCGCCGTCACCGCCCTGGCCGTCCAGATCCTGGACCGCGCCAGCCCCGCCCGCAGCCAGCGTATCGCCGGCGGCCTGCTGATGATCACCATCCTGGGCATGGTCATCGCCCGCTACGTGGCGTGACCGCCGCCCCATTTTTTCGCGCGCGGATTTACAGCGGGGACTGATCGCCCAACACTCCCGAGGAAAGACACCGGTGTCAGAAACCGGCCGTCGCCTCGGGAGGCCCGCTATGACGAAGACCGCGCGCGACGAGAGCGCCCCCTCCCCCAGCCGGCGCGCCGTGCTTTCGGCGGCCGGCCTGGGGGCCGCCGCCCTGGCGACCACCGCGACGGCCGCGTCCGCCTCGACCGCCAAGACCGCCAAGGCCGCCGCCAAGTCGACCGGGCTGCGCCTCGACCCGCGCGACTTCGGCGCCAAGGGCGACGGGACGACCAAGGACACGGTCGCCCTGCAGACCGCCCTGGACCGCTGCGCCGTGCTGGGCGGCGGGGTGGTGACGGTTCCGCCCGGCGTCTACCTGACCGGCGCGCTGCGCCTCGGCTCGAACACCACCCTGCTGCTGGACGAGGGCGCGACGCTGCAGGGCTCGCCCGACCTGGCCGACTATCCGGTGGTCCAGGTGCGCTGGGAGGGCCGCTGGACGCCGGGCCATGTCGGCCTGGTCTGGGCCCAGGACGCGCGCGGCGTCGCCATCGCAGGCAAGGGCCGCATCCTGGGCTCCAAGGCCATCCCGGGCCGCGTCGACAAGGCCAGCGGCCTGCGCCACCCCGCCCTGCTGGAGTTCGTCGAGGTCCAGGACCTGTCGGTCACCGACGTCTTCACCGAACAGAACGACATGTGGTCGATCCACCCGGTCTATTGCGACGACGTCCTGTTCCGGGGCGTGACGGTCCGGGGCGGGGCCGACGGGATCGACGTCGACTCCTGCCGCCGCGTGGTCATCGAGCGCTGCGACTTCGACACGGTGGACGACTGCATCTCGCTGAAGTCCGGCCGGGGCATGGAGGGGAACCTGATCGGCCGCCCCACCGAGGACGTGCGGATCAGCGACTGCGCGTTCCGCGACCACCGCTGGGCCTGCATCGGCATCGGCAGCGAGACCTCGGGCGGCATCCGCCGGGTGCTGGTCGAGCGCTGCCAATGCCTGGCCGCCTACACCTTCGCCATCTACATCAAGAGCCGGCCCGGGCGCGGGGCGTTCATCGAGGACATCGTCATGCGCGACCTCGACGTCTCGGGCGCCAGGGACGGCTTCCTGCGCCTGAACTTCCTGGACAGCGGCAAGCAGGACCCCTTCCCCGTCGCCGGCCCGGAGGGCGTGCCGACGGTGCGCAACTTCACCTTCGAGCGCATCAAGGTCACCGACGTCCCGGTGCTGGTCCAGGCGACGAACATCCATCCCGACAAGCCGCTGGACGGTTTCACGCTGAGGAACGTCACGGGCTCGGCGGGCAAGGGCATGAGCCTGGCCAACATGAGGAACGTCGTGCTGGACCATGTGGACGTGGCGGTGGCCGAGGGACCGAAGCTGGCGATCAGCAACGTCACGGGCCGGGGCCTGGCGGGCGCCGCGGCGCTGGAACCGACGGTGCGGCCGGCGGACGTGGCCGCCGCGGAACCGCCGTATCGGCTGGGGATGATGTCGGGGAAGCCGAACTAGTCCGCCCCCAACGGTTGTCATCCCGGAAAGCGCGGAGCGCTTGTCCGGGACCCAGGGGAACCGCAAAGCATCAGCCCAGTCACCTGGGTCCCGGACAGCCCCTGCGGGGCTTCCGGGATGACAACTTTTGAATGCGATTATCTCGCCGGCTAGTCCGCCCAGGCCCGCTTGCGGTTCTGCTTGTTGCTCATCACGAAGCCGATGACCTTGGCCACGGCCTCGAAGTGTTCGGCGGGGATCTGCTCGTCGATGTCCATGGCGGCGTAGAGGGCGCGGGCCAGGGGCGGGTCTTCCAGCACGTAGACGCCGTGCTCCTCGGCGACGGCGCGGATCTTCAAGGCCAGGTCGTCGACGCCCTTGGCCACGCAGATCGGCGCGGCGGTCTCACCCTGCTCGTACTTCAGCGCCACGGCGTAGTGGGTCGGGTTCATGACGACGACGGTCGCCTTGGGCACGTTGGCCATCATCCGCTGGCGCGAGCGCTGCATGCGGATCTGCTTCTGCTTGCCCTTGACGTGCGGGTCGCCTTCCGACTGCTTCATCTCGTCCTTGACGTCCTGGACGCTCATCCGCATGCGCTTGTTGAAGCGCAGGCGCTGCCAGAACCAGTCGAAGCCGGCGGTGGCGATCAGGAAGATCAGCACCATCCAGAACATCTTCATGCACAGCTTCATGGACAGCGGCACGATCGCCGCCACGTCCATGCCGACCAGGGTGGTGATCTGAGCCGCGTCCGGCTTGATCACGAGCCAGGCGATGATGCCGGTGACGATGAACTTCACGGCCGACTTGGCGAACTGGACGAAGCCGTCCGGACCGAAGATCCGGCCCAGGCCCTTGATCAGGTCCAGCTTCTGGAGGTCGGGCTTGATCTTGTCGGCCGACAGCAGGAAGCCCGTCTGCGCCACGTTGCCCACCACGCCCATCAGGGCCGAGACCACCATCACCAGGACGATGGCCGGCAGGGCGGCCATGATCGCCATCTTGGCGATGGCCCGGATGCCGCCCTCGACGTCCATGGTCCCCGCATGGGCCAGGAAGGGCGTCAGGTTGCCGACCATGTCGCGGGTCAGCCAGCCGCCGGCGATGACCACGACGCCGAACGCGCCCGAGAGCGAGGCCAGTTGCGCGATGTCGGCGGATTTCGGGACGTCGCCTTTGGCGCGAGCGTCCGACAGCTTCTTGGCTGTTGGTTCTTCTGTCTTTGACGCGTCGTCCTGTTCGTCAGCCACGCCCGCGCCTCCCTAGTTGAACACCGACAGGAGTTCCCGATAGCGATCGGTCCACACCATGGCGATGCCGCCGAGCGAAAGGCCCAGCAGGGAAAGGCCCAGGATCACGCTGAGCGGCGAAGTGACGAAGAAGATCTGGAACGACGGCATGACCCGGCCGACCAGGCCGGTCGCCAGGTTGAAGACGATCGAGAACACCAGGACGGGCGCGGCCAGCTGCAGGCCCAGCTTGAACGAGTCCGCCACCGTGCGCACGGCCAGGGTGGCGGCGTCGTTGACGGGCACGGGGCGGCTGAACGGGAACAGGTCGTACGACTTGGCCATCGCCCCGATGAACAGGTGGTGCAGGTCGGTGACCATGATCAGGGTCAGGCCCAGCATCGACAGGAAGGTGGCCACGGCCGTGCTGCTGGGCGCGCCGGCCGGGTTGGTGGTCTGGGCGAAGGACAGCGAGGTCTGGATCGAGATCACCTCGCCCGCCGTGGTCAGCGAGCTGACGAACATCTTCAGGATCAGGCCGATCATCAGGCCGATCAGCACCTCGTGCAGCACCGCCCCGCCGATGGCGCCGACGCTGCTGGGCACCGAGACGATCGACTTGCCCACCAGCGGCGCCAGCAGCATGGCCATCAGCACGGCGAACGACAGGCGGATGCGCTGGGGCACCACGGTCTCGCCGATGCCGGGCATCAGCATGACCATCGCCCCGATCCGGGCGAAGACCAGGCCGCCGGCGTAGACCTGCAGGACTGTGGCGTAGCTGTCCAAGCCCCGCCCCTACATCCCGGCGATCTTGGCGGCGATCTGCCTCATGAAACCGGACATCAGCGCGCCCATCAGCGGCAGGAACAGCAGCAGCGAGACGAAGATGGCGACGATCTTGGGCGCGTAGACCAGGGTGGCTTCCTGGATCTGGGTCAGGGCCTGGAACAGGCCGATGGCCACGCCGACCACCAGGCCGACGATCAGGATCGGCGCGCACAGCTGAAGGGTCAGCCAGATCGCGTCGCGGCCGACATCCAGGACTTCGGCTCCGCTCATCGGATGGCCTCTAACTACGCGGTCAACGCGGGGACTTTAGGTGACTCGCACCTTCCTCCGTCATGGTTAACAGCCCGTTAGGCACAATTAACAGGGGACAGTTGCGCGCGTGGCGAAACGTCGCTCGGGCGGATGGCCTCTTCCCCCTTTGGGGGAAGACGATCGCGAAGCGATCCGTAGGGGGCAAGTGGGTCGTAGGGCCCCGAGGCTCACCGACTTGCCCCCACCTGACCGCTGCGCGGTCTGTCCGCCCCCCGTAGGGGGGCGGAGCGCCTTACTTCGGTTTCCGCGCCGCCTGGACCTCGATCTCGACCAGCATCCCCGGCTGGACCAGCGAGGTGATCTGGCTGGTGATGCGCGAGGGCTTGTTGGGCTGCTCGGGCGTGCCGAAGAAGGTCTTGTAGCTTTCCATCATGCCGGCGAAGTCCATCTTGCCGCCCTTGGCCGGGTCGCCGACCAGCAGCACGCGCATCATCACCACGTCGCCCATGGTCGCGCCCTGCGTCTTGAGCGCCTCCTCGATGCGCTTGAGCACGCCCAGGGTCTGGGTCTTGGTGTCGCCGAAGGTGGCCGTCAGGGCCGGGTCGCCCTTGGGGTCCAGCATCGGCGGGGTCATGCCGCTGACATAGATGGTGTCGTAGCCGGCCGGCACGGTCACCACGCTGGCGATCGGCGAGGTCGGCGAGCCGCCGCGGACGATGTCCTGGGCGTGGGCGGCGGTCCCGGCAAAGGCCAGTGCGGCGGCGGCGAGGATCAGGCGCTTCATGGTCGTCTCCTGTTGATTTGGGTCCGAAAGATCAAAGCCATTCCTCCCACCGCCCGATCGGCTAGTGGGCCTGCAGGCTGGCCGGCTTCTTGGAGGCCTTCAGCTTGGCGCGGGCGGCGGCGACGTCGGCGGCCGTCACCGGCTTGCCCTTGTTGCCCCAGGACGTGCGGATGTAGGTCAGGATCGCCGACAGGTCGGCGTCGTTGATGTCGTCCTTGAAGGCCGGCATGCCGGCGCGGCCCGACAGCACGGTGGCCGTCAGCGGGGCGGCGTCGCCCTGGACGAAGGGGTCGCCGGCCAGGGCCGGGAACGCGCCCTTCACCCCCTTGCCGGTGGTCTGGTGGCAGGCCGAGCAGTTGTCGTTGAACAGCGACTGCGGCGTGGCGGCCAAGGCCGTCGTGGAAGCGGCGGACACGGCCAGCAGGCCGCAAACGAAGGCGATCGAACGACTCATGGAAACTCCCCGAGGAACGGTGACGAAGGCATAGCGCGACTTCACGCCTTGATCACCCGCGCATGGATCTTGCCGATCTGCTGCCAGGCCGACTCGATGGCGCCCGCCTGCCAGCCGCCCAGATAGGTCAGGTGCTCGCCGGCCAGATAGACGCGGCCGTCGGGCTCGGTCAGGACCGGATAGGCGTTCTTGCGCCCCTCCTCGCCCCACTCGGCCCAGCCGCCCAGATTGAACTCGGCCAGGTGCCAGCTGAACGAGAAGGCGTTCTCGAAGTTCTCGGCGTATTCGGGGAAGATCTTCTGGCCGGCCGCCACGGCGAAGGCCGCGCGGTCGGCGGGGCTCTTGGCGCTGATCTTGGCCGCCTCGCCGCCGAACGCGTAGTAGCCCAGCAGCACGCCCTTCTGCCCCTGCCAGCCGGTGGACGGCAGGGTGATCGTGCCGATGCCCGGCATGTCGTTGTAGATGTGGCCGCCGTAGATGAAGTGGTTCTCCTCCCAGAAGCGGGTCTTCATCTGCAGGCCGATCTTGTTGACCGGCGCGTAGGACACGCCCGACATCGCCGCCTTGAACGGCTTGGAGAAGTCGGCGTCGACATTCTTGAGCACGCTGAGCGGGATGGTGCAGACGCAGTAGTCGGCCTCGATCACGTCCTGCTCGCCGAACTTGTCGCGGTAGGTGACCTTCACGCCCTTGTCGGACTGCTTGATCTTCTCGACCACGCACGAGTAGCGGATCATCGACCCGACGTGCTTCTCGAAGCCCTTGGCGATCTGGTCCATGCCGCCGATCGGCTGCAGCATGGTGCGCTGCTGCTCGTAGCCGGCGACCGAGCTCAGCACCCGCCAGGCCTTGGAGTGCAGCACGTCGGTCAGGCTGTAGGGCTTGGACGGCTTGCCCGGGCCCGGATCGACGCCGGCGCCGGGATGGATGTCGAAGCCCCGCCCCTCGGTCCCCGTATAGGCCAGGTCGGTCGGCGACAGCCGCCCCTCGTTGATCATGTAGGCCACGAAGAGGTCGCGGTCCTCGGGCGTCAGCGGCGCGTCCAGCTGGCCCTTGGAGGCGGCCTTGGCGATCAGCTCGGCGGCGTAGCCGCGGGCGTCGGCGGCGATCTCGCCCTTGCGGATCGGCTTGCCGGCCAGCGGGCCGTCGCCCTTCTCGAAATAGACATAGGCCGCGTCGTTGTCGTTGACGAAACTCTCCAGCTGCACCCCGAACAGCTTGGTGTAATGCAGGGTCGAGCGGTGGTGGTACGGGATCCGCCACGGGCCGTGGTTGATGTAGAGCCCCTCGTCGAACTCGCAGGTCTGGCTGTTGCCGACCAGGTCGGTGTGCTGGAAGCCCTTGCGCGCCGTCTGGCAGCGGCCGCCGGCGAAGGACCGGGCCTCGATCACCTGGACGCTGTAGCCGGCCTTGGTCAGTTCGTAGGCGGCGGTCATGCCGGCCAGGCCCGCGCCCAGCACCACGACCTTGGTTCCCTTAGCGTCGCCTTCCAGCTTGGGCGGGGCGGCCTGGGCCGAGGCGAAACCGAAGCCCAGGGCGTCCATGCCGGCCATCGCCAGCGACACCCCGCCGAAGGCCGCCAGGCCCTCGAAAAACCGTCGCCGCGTCAGAACGCCACCCGACACGACCGTCGATTGATCACCCATACCGTCCCCGATTTTTCTTGTCGCGAAAGGCCGCCTGCGAGCCAGGCGATCGCCTTGGGTATGTCAGACGACGTTGTTTCAACAACAATGCGAAAAACTCGATCTTCTTATGAGAAAGCCCCCGGCGCCCCGCCCTTGGGCGCCTAAAGCAAGGCTTGTGCGGAGAGCGGGCGACCTGAAATTTCACGCCCGGGAACGCGATTTGACTGATCGGCCGGCGCCCGCCGGAAGGTTTGCCGAAAACGCAGAAAAGCCGGGCGCGGGGCCCGGCTTTTCCTTGGTTTTTCAACCGATAAGGCGCGGTCAGAAGCTGTAGGTGACCTTGCCGTAGTAGTAGCCGCCGTTGATGCCGAAGGGCGAGAACGAGGGATACTGGGTGACGTAGCCGTTGCTGTTGTTCTTCAGGTAGTGCTCGCGCAGCAGCCCGTTGATCCGGTTGGGGTAGTAGTTGAGCAGGTTGTTGGCCCCGATCGACACCTTCACGCTGTCCAGGACCTGGTAGCTGAGGTCCAGGTCGGTGATCATCGCCGGCTTGATCTTGGTCTTCATCAGCGCCGACGAACCGCTGTCGGTGCTCAGGCCCGAGGTCTCGCCGTAGAAGGTCTCCTTCAGGTTCATCGCGAACTTGCCCAGGCTCCAGTAGCCGCCGGCGATGACCTTGTACTTGGGCGAGGTGTCTTCCAGGTTGGCGATCGCGATGGCGTCGAACAGGGTCAGCGTCGGGTCCAGGCCCGGCGGGTTCGGCGCGATCTTGGTCACCTCGGTCTTGTTGTAGCTGGCGCTCAGCGACCAATCGACCCGGCCCCAGTCGCCGAAGTCGCTGTAGTAGGTGCCGACGAAGTCGATCCCCTTGGTCTTGGTGTCCAGGCCGTTGACGAACATGTTGGCGCCGACGCTGTAGGTGGCGTTGGTGCGGATCGTCGGGTCGACATTGACGCCGTTGGCCGCCAGGGCCGCGATGACCGCCGGCGAGACGATGCCGTTGGTCACCTTGTTGCCGTTCACGGTGATCACGTTCTCGCCGTACAGCGTGCCCGAGCTGACGATGCGGTTCTTGATTTTGATCTGGTAGGCGTCCAGCGTCATGGTCAGCTTGGGCGCCAGGTGGGTGACCAGGCCGACGCTGATGTTCTCGGACTTCTCGGGCTTGAGGCCGTTGATGCCCAGCAGGGCCGCGCCGGGCGAGTTCGGCGGCAGCTGGCCGCTGATCGAGCTGGGCGAGACGTTGATGCCCGAATAGTACGACTCCGCCAGGGTCGGGGCGCGGAAGCCGGTGCTGACCGTGCCGCGCACGGCGACGGCCGGCGAGAAGTCGTAGCGGCCCGTCAGCTTGGCGACGGTGGTGTCGCCGAAGTCGCTGAAGTCCTCGTAGCGGACCGCGGCGTCCAGCTTCAGCGGCTCGATCGGGCTGACGGCCAGGTCGACATAGACCGCCTTGTTGTTGCGCTTGTGCTTGCCGGCGTTGACCGGCGCGAAGCCGAAGTACGACTGCGAGCCGCCGCCGTAATAGGTGGCCACCTCGCCGGCCGTGATCTCGTAGCTTTCCTTGCGGTATTCGGCGCCGGCCGCGAAGGTCAGGGGGCCGGCCAGGCCGACGTCGAACTCGTGGCTGACGTCGAGGGTGTTGCTCCACTGGGTGTTGATGAAGCCGCCCGCGTGGATGTCGGTCGGCGTGTAGCCCTTGGCCGTCGTCGTGGAGGTGTCGGCGTAGAGCGAGGCGTTGGCCGTATCCAGCACGTTGACGGAGTCGTCGTCCTTCCCCCAGGTCGAGCTCAGGTCCCAGTTCCAGGCGTTGGTCACGCCGCTGATCCCGCCGGTGATCGCGTAGTCGGTCTCGGTGATCGACTCCTTGGGATCGAAGCCCAGCGGGAACGGGATGTCGGTCGCCATCTTGCCCTTCACGACGTTGGGCAAGCGGTAGTTCTCGTGCGCGGCGCTCCATTTCCGCGCGATGGTGCCGAAGCTGTAGACCTCGATGTCCGGGGTGACCTGGACGCCGCCGTTATAGGCCAGCACGGTCTGGCGGTACTGGGCGTCGCCCGAGATGCGGTTCACGTACGGCCAGTTCGGCGCGTTGATGACCTGCGGATAGCTCTTGGCCGGGCTGTTGGTGGCGCCGGTGTTGTAGGGCGTGTCCACCACGCGCGGGTCGTAGGCCCCGCGGAAGCTGTAGCCGTGGTACTTGGTCTCGCCGGTCAGATTCAGGTACGAGTTCTCGGTCGGCGCCAGGCCGACGTTGATGGCCAGGTCGCCGGTCGTGCCGCCGCCGTCCATGTAGCCGCCGCCGTTGATGATCACCTCACCGCCGGACGTGGCCTTCTTCTGGATGATGTTGATGACGCCGGCGATGGCGTCGGTGCCGTACTGGGCGGCCGCGCCTTCCAGCAGCACTTCGACGTGCTCGACCGAGGCCAGCGGGATGAAGTTCAGGTCCGCGGCGGCGCCGCCCTGATAGGCCCCGCCCAGCACGGCCAGGTTGGCGGTGCCGTGACGGCGCTTGCCGTTCAGCAGGACCAGGGTGTGGTTGGGGCTGACGCCGCGCAGCTTGGCCGACAGGGTCAGGGCGGCGGTGTCGCCGCCGAAGGCCTGGGCGTTGAACGACGGCACGTTCTGGGCCAGCGCCTGGATCATGTCCGGCTGGCCGGTCTTCTTCAGCACGTCGCTGCCCAGGACGGTGATCGGCGCGGGGCTGTCGACGGCCTTCATGCCGGTGGTGCGCGTGCCGGTGACGATCACGGCCTCGAGTTCGGCGACGTCGGGAGAAGGTTCCGGAGTGTCGGCTGCATAAGCATTTGCAGCAATGGCGAAAGCGATTCCGACGGTCGAAACTCCCGCGAACAGGATGTTACGCGAACGACTATTCATGTATACCCCCTCGTGCGCCGTCTAGGCGCGATTGTTTTTCTCCTCTCTGGCGTTTCCCGATGGTCGTGTTCTTGTCATTGAACGCGAATACAGACGCAACTCACGGCGATGCCGCGATTGAAACAGTTCGTCGAAGCTGAAATTTCTGCAAGCGCCGCGACCGTCACGGGACCGTAACGGGGGCCTTCAGGCCCTCCGGCGCCCCTTTGCACGGCGCCCGCCATGCTTTTTGTGCAGTGCGATGATCAGGATTCCGGCGCCGGGGCGGCCTTCGCGTCCCACCGCCGTGGCGGCCGATTTCCGCGGACTTTTCCGTAGGCGCACGAGAGGACCCACGGCCCGGTCAGGGGACGAACAGACTCCGCCCCGCACGCTTTCCGTCGGCCGAACGGGCCCGGACCTCGACTCGCCCGGCGACCGGCGCGTCCGGCGCATAGGGCCGCCAGGCGCCGCCCTCGACCCGGTATTCGATCGGCAGGCCGGGGAACTCGACATTGGCCCGCAGCCTGCCGTCCTCGACCACCGCCCCGACCGTGGGGATGCGATAGGCCACGCCGGCCGCGTCCAGCCGCGCCAGTTCGCGCCCGCCCAGCAGGTTGGCGAAGGCGGCCCAGTCGGCGTCGCGCCGGGCCCGCATCGCGTCGGTGAAGGCGCCGGTCGTGGGATCGTAGCCCTTGCCCGGGACGTAGGGCGTCTCCCAGTTGGCGCCGTGCCAGGCCCGCTCGGCCAGGGCCAGCAGGCGCGGGTACAGCATGTAGTCGCCCTGGGCGTCCGAACGGATCGTCTCGCTCCACAGCTGGCCCTGCAGTCCGTTGAAGCGCACGCCGGGCTCCAGCGGGTGGTCGTCCTTCGAGGCCTGGGGCCTGCCGCGCAGGTCGGCCCACAACTCGGCGTGGGCCGGCAGGTTCTCGGGCATGAAGTCGAACACCTTGCGGGTGTCGGTGGCGCGCGAGGGCCAGTCGTAGCCGCGCTCCTTGGGGTCGGCGGCCTGGGGGCTGTCGAAGTACATCACCTCGGGCGTCGAGATCACCACCTCCCAGCCTTGGTTGGCCTGGACGTGGGCGCTGGCGGGCCCCTCCCCGGCCAGGGCGCCCCAGTTGTTGGAGTGGACCTTGGCCGGCATGCGGTCGGGCTTGGCGTGGCCCATGCCGTCGCTCCAGCCGGCCGGCGTCACGCCCTTCTGCGCCAGCAGGGCCGAGACCTTCTCGATGAAGTGGCCGCCCAGGTCGGCCGGCTTGATCCCGGTCTTGGCCTCGTAGGCCGCGCAGGCCGGCGAGGCGCTCCAGGCGCCGGGCGTCTCGTCCGCGCCGATGTGGTAGCGGGTCAGGGGCTGGCCGGCGGCGGCGTGCAGGGCGGCCATCTCGTCCACCACCTTGCCCAGGAAGGCGTAGGCGCTGTCGAGGCACACGTTGATGGTGTTGTCGTCGTAGTGCTGGATGCTGCTGTAGACGCTCTTGTTCTCAGCCTCGCTCAGCAGATAGCGGCCGGCCTCGGCCTCCGGCTTGCCCTCGGCCCGCAGCCGGGCGGCGCGGGCCTCCATCGCCTTGATCGCCGCCCGCGAATGGCCCGGCATGTCGAAGGACGGGATCACCTGGATATGCCGCGTCTGGGCCGCGCGGACGATCTCGATGTAGTCGGCGCGCGTGTAGTAGCCGTTGACCGGCGTCGATGAATCCGGCCCCGCGCCCAGCTGCGGCAGCAGGCAGGTCCGCTCGCCGGGATCGTGGCAGCGGCGCGAGCCGATCTCCGTCAGCTCCGGCAGCCCCGCGATCTCGACCCGCCAGCCTTCGTCGTCGGCCAGGTGCAGGTGCAGGCGGTTCAGCTTGTAGGCCGCCATCTGGTCCAGGATCGCCAGGATCTCGGCCTTGGAGTGGAAGTTGCGGGCCACGTCGACATGCAGGCCCCGGAAGTCGAAGCGCGGGGCGTCGTCGATCGTCAGCAGCGGAACCGTCCGCCGGGCGTCCACCAGCTGGGCCAGCGAGGCCAGGCCGTTGGCCGCGCCCTCGGGGTCGGAGGCGACGATCTCGATCCCGCTCGTCTTGATCGCCAGCCGGTAGCCGCCCAGCGCCAGTTTTTCATCGGGGACCAGCCGGACCCGCAGCGGGACGCCCCGGGCGCCCTCGCCCGCCCCGGCCCTGGCCAGACGGCCGAGCGCCGCCTCGACCTGGACGCGCGGCAGGCCGCCGACCGAGACCTTCAGGCCGCGCGACAGGTCCAGCGATCCGCCCTTCGGGTCGGGCCTGGTCCTCAGCGGCGTGGGCAGAACCGCCGTGGCCGGAACCGGCTGGACGCTGGCCCCGGCGGCGGCGTTCACCGCGTAGACCCGGGCCGCCGTGGCCCAGACCGTGGCGTCGGCCGCCGAACCGCCGGCCAGCCGGGCCTCGTCGGTGAAGGGGGCCACGAACGGCAGGCTTTCCAGGCCGGTCTCGGGATCGACCACGGGCCGGGTGCTGGCGATGGTCCGCGCCGCCAGCCCGTCGCCGGCCACATAGTAGTTGGGCATCGGGTACAGCTCGGACAGCTGATGGCCCGCCAGCTTCAGGGGGATGCGGACCGGCCGCCCCGGCGCGAAGCCGGCGAAGGCCGCCGTGGGGGTCAGGCGATAGAGGTCGCCGTTGATGTGGCTCAGGGCGAAGCCGTCGTTGTCGGCCTGCAGGATCGGGGTGACGCTGCTGAAGTAGATCGACCAGCCGGCGGCGGGAGCCTTGGGCGCCGTCAGGTTCAGCTCGGCCAGATGGCACGACGGCGACGGCGCGCACACGGCGGGGGCCGGATGGTTGTCCAGCACCTGGTAGCGCACCTGCAGCTCGGCCGCGAAGCGGTCCAGCTGATCCTGGGTGGGCTGGGCGTGGGCTGCGGTCGTCACGAGCGTCAGGGCGGTAAGCGCGAACAGGCGTCGTGACATGGAGGCTCCCCGGGGTTTTGGCGTACCGTAACCCTCTCCCGGCGGTCGAGGCTAGGACGGGGACATGCACATGTGCATGTCCCCAGCCGCACTCAGCAGCCCGGTCCCGCCCCCAGCGGTAGGCAGCGCCCGTCCACGTCGGCGGGGACCGGCACGCCCGTCACCGCGGCGATCGTCGGGGCGATGTCGACCGTCTCGATCGGCAGCACCCGCTCGCGGGCCGGGCCGCCCTTCCACCAGAACAGGATCGGCACCCGGCGGTCGTAGTTCCACGGGCTGCCGTGGCTGGCCACGTAGGTCGCGCCCGCCGAGGCGGGGGTCTGGTACGGCTGGAAGGCCACCAGGATGTCGCCCACCCGGCCGGGATAGGCGCTGCGGCGCATGCGCTCGGCGACGCTGATCTCGTCCGGCGGCGTGCCCTTGGGCGGCGGAGCCATCGTGAACAGGGTGTTGGAGTCGTAGGCGGCGTAGACCTCGGGCCGCTTGGCCAGGATCGCCAGGGCCGCCGTCGTGATCCGGGCGTGGTCGCCGGCCGTCGGCGTCTTGCCGTCGGGGCCGACCACGTACAGCGACTCGATCCCGCCGGCCTGGACCAGCGGATCGTAGGCCAGGGCCAGCTGACCGCGCAGCGCGGCGTTCAGGTCCTTCAGCCACTGGGTGGGCGGCACCCGGCCGGCGTCGTAGCCCTGCTGGGCCAGGCGCTCGGGGAAGTCCGACCCGCCGTGGTCGGCGGCCAGCACGACCAGGACCTGGCCCTTGACCTTGTCCAGGCTGTCGAGGAACGCGCCCAGCCGGTCGTCCAGCCGCAGCAGGTGGTCGCACATCTCCGGCCCCTTGGTGCCGAAGCGGTGGCCGATGAAGTCGGTGGCCGACAGGCTGATCGTCAGGACGTCGGTCGCCTCGCCGTCGCCCAGCTTGAACTCGTCGCGCAGGGCCTGGGCCGCGTCGAGCGTGACCCGGTCGGTGTAGGGGCTGACCGACAGGTCGTCGGTCGCCGTCGCCTCGTCCTTGGGCGCCGGGCGCGGCAGGGCCGCGCGCCACGACCGGCCGCCGGTGACGTAATCGTCCTCCAGCGCCGCGCAGCGCTTGTCGCCATAGGTCCAGGTGAACGGATGCTTCTTCTGGTCGGCTGTCAGCTTGGCGTTGAACGCCGCCACCGGGGCCAGCTTGGCCTTGGCGTCCTCGCCCGGCGAGACCCAGGTGGTCATGCCGAAGCGGGTCTCCAGCCAGAACACCCCGTCGGCCTTGTGACCGGCCATGTTGATCGCGCCGCGGTCCTTGCCCGACACGGCGTAGACCCGGCTCTTGGGCGACACCGCCTTCAGCCAGTCGCCATAGGCGTCGGCCATCAGCAACTTGGGGCTGGCCAGACGGCCGCCGCCCGACGGGTCGTTGGCCAGGACGACCGACGGATCGGCCAGGCAGTAGGTCTTCTTGCCGGTCGCCAGGTCGTAGAAGTCGTTGGCGACGATGCCGGTCTTGTTCGGATACTTGCCCGTCAGCAGGGTGGAGTGGCCGGGGCAGGTCTCGGTCATGCCGTGCGACTGGAAGCCGCTGGGATAGACCGTCCCCTGCCGCGCCATCCGGCCCAGGCCGCCGTGGAAGTCGGCGCGATACTGCTCGAACAGGCTGGCGCTGAACTGGTCGATCGAGATCACCACCACCAGCTTGGGCTTGGGCGTCTCGACCGGCGCGGCGTGCGCCAGGGGAGCGGCGAGGACGGCGGCGCTGAAGGCCGCGGCGGCGACGGTTTTGGGCAAGCTGAACATGGGCGATCAACAAGCACTGTCACAAAACCGTCGCAAGCCGGAACTGAGCGAACGCTGGGTTTTGCGTCACACCGGCGCGTGGCTGACGAACTCCACCAGCCGGCCGTCCGGATCGTGGGCGAAGCCGGCGTAGTAGTGGGGATGGATCTGCGGCAGCACGGCCGGGACCCGCTCCTGGACGCCGCCGTGCTGGCCGGCCAGGCCATAGGCCCGGTCCACCGCCGCCCGGTCGGCGGCGACGAAGGCGTAGTGCACGTCGACCGACGGCTCGCCCTCGCAGATCCAGAAGTCGAGCCGGCCGCCGTTCGAGCCGAAGCCCTTCTTGGGACCGTCCACCACCAGGCGATAGCCGGTGGGTTCCAGGACCTGGCGGTAGAAGGCCACGCAGTCGTCCAGGCGGCGGGTGCGGATTTCAAGGTGATCGAGCAAGGGAGCGACCTTTCAGGGGAGCGAAACGACGCCGTGACGTGTAGCCGCGCAGTGCTGTCGCCTGGCGGCGAAGATGGACCCCGAAACGCGGAAATTCGGCGTCCGTGCGCCTGGATTTGGCGTAGGCTCAAACCCATGAAACTCGACCGCTTCGACCGCCAGCTGCTGAACCTCGTGCAGGAGGACGCCGGCCGCACCTCCGAGGACCTGGCCCAGCGGGTGGCCCTATCGCCCTCGGCCGTGCAGCGTCGCCTGCGCAAGCTGAAGGAGGCCGGCGTCATCGTCCGCCAGACCGCCGTGCTGGAGCCGCGCAAGGTGGGACGGCCGACCTTCTTCATCGTCTCGCTGGAGGTCGAGCGCGACCGGCCCGAGCTGCTGACCCAGCTGCGCACCTGGCTGGCGGGCCAGGAGCACGTGCAGCAGGCCTTCTACGTGACCGGCGAGGCCGACTTCATCCTGGTGGTCACCGCCCCCGACACCGAGACGTATGACGCGCTGATGGCGAGGCTGACCATCGAGAACCCCAACGTGCGCAAGTTCACGACCAACGTGGCGCTGGGGGTGGTCAAGCGCGGGCTGACGATCCCGGTTTCGCTGGACGAGGACTAGGCCGGGGGCGACACAGGGGACACACACTCGCCCCACCGCTGTGGCCGTCCTGGCGAGACCGTGGGGCGAGTGTGTGTCCCCACCTTCGTCACCGAAGCCCCGTCTCCAGCGCCCGCGCCGCCTCGCTCGGCGAAACCTTCCCCGCATCGCGATCCACCGAGAAGTTCGCGCGCTGCATCGCCTCCACCGTGATCGCGCCGTCCAGCCCGGCCAGGGCCTCGCGCAGCCGGCGGTCCTGCGCCCGCCCCGGCGCGATCAGCAGCACCGCGTCGTACGGCGGCAGCGCGCCCTTGGGGTCGCCCAGCACCACCAGGTCGTCGGCGGCGATACGGCCGTCGCTGGAGAAGGCCGAGATCACGTCGGCCTCGCCCGAGCCCAGGGCGCGGTACATGAAGGTCGGCTGGAACTGCCGCTTGGCCTTGAACCTCAGGCCGTAGGTCGTCTCGACGCTGGTCCATTCGGGCCGCGAGAAGAACTCCAGGTCGCCGCCCATGGTCAGCTGCGGGGCCTTGGCGGCGAGGTCGGCCAGGGTGGTGATCCCCAGCGCCTGGGCGCGATCGCGGCGCATGGCCAGGGCGTAGGCGTTCTCGAAGCCCAGCGGGGCCAGCAGCACCACGCCGTCGCGGCGCTTCAGCTCGGCCCGCAGGCCGTCCAGCACGGCGGCCCGGCCGGGGTTGTCCTTGCGGCCCAGGACGTTGGCCCACAGCGTGCCGGAATAGTCGACATAGGCGTCGATCTCGCCGGCCGCGAGCGCCCGATAGGCCACCGCCGAGCCCAGATTGATCTTGCGGTCGACCTGGGCGCCCTTCGCCTCCAGCCGGTCGGCCATCAGCTCGGCCAGGATGTACTGCTCGGAGAAGTTCTTGGCCCCGATCACGTAGCGGGCCGGTCGCGGCGCCAGGTCGGCGGCCAGGGGCGCGACGGCCACGGCGAGACCCACGGCCAGGCCCAGCAGGCCCGCGCCCCACAGCCGGCGGTCGCGCCGCTCGGCCCCGCGCTCGACCAGGCCCAGCAGCTGGTCCACCACCAGGGCCAGGGCCGCCGAGGCGACGCAGCCGGTCAGGACCATCGCCCAGTTCTCGGTCTGCAGCCCCGAGAAGATGTAGTCGCCCAGCGAGGTCTGGCCGACGGGCGTGGAGAGGGTCGCCGCCCCGATGGTCCACACCGCCGCCGTGCGCACGCCGGCCATGATCACCGGCGCGGCCAGGGGCAGCTCCACCCGCCACAGCCGCTGGCCGTCGGTCATGCCCACGCCGCGCGCGGCCTCGACCACCGCCGGGTCCACGCCCGTCAGGCCGGTCACCGTGTTCCGCAGGATCGGCAGCATCGAATAGAGGGTCAGGGCCAGCAGCGACGGCAGGAAGCCCAGGGCCGAGAAGCCGTGGCCGAACGCGCCCTTGGCCAAGTTCGAGAGCAGCAGCAGCAACGGATAGAACAGGGCCAGCAGGGCCAGGCTGGGAATGGTCTGGACCAGTCCGGCCAGGGCAAGGGACGGCCAGCGCAGGCGCGGGCTGCGGGCGGCCAGCACGCCCATCGGCAGGGCGATCAGCAGCCCCAGCCCCAGGGCCGCCGCCGACAGCACGACGTGCCAGGCCAGGCGGTCCGGCAACAGGGAGAGAAGCCCGCTACTCACCGGCGATCTCCCGCATCCGGGCGGCCTGGCGGCGCGGGGCCTGCATCAGGGCCTCGACGGCCGGGTCTGGGTGGCCGGCCAGCAGCGCCCGGGGCGTGTCGTCGGCGATGATCCGGCCCTGGCTCATCACCACGATCCGGTCGGCCAGCAGCACGGCCTCGGCGATGTCGTGGGTGACCATCACCGTGGTCAGGGACAGCTGGTCGTGCAGGCGGCGGACGTCGTCGGCCAGGGCGACGCGGGTCACCGAGTCCAGCGCCCCGAACGGCTCGTCCATCAGCAGGATCGCGGGCCGCGCCGCCAGGGCCCGGGCCACGCCCACCCGCTGGCGCTGGCCGCCGGACAGGGCGGCGGGGCGTCGAGCGGCGACCTCGCGCGGCAAGGCGACCAGGTCGAGCAGTTCGGCGGTCCGCGCGGCGATCGCAGCGGCGTCCCAGCCCAGCAGGGTCGGGACGATCCCAATGTTCTCGGCCACGGTCAGATGCGGGAACAGGCCCACCTCCTGGAAGACGTAGCCGATGCGCCGCCGCAGGGTCGGGCCATCGAGGTCGGCGGCGGCCGCCCCGTCGATCAGCACCCGGCCGCCGTCGGGCGCGACCAGGCCGTTGATCGTCTTGAGCAGGGTGGTCTTGCCCGCCCCCGACCCGCCGACCAGGGCCACGAACTGGCCCCTGGCGATGGACAGGGAGGCGGGCTGGAGGACGGTCTGGCCGTCATAGGCCTTGCGCACCTGGTCCAGGACGATCGCGTCGGTCATGGGGCTCCGAGAGGGACGTGCTGTCGCAGGGACGTCCTGTCACAGTCAGTCAGAACGCGCGGCATGGGAAGCCTAATGCTTCAGCTGATTCCCGGCGCGCGCGACGCGACGGGGAGCGGCTCCCAGGAGACCCATCATGACCCTCGCCGTCGACGGCCGCCCGTTCCAGGCCTCCCCGTTCGAAGCCCGTGTCCTGCCCGCCCGCAAGCGGGCCCGCGCCGCCCTGGCCCGCCTGCGCTGGGCCGTCGCGGCCATGGTCCTGCTGAACGCGATCGTCTGGGGCGGCATGATCGCCACGGCGCGGGGCGTGATCGACGTGCACCGGCTGGTGGACGAGGCCCAGGCCGTGGCCGCGACCTGGATCGCCGCCCTGCCCCAGGTGAACATCACCATCACCCGCTGACGCGGCGACCTCACTCGAACCAGTCGTCCAGCCTCGCCCGGGATCCCGCTCCGGGGCTGAAACCTGCTGCCCGATCGTCCTCTCCGCATGGACGATCGACGCCGCGGCTTTGGCGAGCCGTAAAAACCCATGACGCGAACAAGGCTTTTTCGCTCGCTCTAGTTGCGCTGCGCCAAAACTCGCCCTAAGACTCCCTCATAGGTCGATATCAATGAACTTGCGTCTTATGGAAGAAATTCCGGGAAGACGAGCTGACCAGGAGCGCCGTCGATGATCCGCCTCTCCTCCCCCAAGACCGCCCCCAAGTCCTTGCTCCGCCTGGCGGCGGTCGCGGCGGGCGCCGTTCTGGCCGGCGGCCTGCTGATGGCCTGCTCGGCCAAGGCGCCGACCGGGGCGGCCAAGGCCGAGCTGGCGACCACGCCGATCAGCATCAGCTCCACGCCGCCCGGCGAGCTCAACCCCAACGGCGGCGGGGCGGCCAAGGCCACCCTCGACCAGGCCGCCGCCTTCGCCTGGCAGGAATTCATCGCCCTTAACTGGCCGGCCAAGATCCAGACCGGCGCGGTCGGCGACCGCGACACGCCCGCCGCCGACTGCCTGTTCGGCGACCCGAACTGCGCCGCCCGCCCGCTGACCTGGCAGACCTTCCGCGGCAAGGCCGAGATCTTCACAGCCGGGGCCACCCAGCCCTACGACCAGATCCCGACCTACGCCGACGTCTACAACTCGCCGATCGCGCCCTGCAACGGCGGCCAGCCGCCCGCCCAGGCGGCCTGGGTCAATCTGGACGAGACCACCGAGATCACCCTGGCGGCCATGTACGCCGGGGTCGGGGTGGCCACGCCCACCCCCGACAACAGCGCCCCACAGCTGATCCGCTTCATGGCCAAGGCCAACCGGGCCGAGTTCGACTACGTCCAGAAGATCGGGGCGGTGAACGGGCCCTCGCGCGCCCTGCGCACGGCGACGATCAACTACTTCAAGACCCAGGGCGACCCGCCTCCCGGCGGCACCAGCTATGTGAGCCTTCCCAACAACACCATCGAGATCAAGGCCGGCTGGCGGATGCTGAACCCCGCCAAGGAGGACGCGACCCGGTTCCACACCACCAAGGTCCGCTACTACGAGGGCACGGGCGACGCGCTCTGCTACAACGAGGCCGTCTGGGGCCTGGTGTCGCTGCACATCATCCAAAAGACCCCCTCGGCCCCCTATTTCATCTACGCGACCTTCGAACAGGCCGACAACATCCTGACCACCGCCGGCAAGCCGGTGGAGGACGCCGACGGCGCCGTCGCCGGCCTGCCGCCCTGCCGCTCGGACCAGACCGCGCCCTGCCCGACGATCCCGGCCCTGACCTTCAACGACACCGGCACGGTCGCGCCCAGCCAGGTGCCGCCGAACGTCACCCTGAACCCGGCCAACGCCGCCTACTGCACGACCAGCACGTCGCAGCTGCCGCAGAACCAGGCCTACTACCTGAACACCTCGACCCTCACGGCCCTGCCGGTCGGCGGCTTCGTCTGCATCAACTACCGGGCCAACCCGATCCCGCCGGTGATCGTCAACGCCAACAAGACCGCCCACGCGGCGATCGCCGCCTACAACACCGCCAACAAGATCAAGAGCTCGCCGTGGGCCTTCTACAAGCTGGTCAACGTGCAATACACGCCGATCGACAAGACCCAGCCCGGCTTCTACACGGGCAACGATCCGAACACCGACAAGAACCCGGCCAGCTATTACCTGGCCAACATCATGGTCGAGACCAACCGCCCGCTGCAGATCTTCAGCGGCGGCCTGGTCGGCGCCGTGGGCGGGGTCGGCGGCACGGGCGCCAATTCGGACTACGCCTCGCAGTTCGACGAGCCCGGCGGCGGCACCCACAAGAACACCTATTTCCAAACCGTCGGCCACGACATGGGCGGGTGCATGGGCTGCCACGGCAGCCAGGGCCAGAGCCTGGGCGGCGACTTCAGCGTGATCCTGGCGCGCGGCATCGTGGGCACGCCGGAATCCGTGCCGGGGATTTCAAGCTCCGGCGCGCAGGTGGTTCCCAACAAGAACCGCGCACTCGTCTACCGGCGATAGGGCCGACACCCCTCCGCCGAACCATTCTCTCCAGCCATTTCCTTCGAAGGGGAAAGCCATCATGGCCAACGTTCGTGAACTGCTCGCCGCCGGCCTGACCTGCCCGACCAGCGTCAGCTTCGCCACCGATATCGCGCCGCTGTTCAACAGCACCGACATCAGCCACATGAAGAACGTCACCGGCGGCAAGCTGGACCTCAGCAACTATGACAGCGTGGTGATGTGGTCGAGCGCCATCTACGGCAAGGTGCAGTCGGGCGACATGCCGCCCTTCCCCGCGCCCGCCTGGACGGAGGAACAGGTCAACCTGTTCGGCTGCTGGATCCAGCTGGGCTGCAAGCCGTAGGGACGCTTTGGGGGCCTCGTCCTAGCCGAGGCCCGTCGGCCCCTAGATCGGCATCCGCATGATTTCCTGGTAGGCCGAGATCACCTGGTCGCGCACGGCCATCACCGTGTCCAGGCTGGCCTCGGCCGAGGAAATGGCGGTGACCACGTCGATCAGCTCGGCCTTGCCGGCCGCCTGCTGGGCCATCTTGGTTTCGGCCGCGCGGGTCTGGTGCAGGGTGTCGGTCATGGCCGACTTCAGCATCTGGCCGAAGTCCATGGCCTTCTTCGGGGCCTCGGCCCCGCCGATCGACGGCATGGCCATGGAGCCCTGGGCGGCGTAGGCCTTGGCGGCCGCGAGCGCGGTGATCATCGCCTAGGTCCCTTACTTGCGCAGGATGTCGAGCGTGCGCGCTTCCATCGCGCGCGACGTCTCGATGACGTTCATGTTGGCTTCGTAGGCGCGCTGCGCCTCCTTCATGTCCAGCGCCTCGACCAGGGTGTCGACGTTGGGCAGCTTGACGTAGCCCTTGGCGTCGGCGGCCGGGTTGCCGGGATCGTACTCGGTCTTGAAGTCGCTGCGGTCGGGATCGACCGAGGTCATGGCCACGCCCTCGCCGCCGGCCACCTGGGCCGGCTTGAACACCGGCACCTGGCGGCGATAGGGATCGCCGCCGGCCGTGCGGGCCGTCGAATTGGCGTTGGCGATATTCTCGGCGATCACCCGCATGCGGCCCTGCTGGGCCTTCAGGGCGCTGGCGGCGATGGCCATGGTCGCCATCGACTGGGAGCGGATCTCGGTCATCTAGGCGTTCCCCCTTGGAGATTTTTGCAAAAAATCTCCAAACTAAAAGTTGGCGTGTGGCGGACGCCGAAACCGGCGGCCACTTTCGGCTGCCACACGCTAGCTGCCCGGACGGCGCGTGGCCGTCTTCAGCATGGCCATGGACTTCTGGTAGAAACCGACGGCCGCGTCGTAGTTCATGCGCGCGTCGGTCATCTTGAGCATCTGGTCCTCGAGCGTCACCGAATTGCCGTCCAGCGTGGTCTCGCTGTCGGCCTGCTCGGGCGAGCGCCACGGGCTGTACGGCTTGGACGGCGCCATGTGGGCGGCGCTGGTGGCCACCATCTGAACGCCGCTGGTGGCCTGCGACGACACGGGCCCGCCGCGATAGGGCTGGCCGGTCGCCTGCTGGTCCAGCGACGCCTTGAAGCTGTAGGCCTTCAGGTCGCGCGGCTGGTAGTCCGGCGTGTCGGCGTTGGCGACGTTCTGCGCAATGACCTTCTGCCGCTGGGACAGATAGCCCATGCGGCTCTTCAGCATCGCGAACAGGGGAATGTCATCGGGACCCATGCGAGTCATGGTGAAGAAACAGGGTTAATCACGCATTAAGGACCGTGCTGCACACCAAGGGTGCGGCCCCGGGTCGCGCCCTGCGCTATTCTCCTTCGCGACTCATCCGTACTCGTTCAGCCCCTCCTCATTCCCAGGCGTCATGGACATCTTCGAACTGATCCGCGCCGTCGCCGCCCTGGCCATCACCCTGGGCCTGGTGGGGCTGGCCGGCGTGGCGTTGCGCAAGTGGGGACCCGACGCGCTGTCGCGCATGACCGCCCTGCGCAAGGACCGCCGGATGCAGGTGGTCGAGACCCTGGTCCTGGACCCCACCCGCCGCCTGGTGCTGTTCACCCTGGACGGCGAGGAGCGCCTGCTGATGCTGGGCGAGGGCCAACTTCTGGACTGGGTCCCGAAGAAGCCCCGCAAGGTCCCCGCCCCGCCCCGGACGGCTTCCGGCAAGCCCGCTTCCAACAAGTCCTCCGCGGAGACCGTGGTCTGATGCGCCGCCTGCTCAAGCTGATCACCGGCGCCGACCCCAAGGACCTTCGCCAGGCCGCGATCATCTCGGTGCTGGCCGGTCTGATCACCGTGATCGGCCCCGCCGTGGCCATGGCCCAGTCGGCGATCAATGTCGACCTGGGCACGGGCGCGGGCCTGTCCGAGCGCGTGGTGCAGATGGTCGGCCTGCTGACCGTGCTGTCGCTGGCCCCGTCGATCGTGATCATGACCACCTCGTTCGTGCGGATCGTGGTGGTGCTGGGCCTGCTGCGCACCGCCATCGGCGTCCAGCAGAGCCCGCCCAACCCGGTGCTGATCAGCCTGGCCCTGTTCCTGACCGCCATCGTCATGGGCCCGACCTTCGAGCAGTCCTACGACGCGGGGATCAAGCCGCTGCTGGACAAGCAGATGGAGATGCCCGAGGCCTTCGACGCCGCCGCCCAGCCGGTGAAGGTGTTCATGCTGCGCCAGGTCGACCAGGACGACCTGGCCCTGTTCATCCGCCTGTCCAAGATCGAGCGCCCCAAGACCGCCGTCGAAACCCCGCTGAAGGTGGTGACGCCGGCCTTCATGATCTCGGAACTGAAGCGCGCCTTCGAGATCGGCTTCCTGCTGTTCATCCCGTTCCTGGTCATCGACCTGGTGGTCGCCAGCGTGCTGATGAGCATGGGCATGATGATGCTGCCCCCCGCGACGGTGAGTCTGCCGTTCAAGCTGATCTTCTTCGTGCTAGTGGACGGCTGGCGCCTGGTCGCCGGCAGCCTGGTCGAGAGCTTCCAGCGCGGGGCCGGCGGCGGCTAGGGCGCTTTCGAGGAATCTAGAGAAGAAGAACTATGGGCGTTTTCGTACTGGGGTCGATCAATCTGGACGCCGTGGCGCGGGTCGACGACCTGCCCCGGCCGGGCGAGACGGTGGCCGGCATCTCGCTGGAACTGTTCCCCGGCGGCAAGGGCGCCAACCAGGCCGTCGCCGCCGCCCGCATGGGCGCGGCCACCCGCCTGATGGGCGCGGTCGGCAAGGAGGACAGCGGCCCCAGCCTGAAGGCCAAGCTGGCCGGCTACGGCGTGCAGGTCTCCGACGTCAGCGAGCTGCCCTCGATCCCGACCGGACAGGCCCACGTCTGGGTCGGGTCCAGCGGCGAGAACATGATCGTCGTCACCAGCGGCGCCAACGCCACCCTGACGCCCCAGCACGTGGCCGCCACGCCGCTGGAGGGCCAGCGCGTGCTGCTCTGCCAGTTGGAGACCCCCGCCCCGGCCATCGAGGCCCTGTTCCGGGCCGGCGTCGCCAAGGGCGCCCTGCGCATCCTGAACGCCGCCCCCGCCCTGCCCCAGGGCGCGGCGCTGTTCCCCCTGACCGACATCCTGATCCTCAACCAGACCGAACTGGCCACCTACGCCCGTCTGGACCACGAGCCCACGCGCCTGGAAGAGGTCAGCCGCGTGGCCCGCAAGCTGATGAGCCGCCCGGATCAGACGGTGATCGTCACCCTCGGCTCGGCCGGCGTGGCCACCGTCCGCCGCGACGAGGCCTTCCTGATCGAGGGCCGCAAGGTCAAGGCCGTGGACACCACCGGGGCGGGCGACTGCTTCTGCGGCGCCCTGGCCGCCAGCCTGGCCGCCGGCATGGACCTGCGCGAGGCGGTCGAACACGCCAACGCCGCCGCCGCCCTCTCGGTCCAGAAGGCCGGCGCCGCGCCCTCGATGCCCAGCCGCCGGGAAGTCGAGCAGTTCCTGGCGGGCTAGGTCGCCTACCGCCGCCAGGTAACCTTGACGCCGAGGCCGCTGCGCAGCTGGGGCCGCACCTCGACGGGCGGCCGCGGCGACGCGGCGGCCGTGACCGCCGGATCCCAGCTGAGCCGGTACCGCACCAGATAGCCGTCGTGATCCGACAGCCGCCGCCCCGCCCCGGAAACGCCGAACAGCGTCTCGATCCGGATCGGCCGCACGGTCACCGGCCCGGCGCCGGCGAAGGCCTGCAGGTCCTGGGAGCGCAGCCAGGGTCGGGCGGCCGGGTCCCCCATGGCCTGGCCCTCGCAGGGATCGGCGGCGCGGTTGCAGAATTCGCTGACCACCTGATACGGCCGCTCGGCGGACCGATAGTCGTAGCGGTCCGGGGCGTCGAGGACATTGAAATCGCCGCCGACCAGCAACGGCCGATCGGCGTCGCGATGGGCGTCGATGAAGGCCATCAGCTCTTCGGTCTGCAGGTTGTGGGCCCGCAGCGACCGGGCGATCGGCACCTTGGCGGCGCGACGCGAATTGAGGTGGGTGTTGACGATGTCGATGGCGCCGGGCGCGCCCGGAAGCGCCAGGCGCGCCAGCATCACCCCCTTGTTGGCCAGGCAGTCGAAGCCGGCGCAGTAGCGGTAGGGCGTGTCTTCGACCTCCGTGATCGGCGCGTCGCTCAGCACGTGCAGGCCGGCGCCGGTGAACTTGCCCCAGCCCTCGCCGAACGACGGATACCGCACCGTGGCGTAGCGCCGTCCATCCGCCGGCCCCGCTCCCGAAGCCCGCTGGAAGCGGCTGGGTCCGCGCGCCCAGTAGCGGTAGCCGCTGGCCTCGACCAGGTCGCCGATCTCGCCGCGAAAGCCTTCCTGGATCAGCACCACGTCGGGCTGGTGGCCGTCGCGCCGCATCGTCGCCAGCTCGACCCCGATGGCCTTCAGGGCCTTGGCGCGCCCCTTGGCCAGGGGCCAGGGCAGGCCCCGGACATTGTAGGTGAGCACGCTGATCTCTGTGCTGTGGGGGGCGGGCGGGACGACCGCGCCACCGCCCGTCGAGGCGCCGAGATCGATCGCGTCGGGGGCCAGGACCGCCACAGCGGGAACCAGGGCCAGAGTCGCCAAAATCATCATTCGCCGCTCCCAGACATGCGGGCCGCTTTGAATGACGAACCAGACCTTTGTCGTCGTTCAAGACGGCGCGTAGTTCAGACGCAGCCGGATGTTTACTGAGCTCTATTGCCGGCGAGGCCTGTTTCCGCTGAATCGGCGACGGCGAGGTGAAGCGGATGCGAAGGTTTTATTTTCGTGGTCGAGCGCCGACGACGGATAGCCGTCCTTCTAGCGCTCCGCGCCCCGGCCCTGGCTGGAGCCCATCGCGCCGATATAGCCCAGCCCCGTCGCCCGGTGGACGGCCTGGGCGCGGCCGGCCACGCGCAGCTTCAGGGCTGCGTTCTGGACGTGGAAGCGGACGGTCGGGCCCGAGATGCCGATGATCTGGGCGATGTCGGCGTCGGTCTTGCCGGCCGCCGCCCATTTCAGGCACTGGATCTCGCGCTTGGTCAGGCGCACCGGCGGGACGTCGTCGTCCTGGCCGTCGCGATAGGCCGAGACCAGGCGCAGGGCCGCGCCGTGCAGCTGGTCCGAGCGCGCCGCGTAGAGCGCCGGCAGGTCGGCCACCGGCTGGGACGAGGCCCAGACCACCGCCCCGATCACCCCGCCGGTCAGGTGGGCCGGGGCGATGATCGCCGCCTCGACGCCGAAGGTCTTGGCCGCCTCGCCGACCTCGATCGCCTCCAGCCGGACCAGCGGCCGCCAGCTGGAAAAGCGCCCCTGATGGAAGAAGAACGGCTCGGCCGTGCAGCGCGCGGCCAGGATGAACGGCGCCCGCAGGGCGAAGGACCGATCGCGCCAATAGTGCAGCGAGGCGTCCAGCCACTCGAACACGCTCTCGGCCAGCGGCCGGCCGTCCTCGCCGACCATCGGTTCGGGATTTGAGATGTCGGCGCTGACGGCCACGTAGGGCAGCCCCATGTCGCGGCCCAGGTCGCGCACGCGCTCGGCCAGGGCCGTCACGCGCGCCAGGCGCTGGATGTCCTGACCGGCGGTCGTCATCGACGTGCTTTCCCTATCGGTTCCGATAGCTTGCGCGCGGCCCTCCCCTCTCCGCAAGTTTCCCCGACGACGTCGGGAGAGGAGCCGGGACGGGTGGATTTGGAGTTGTCGAGCGCCGACCGGGCCTTTCGCGACGCGGTGCGCGCCTTCCTGGACGCCGAGCTGACGCCGGAACTGCGCCAAGTGGGGCGGCGCATGACCAGCGTGTTCTGCGACAAGGACCACAGCCTGGCCTGGCAGCGCATCCTGCACGCCCGCGGCTGGGCGGCGCCCACCTGGCCGGTCGAATACGGCGGTCCCGGCTGGACCGACATCCAGCGCCAAGTCTTCTTCGCCGAATGCGCCCGGGTCGGCGCGCCGCATCTGGCGCCGATGGGGCTACGGATGGTCGCCCCGGCCATCATGCGGTTCGGCACGCCCGAGCAGAAGGCTCGCTACCTGCCGCGCATCCTCTCGGGCGAGGACTATTGGTGCCAGGGCTATTCCGAGCCCGGCGCGGGGTCGGACCTGGCCGGCCTGCGGATGCGGGCGGTGGCCGACGGCGACGACTACGTGCTGGACGGCTCGAAGATCTGGACCACCCACGCCCACTGGGCCACGCACATGTTCTGCCTGGTGCGCACCTCGACCGAGGGCAAGCCCCAGGCTGGCATCACCTTCCTGCTGATCGAGATGGACCGGCCCGGGATCCGGGTCGATCCGATCATCACCCTGGCCGGGGAACACGAGGTCAACCAGGTGTTCTTCGACGCCGTCCGCACGCCGAAGGCCGACCGGCTGGGCGAGGAGAACCAGGGCTGGACCGTGGCCAAGCACCTGCTGGAATTCGAGCGCGGCGGCGGCTACGCGGCCGGCCTCCAGGCGGGGCTTGAACGTCTGCGCGCCCAGGCGGGCGATGAGGCCGGCGACGAGACCGGGAGGCTGCTGGACGACCCGCACCACCGCCGCCGGCTGGCCGAGGCCGAGATCGCGGCCCTGGCCATCGACATGACCGAGCGGCGGGTGCTGAGCGCCCTGACCGGCGGCGGCAATCCGGGCCCGGCCTCGTCGATCCTCAAGGCCCAAGGCTCCGAAGCCCTTCAGCGGTTGGACGAGCTGGCGGTGGACGCCCTGGCGACCTACGCCGCGCCGCATCAACCCCAGGCGCGCCTGGCCGGCTCCAACGCCCCGCCGGTGGGGCCCGAGCATGGCCTGACCATCATGGCCCGCTACCTGAACAACCGCGCCGCCTCGATCTACGGCGGCTCCAACGAGATCCAGCGCGACATCATCGCCAAGCTCGTCCTGGGCCTTTGATCAGGCCCGCGAACGCGGCCGCCCCTATCAATTCCGATAGCTTGTTCCCCCCGGCCGCGACCCGCACGCTCCCATCAGAGCCGGCGTCCGATGCAGGCGCGGCCAGAGGGAGGAATTCGGATGCCAGGTAAATCGCGCCTGTTGCTGACGCTGGGGACGTCGGCCATCGCGCTGCTCGCGGCCATGCCCGCCATCGCCCAAACCCAGGTCGCGGCCCAGGCGCAGTCCAAGAAGGACGACATTCCCACGATCGAGACCCTGGTGGTCACGGCCCAGCGACGCGAGGAGACCGCCAACAGCGTGGGCATGCCGATCCAGGCGTTCAGCGGCGACACCCTGCAGCAGTTGCGGGTCACCGATCCCAAGGACCTGTCAACCATCGCGCCCAGCTTCACGGTCAGCCAGAGCTACCAGGGCGTGCCGACCTACACCCTGCGGGGCATCGGCTTCAACACGATCAACCTGTCGGCCACCTCGACGGTCGGCACCTATACGGACGAGGTCGCCTACGCCTATCCGTTCATGAACACCGGCCCGATGTTCGACCTGGAGCGGGTCGAGGTGCTGAAGGGCCCGCAGGGCACGCTGTACGGCCGCAACACCACCGCCGGCCTGATCGACTTCGTCACCAACAAGCCCACCGAGATGTTCGAAGCCTCGGTCACGGGCGAGGTCGGCAACTACAAGACCCACAACTTCGAGGGCTATGTCAGCGGCGCCCTGGCGCCCGGCCTGCAGGCCCGCTTCGCCTTCCGCACCGAGGACAGCGACGAAGGCTGGCAGAAGAGCAATACGCGCGACGAGCGCCTGGGCGAGGTCCATCGCGACGGCTGGCGGCTGTCGCTGGCGGCCCAGCCGACCGACAAGGTCGACATCGACTTCTCCTACGCCGGCTGGCGCAACAAGTCCGACACCCTGGCGGCCCAGGCGATCGGCTTCACCCCCGCCACCGCCGCCAGCCCGTTCAACGCCCCGGGCGTGGTCGCCTATGTGGCCTCGCACCAGCCGACCAAGGCCGACCAGGCCGACTGGGCCCCGCTGTCGACCCGCGGGACGGACGTCGGCACGGGCCTGGGCATCGCCGGCCCCGCCCGCGAGGACGACGACTTCGACGCCCTCAAGCTGCGCGTGGGCTGGGAGCTGAGCGACAGGGTCCGGCTGGTCTCGCTGACCAGCTACAACGACCTGTCCCGCAACGCGATCTTCGACTGGAGCGGCGCGCCCTACGAGATCCTGGTCCAGAAGGCCAAGGGCGACATCAAGTCCGCCGCCGAGGAGCTGCACCTGGAGGGAGCCACCGACAAGGGCTCGTGGCTGGTCGGGGCCTATGTGGCCCACGACGACATCCTCGACAGCAACCGCACCCTGCTGGGCCAGAACGCCAATGTCGGGACGATCCGCTTCTTCGGCTCGACCCTGCTGGCCACGCCGTTCAACAGCGGCGGCTACACGGCCCTGCAGATGAGCCAGGCGTTCCGCACCTACGAAGACGTCGGCAACATCGAGACCGACACCTGGAGCGTGTTCGGCAACCTGGACCACAAGCTGACCGAAAGCCTGAAACTGACCCTGGGCCTGCGCTACAGCCAGGACAAGCAGGACTATTACGGCTGCTCGCGCGACTTCAACGGCAACATGCTGCCCAACGTCAACGTCGTGAACCGGGCGCTGTTCTTCACCGCCTACGGCCCGGTCGCGCCGATCAGCCAGGGCCAGTGCAACACCTTCGATCCGGTCAAGAAGAGCTTCGGCCTGGTGACCTCCAAGCTGGACGAGGACAACCTGGCCTGGCGCGTGGCCCTGGACTGGCAGGCCACCGAGGACGTGCTGCTGTTCGGCTCGGTCTCGCGCGGGGCCAAGGCCGGCGCCACCCCGATCAACGCCGCCAACATCTCGACCCAGAACGCCCCGGCGCGGCAGGAAATGCTGACCGCCTACGAGGTGGGCGTGAAGGCCGGCCTGTTCCAGCGCCGGGTCCAGGCCAATGTCAGCGCCTTCTACTACGACTACACCGACAAGCAGCTGTCGGTGTACTTCGCCGACCCGATCTACACCGCCCTCGCCCGCCTGGCCAACGTGCCCGAGGCCGAGGCCCACGGCCTGGACGGCGACATCACCTGGCGCGCTTCCCGGTCCCTCACCTTTATCGCCTCGGCGACTTGGCTGCACACCGAAGTCCAGGGCTACACCGGCATCAACTCCGCCGGTCAGTCCCAGAACTTCGATGGGCGGTCCTTTCTATACAGCCCGAAATTCCAGGGCGGCCTGACGGCCATGTTCGATCACGAGGTCGGCGACGGCCTGCGTCTGAAGGCGGCGCTGAACGGGCGCTGGCAGGGCAAGTCCAGCGCCGACCTGGAGGGCAATCCGCTGTTCGCGATCGACGGCTACGGCCTGGTCAACGGCAGCGTCGGCCTGGCCTCGGACAAGGGCTGGGAGCTGCAGGTCTGGGGCCGCAACCTGACCGACGAGTACTATTGGAGCGCGGTCAGCAGCAACGCCAACACCGTGGTCCGCTTCCCGGGCAAGCCGTCGACCTACGGCGCGACCCTGACCTGGAACTTCTAGGCGGCAGGCCGACAAGACGAGGCCCGCCCGCGCCATCCGCGCGAGCGGGCCCGTTCTTTTCAGGATCGGAACTTTAGAGGATGAGGTCGGTCACCTGGATCGGATCGGGCCCCGTCCCCGCCACGCGCGACAGGAACTCGATGCTCATGTCGGCGGCGAGGTCGGCGTCGACATTGACTTCCAGGTGCCATCCGGAAGCGTAGACCATGCGGGCCTGGCCCGCGGCGGTGAACGCCGCCTCGCCGATGAAGGTGAAGGCCTGGTTGCCGGCCACCAGCGTGTTGGCGTCCAGGATCGCCAGGTTGACCACGTCCAGGCCGCTCGTGAAGTCGACGATGACGTCCGGGGCGGCGGTCGTGGAATCCGACAGCGCCGTATACAGGAAGACGTCCCGGCCGGTCGGCGAGAAGCTGCTGTCGTCGCCGTACAGGGTGTCCTGGCCCGCGCCGCCCAGCAGGATGTCGTCACCGGCCCCGCCATACAGTTCGTCGAGGCCCGCCCCGCCTTCCAGACGGTCGTTGCCTTCCAGACCGCGAAGCTCGTCGTTGCCGTTGTCGCCGTAGAGCTTGTCCGCCCCGAGCCCGCCGTTCAGGCGATCATTCCCGTCGCCGCCGTTCAGGATGTCGTCGTCCGCCTGGCCGAAGAGCGTGTCGTTCTCGGTCCCGCCGTTCAGGGTGTCGTTTCCAGCGCCGCCCTCCAGCCGATCCTCGCCCGCCTGGCCCAGCAGCGTGTCGGCGCCGTCGTCGCCATAGAGCGTGTCGTTATCGGCGCCGCCGTACAGCTGGTCGTCGCCGGCGTCGCCATGGATGGTGTCGTTGTCGGTGTCGCCGCGCAGGATGTCCGCGCCGGCGCCGCCGAAGATCTGGTCCTCGCCGGCCCCGCCATAGACCGTGTCGTTCCCCTCGGCGGCCATGATGTAGTCAGCGCCGCCCTCGCCCTTGATCGTGTCGTCGCCGTCCCCGGCGTAGAAACGGTCGTCGCCGGCGCTGCCCGTGAGTTGGTCATTGCCGTACCCGGTCGTGATGTCCAGCGCCTCGAAACCCGTGAAGGCCGCGGTGTGGCCGTTGTAGGTAAGCCGATTGCTGGTCATGATCACCGGCAGGATGTCCATGATCCAGACGTTCAGCAGGTCGAAACCCGCGCCGCCGTCGGCCCGGGCGATCGCCGCGTTGATCTGGACGCTGTCGTCGCCGTCGCCCGCGTTGACGATGTCGTCGAGGAACCTGGCGTCGATCCGGTCGCTGCCGCCCAGGCCGTTGATCGTGTTGCCGCCGGCGCTGTCGCCCGCCAGCCAAAAGGTATCATCGGCTTCGGTGCCGTTGACGACGTAACCCATGTGCAGAAGCCCCCAGACGCGCAAACGCAGACCACGACCTTGCGTTGACCGCCTGGGAATAGCAAGACCGCAACGGTCGTGGTGGAACGGCTCAGGCGCCGCGTCGCAGGTTCTTGGCCAGCACCGCCACGATGATCAGCACGAAGGCCGCCAGGCGGAACAGGTAGATGCCGCTGCGCTCCTCGTGCGGCGTGCCCAGCAGCACCGGCAGGGCGTTGCCCGCCGCCATCAGGCCGAAGGCCGCCGAGAAGGCCAAGAACAGGCCGTCGCCCGTGCGCCGCCAGAACTTCAGGAAGAACAGGCCGGCCACCAGGAACCCCGTGGCCAGGGCGCCGGCGATCAGCCCCTCGACCGGCGTGATCGGGAAGCTCATTCGTCCACCTCCCAGATGAAGCCGTACAGCAGCGTGGCGATGGCCAGGCCGGCGGTCAGCTGACGATAGGGCAAGAGGTTCACCTGGGTGATGAAGACCACCAGGTCTGCCACCAGCAGCAGGTTGTTCAGGGCCAGGAAGCCGAAGCTGATCGCGGTCCACAGGAGCAGGCGCGAGCGGCTGCGCAGCCAGGCGCGGGTCAGCAGGCCCGCGCAGGTCATGCTGGCCAGCATGCAGAGGACATAGACGACCGTCGGCCCGCTCATTGGTCTCTACCCTTGAACTTGAAGGCGTCGGCCAGGGATTGGAGGCGCTCGGCCGGGGCCGAGATCCAGCGGATCACCGTGACGGGCTTGGTGCGGTAGGCGATCTCGAGATCGTCGCAGACCTTGGCCAGGACCGCGGCGGCCGGCTGGTAGCGGAAGCCGCCGCGATCGTCGGCGACCACCAGTCCCGCGTCCACGAAGGCGGTCAGGTTGTCGGTCACCAGGCTGTGGCTGGCCCGCAGGTCGCCGACCAGGTCCTCGACCGACCAGCAGCGCCCGGGATCGTGCTTGAGGCGCAGCAGCAGCTCCAGCGCCCAGACCGAACGCACGTGCTCGCGAATGAACTGAAAGACGTCCCGATCGACGGTCACCCGACCTCTGCCCCCGAACCTCGGCTGGAATCCCAGGCGGGACAATAGGCGGCGAGGCCGGGGGAGCAAGCTGAGCCATGGAAATCGCCGCGTGCGGGGTGCGCGGCGCAGACCTCAAGCGGCGCGGATGCCGCTCTGCTGGTCGCCGACCTGGGACCCGACCACGGCGTCGTAGCCCAGGATCATGTCGACGTCCTTGCCGTTGCGGGCCAGGGGCAGGCGCAGCCACAGGATCGACATGTGCGGCGAGCCCTTCCAGGCCAGGCTGTGCACCCCGACGCCCGGGCGGCGCTCGGTCACGACCTTGTCCAGTTCGCGGCGCCAGTATTCGACGGCGGCGGTGTTGTAGACGTCTTCCAGGGTGCGACCGGTGATCTCGCGGCCGTAGACCGAGTAGAGGCCGGTGCCGGCCAGGCGCAGACGGTAGTCGATCGCGCCGTCCAGATCGCGCTTCACGTCGATCAGGCTGACGGTGGGCAGCATCCGCTTGATGCCCGAAGGGTGCAGGTCGAGGCGCGACGGGAGGCTAGCCCCCCGACGGAGGGACGCCCAGTAGGCGAACATCTCCTGGTGAGCGCGGGCCGCCGTGGCCGATGCGCTCAGCTGCGCGTTCATCTTCAGATTCCTTAACAAGCCGTTGGAATCACGACGATTCACTATGTCTTAAGCACAGAATCGCCGCCAGCGAAAATCACGCCCTACGGCTAAGTTTGTTGAGGTGAGTCAATCCGCAAGCGAAACGTCCGGGGCAAAATCCGGATGCGAAAACGGCGCGCGGATGGCGCAAGCGATTGTTTGAATTAGGGTTAATGAACGCTCAGACTCAAGCCGACTCGACGCCTCCGGACGCCGCGATCGACCGCTTTCCAGGCGCCCGCGCTGCCCGTTCGCCAAGCACACGACACAACCTGGAGCATTCAAATCCGCCACCGGAGTCTCGACTGCATGCTATGATTGCGACGCAGCCGACAGGGAGCCTGGACCCACCATGCGAAAGCCCGCGCCGATCATCCCCGTCCTGCTCGGTCTCGCCTTGCTGAGCCTGTCTTCGCCGGCGCCGGCGCAAGGTCCCTTCCGGACCGAGCAGGTCCGCTTCGCCAAGGGCGCGTCGTCGGCGACCGTGAACGGCGCGATCAAGGCCGACGGCGGCGTCAGCTACGCCCTCACCGTGCGGGCCGGCCAGACGCTGAAGGTGTCGCTGCGGACCCGCAACGCCTCGGCCCGGTTCAACGTGATCGCCCCCGGCGTGGACCAGCCCCTGTTCAACGGCTCGAACGCACGCGACTATGCCGGCAAGACGCCCGTCGCCGGGGCCTACAGGATCATCGTCTACATGACCGAGGACGCCGCGATGCGGAACGAGACGGCCGACTACGTCCTGACCATCGGCGTCACCGGCTGAGTTCGCCCATGCGCGTGGCCGTCTTTTCGACCAAGCTTTACGACCGCCGCTTCCTGGACGCGGCCAATCGCGGCTTCGGCCACGACATCCGCTATTTCGAGGCCCGGCTCGACGCCAGCACGGCCGCCCTGGCCGAGGGCTTTCCCGCCGTCTGCGTGTTCGTGAACGACCGGTTGGATGCGGCCGTCCTGGAGGCCCTGGCCAAGGGCGGCGCGCGCCTCGTGGCCCTGCGCTGCGCGGGCTACAACAATGTCGACCTGGAGGCGGCCGAGCGACTGGGCGTCTCCGTCGTCCGCGTGCCCGCCTATTCGCCCGAAGCGGTGGCGGAGTTCACGATCGGCCTGATCCTGGCCCTGGACCGCAACATCCCGCGCGCCTGGACCCGGGTCCGCGACAACAACTTCGCCCTGGACGGCCTGATCGGCCGCAACCTCTCGGGCCGCACGGCGGGCGTGGTCGGCACGGGCCGCATCGGCGCCCTGGTCGCCCGCACCCTGCGGCTGGGCTTCGGCTGCGAGGTGCTGGCCAGCGACCTGGTCGAGGATCCCGAGCTTGTCGCGATCGGGGTGCGCTACGCACCGGTCGACCAGGTGCTGCGCGAAGCCGACCTGATCACCCTGCACTGCCCGCTGACGCCCGGCACCCGCCACCTGATCGACCGCGACCGCCTGGCGGCCGCGCGGCCGGGCGTGATGATCGTCAACACCAGCCGCGGCGCGCTGATCGACACGGCGGCCCTGATCGGCGGCCTGAAGTCGGGCAAGGTCGGCAGCGTCGCCCTGGACGTCTACGAACAGGAGGCGGACCTGTTCTTCGAGGACCTCTCGAACGAGATCGTCCAGGACGACGTCTTCCAGCGCCTGCTGACGTTCCCCAACGTGCTGATCACGGGACACCAGGCCTTCCTGACCGAGGAGGCCCTGTCGGCGATCGCCGAGACCACCCTGGGCAGCCTGGCGGACGCCGAAGCCGGCCGGGCGCTGACCTGTCAGATCACCGCCCGGTCGGTTCGCGGATAAGCGGCTAGGCCCGCCCGCGGCGCGCCGGTTTCCGGCCGCCCTGCCCCAGGCCCATCTGCTTGGCCAGGTCTGAACGCGCCTGGGCGTAGTTCGGCGCGACCATCGGATAGTCCTTCGGCAGGTCCCAGCGGGCCCGGTACTGCTCGGGGCTCAGGTCGTACTTGGTGCGCAGGTGGCGCTTGAGCGACTTGAACTTCCGGCCGTCCTCCAGACAGATCAGATAGTCCGGCGTGATCGAACGCCGCACCGAAACGGCCGGCTCGCGCCCGACATCGGCCGTCTCGGCCTTGCCTCCCACGTTCGACAGAGCCTGGTGCACGCTGCGGATCAGGCCCGGCACGTCGGCCGCCGCGATGGTGTTACCGCCCACATAGGCGGCGACCACTCCGGCCGTGACTTCAATGAGGTCGGACTCTCTGTCCATCTTCTTGTCGCTCCCCCGACTCATACTGGTCCCCCAGGAACCAATGCAGTCTTGGATAGCAGATTATTACACGCGAGCAACATAGACGTGCGGGTATCTACGGTTCTGCGGCGCGTGTGGACTGGTATGACCAATCGCCGACACAGCCTTCAGTTGTCAGAAATCTCTATTCCTGACAGACCATAGTCGCTGAACACACTCAGCGACTATGGTCGATTAGCGTGCGAAATCTCGGGAAAGCGCCAACATGGCCGCCCGCTGGGGCACCGAATACTCGTCCACGGCGGCCTCGTCGCCCTCGCGGATGGCCTTCAGGAGCGCCGGGGTCATGGCCGATGACAGCGACCAGTTCCAGTAGCGCAGCATGGTCTGGGCGCGGTCCACGGCGATGGTGTCGAAGGCCGTCAGCACGCGCTCCAGCGCCGGCGCCACGGCGCCCGAAGCGTCGGTGTCGGGCCGGCGAAGCCCCCGCCACAAAGCCCGCACGGCGCCGCGCGGCAGGCCCGTGGCCTTGCACAGGATCGCCAGCGGCTCGCCGCCCGGATCGGTGAAGATCTTGGCCCCGGTCATCGGCTTGAGGCCCGACAGGTACGAAATCTCCTCGGCCGTTTCACGCGTCATGCCGTTCTGGGCCGCGGCGACCGCGTCCTCCAGGCTGTCGTAGGGGCTCTTGTCGATGGCGGCGCGATTTCGCTGACGCCGTTCGATGAACTGAAGCGCCTTTCGCGACAGCGGGTCCTGCCAGCCCTCGGCCGAGGCCAGGGGGAAGACGTCGCCCACGGCGTCTTGAAGAATCTCGCGCGACACGGCGAACCGCTGCAGGATCGTCCGCCGCGCCTCGGCGTCCGACCACCAGAACATCACATAGGCGTGGCTGGGCCGTAGCTCGGCGCGCTTGAGCAGCAGCGGGATCAGCTGCGGATTGTCGCGCGTGGCCGCAACGATGTTCTCCAGCCCCTGGTGGCTGAAGCGCGCCAGGTCGTTCTTCAGCAGGACCTCGGTGACCCCCGTCTCGTCCATGTCGACCAGGGCGTCGGCCACCACCTCGCTGACCCCGCGCCGCTGGGCGATCAGCCGGCGATGGTCCTGGGTGCTGTTGTAGAGGCAGCTGATCAGGTCGGCGTCGCTGAGCACGGGCGAGTGCTCCAGCAGGGCGCGGGCCACCGGCAGCTCGTCGCGCAGCAGCAGGCGGACCAGGACGCCGGGCATTTCGGTCAGGTTGGCCAGGCGGCGGGCCACCTTCTCGCGCTCGCCCACCACCGCGTCGCGCAGCATCTCGACCAGCAGGTCGGCGGTCATGGCGCGTTCGAAGGCGTTGATGCGGCTGGCGGGCAGGCAGACCACGTCGGCCAGGCGCTTGAGCAGGGCGGCGCGCGAGCGCGGCGTGGCGGCCTGCTCGGGCTCGGGACGGGCGAAGGGGGCGGCGAAATCGTTCATGGTCGTCCTGACGGCGGGCCCGTCGTGCTCAAACCTAGACCTGGACGCCCTTAACGGCGGATGAGCGGCCTAGTCTTATCCCAACTCGGCCGTTCGCCCAAAAGGCGAGCGCACCGGAGCCCTCACCACCCGCCCGGACGCGAGCGCGGCTCGATCTTCAGGGCGTTGGCGCCCTGCACGTAACGGTCGCGGAAGGCTTCGCGGCGCGGGGCGGCCGGGACTTCGCGGCGCGTCTCCTGGCGGGGGCGGTACTCGTGGATCTGGGCGCCGACCTGGAAGCCGTCCAGCAGCCGCTCCAGTTCCTCGACCTCGGCGGCCAGGGCGCCGGCGGCCGCGGCCGACTGCTCGACCATGGCGCCGTTCTGGTGGATCACCTGGCCCATCTGGTTGACCGCGGCGTTGACCTCGGCCAGGCCGCCGGCCTGCTCCTTGGACGAGGCGGCGATCTCGCCGACCAGGTCGTTGATCTCGATCACCTGGCCCAGGATCTGGTCCAGGGTCTGGCCGGTCTCGCCGACCAGCTTGACGCCCTTGTCGACCTGTTCGCTGGAGGCGCGGATCAGGCCCTTGATCTCCTTGGCGGCGTCGGCCGAGCGTTGGGCCAGGGCCCGCACTTCCTGCGCCACCACCGCGAAGCCGCGACCGGCGTCGCCGGCGCGAGCCGCCTCGACCCCGGCGTTCAGGGCCAGGAGGTTGGTCTGGAAGGCGATCTCGTCGATCACGCCGATGATCTGGGTGATCGACTGCGAGGACTTCTCGATGCCGCCCATGGCCTCGACGGCCTCGCGCACCACTTTGCCGCTCTTCTCGGCGTTGGACTTGGCGCTCTGGGTCACGCCGCGCGCCTTCTCGGCGTTGTCCGAGCTCTTGGTCACGGTGGCGGTGATCTGGTCGAGGGCGGCGGCGGTGCGCTCCAGGCCAGAGGCTTGGCGCTCGGTGCGCTGGGCCAGGTCTTCGGCCGCGGCGGCGATGTCGCCGCAGCCGGCGCGGAGGCTCTGGGCCGCGCCCAGGATGCCGGCCAGGGTCTGCTGCAGGTTGTCGACGGCGGCGTTGAAGTCGCTGGGGATCTGGCGGGCCTCGGCGGGGAAGGCGTCTTCGCGCACGCGCGCGACCAGGTCGCCCTGGGCTAGCTTCTCGACGCCCTGCCCCACGGCGTTCAGCGCGGTCAGCTGGGTGCGGGCGTAGGTTTCCAGGTCCAGGGTCCGCTTCTGCTGCTCGGCGTCGGCGGCGGCGCGCTGGGCGTCCTCGGCGGCCCGGGCCGCCTGCTCGCCGGCCAGCCTGCGCTGGACGCCGTCCAGGCCCTTGGCCAGGTCGCGGACCTGCGCGTCGTCGGTGTCGGGCGAGGCCAGCGGGCGGTCGTACTGGCCCGCGCCCAGGGCGTCGACCGAGCGGCCCAGGCCATCCAGGGCGCGACGCGTAGCGTCACTCCAAGCCAAGAGCCCGATGATCAGGGTCGCGACCAGCGTGGCCATGCCGGCCATGCTGAACGGCGAGACCAGGCCCGGTCCGCCGAACGCCGCCCAGCCCAGCTGGCCCAGGCCCGCGATCAGGCCGAGGACGACGATCAGCCTCCAACCCAGAGGCAGCCGATTGAACCCGCTCATGCTCTCGAATCTCCACGGCCCAGCAGGCCTGGACCGAGAAATGGCGGCTGAGTCCTAACGGCTCATTAACCATACCGGAGCCGCGACATTTTGGCGGGGATTGACGGCCGGCTCGATTGAATATAACCATTTAGTTATGGAACTGATGAGTTATGGAAGCCCGGCGACGCTGGACGCCACCTTCGCCGCCCTGGCCGATCCGACCCGGCGCGCCATCCTGGCGCGGCTGGCCGACGGCGAGGCCTCGGTCGGCGAACTGGCCGCGCCGTTCTCGATGAGCCAGCCGGCGATCTCCAAGCATCTGAAGGTGCTGGAGAAGGCCGGACTGGTCTCGCGGGGCCGCGACGCCCAGCGCCGTCCGGTGCGGGTCGAGGAAAAGCCCCTGGCCGAGGCCACCGCCTGGCTGGAAGCCTACCGCCGGACGCTGGAGGCCAACTTCCAGCGCCTGGACGCCCTGCTCGACGAACTGAAATCCACCCAGGGGCGCTGAAGCGCCCTCCCTGTTCAGAAGGAAACGGACCATGGCCCAAGACAAGCTGACCTTCGTCACTGCTGGCGATCGCGAGGTGGTGTTCACCCGCGCCTTCGCCGCGTCGCGCGAGATGATCTTCGACTGCCTGACCAAGCCGGAGCTGGTGAAGCGCTGGCTGCTGGGCCCGCCGGGCTGGACCATGCCGGTCTGCGAGATCGACCTGCGGGTGGGCGGCAAGTTCCGCTATGTCTGGCGCAACGAGGACGGCCGCGACATGGGCATGGCCGGCGTCTATCGCGAGATCGCCGCGCCGGAGCGGATCGTCCACAACGAGGCGTTCGACGACAACTGGACCGGCGGCGAGACCACGGTCACCTCCACCCTGAGCGAGGCCGGCGGCCGCACCATCCTGACCACCTCGGTGATCTACGCCAACGAACAGGCGCGCCAGGGCGCCCTGGTCAGCGGCATGACCGACGGCATGGAGTACGGCTACAGCCGTCTCGACGCCCTGCTCGAAACCGTCTGACCGCGGCAACAAGGGGACAGGCCATGGATCAGCGCCTCGCCGACGCCATGGCCGCCCTGCGGTCTGCGGCCACCGCCCACGACCTGGCCAATCTGAACCGGTTCGGCATCGTCGCGCCCACCGCCCTGGGGGTGTCGATGGCCAACTTGCAGAAGATCGCCAAGCGCCTGGACCGCGACCACGACCTGGCCGCCGCCCTGTGGGCCACCGGGGTCTACGAGGCGCGGATGCTGGCCTGCCTGGTCGACGACGTCGAGCAGGTGACGCCCCAGCAGATGGACGCCTGGCGGGCCGGGTTCGACAACTGGGCGATCGTCGACACCGCCTGCTTCAAACTGTTCGACCGCTCGCCCCACGCCTGGGCCAGGATCGCCGCCTGGGCCCCGTTGAACGACGAGTTCGGCCGCCGGGCCGCCTTCGCCCTGCTGGCCTGCCTGGCCCTGCACGGCAAGGACCGCGACGACCAGCCGTTCCTGGACGGCCTGGCGCTGATCGAACGCGCGGCCGGCGATGATCGGAACTTCGTCAAGAAGGCCGTGAACTGGGCGCTGCGGGCGATCGGACTGCGCGAGAGTCCGGTCCTGAAAGCCGCCGCGCTCGAGACCGCCCGCCGCCTGGCCGCCTCGCCCGAGGCCTCGGCGCGGTGGATCGGCAAGGACGCCATGCGGGCGCTGGAGAAGGCGGCGGCGCGGCCCTGATCCGGCCGTTCGCAGCCGCTCCACCGCGCTTCGAAGAAAATCCGACCCGGCGATGTCGTGCCGGGCCCTACCCAAACGTCTTTCCTTCAACAGCTCCCAAGGAGACCGTCGATGAGTGAGCTTGCCCTGCGTACCTCGCCCCAGAGCATCGGCCGGAGCGTGCTGGCCGTGATCGCCGGCTTCCTGGTCGTGGTCGTGCTGTCCACCGCCACCGACGCGGTGCTGCACGCCGCCAAGGTCTATCCGCCGCCGGAACAGGGGATGCACGATCCGCTACTGAACCTGCTGGCCCTGGCCTATCGCAGCGTCTTCACCCTGCTCGGTGGCTGGATCACCGCCAGGCTGGCGCCCAACACCCCGCTGCGCCACGCCTTCATCCTGGGCGTGCTGGGCCTGATCGCCGGTACGGCGGGGGTGATCGCCACCTGGAACCTGGGCCTGGGGCCGCACTGGTACCCGATCCTGCTGGCCGTCACCGGCCTGCCGCTGTGCTGGATCGGCGGCTGGCTGGCCGTGCGGGGGCGAGCGCGATGAGGCTCTCGCGAGGCGGATGGGGCGTGGTGGCGGAGGTCGCAGCCACGCGCCTGCCCCAGTCCGCTCCACCTGTTGTCATCCCGGAAGCGCGCAGCGCTGTCCGGGACCCAGGGGCCGGCGCACTGCGGGTTGCCCTGGGCCCCGGCTCTCCGCTCCGCTACGGCCGGGATGACAACCTCATGGAACATTGAAGACCCTACTTGCCGACGCCCACCTTCGTCGCCTTCTGCAGCAGCAGCCGCTCCCAGTCGCTGCCCTCGGTGGCCCAGACGTCGTCGTCCAGCTTGTGGAACACATAGACGCTGCGCCGCGTGGCGTCGGCCATGACGATGTCGCCGTTCTGGCCCACTCGCCAGGCGTAGAGGTCGTCCCAGCGGGGAACCGCGTCCTTGCAGGCCTTCGGCGCCACCAACTGGAAACCGCCGATCACCCCGGCCGCATTGAACCGGACCGTGCAGACGTCGGCCCCCTCCCCGTCCTTGCCGACGCTCCAGGCGCCGACATAGGCCTTCGGACCGCTGGACAGGGCGTCGTCGGCCGCCTTGGGCGGGGGCTTGGCGGGCTTGAACGGGGCGGCGTGGGCTGAAGGCGCGAAGGATACGGTCGCCAACACGGCGAGCAACAGGATCGGACGCATTGGAGCCCCTCCGTTTTCCGGATCGGACCACGCGGAGCGATGCACGCCCAGCGCGAGGCGCGCTTTTTACTCCCCTTTTCAGCCGTCATCCCGGGCCTTGTGCCCGGGACCCCTGGTTCAGTTCGCACGTGAAGCGCAAGCGGTTCGCTAGCGAACCGCCCCACTCGCACTTGCGGTGGACAGAGGGGTCCCGGGCACAAGGCCCGGGATGACGACCCATAGAAAAGCTAAGGGAAATGCGCGAGCTCACCCCCGCTCGACCAGCACCCCGGGCCGGCTCGCGTCCAGCCCGAACGTCACCGGCAAATGCCGCACGTGCGGGGTCTGCAGGTTCAGGGCCTTGGCCCCGCGCGCCACGGCCAGCTTGCCCAGAGCCGTCGGGCCGAAGCCGTCCTGGATGCGCGGCCGGGCGCCCAGCCGGCGGCGCAGCACGCCGTTGGCGTAGATGACGTTGGCCCGCATCAGGGCCGGCGGCGTCATGAACTCGATCGAGATCGAGACGTTCAGCATCGGGCCGTTCTCGATCCGGTGCGGAGCGTTCTGCCGCCAGGTGACCATGGTCCCGGGCGTCAGGTCATAGGCCTGGGCGCCCGCGTCCCAGGCGGGATCGAAGGCGAACTGCTCGGCCGTCTCCTTCAGGACGATCTTCTCCAGCGCCAGCTCGCCCACATAGGGGTCGGCGACCGGATAGACCCAGACCTTCTTCTGTCCGCGGATTTGCCACAGCGACACCAGCGGCACGTCCAGGTGATAGAAGACCTGGGCGTTGGCGCTGCTGATCAGCATGCCCAGGTCGCGCTTGAAGGTCTTCAGGCCGGGCGCGCGGGCCTCCTTCTCGGCGAAGATCTCGTCGCACAGGGCGGCGTATTCCGGGACGAAGTCGTTGGTCTTGCGCAGGTTCAGCCAGATGCGGCCGGCCTTGGCGGCCTCCAGCAGCTGGTCGCCGGTCAGGTTGCCCGCCGCGCCCTTGCGCCAGGTGGTCCAGGCCTTGGGGTCCTCCCCCATGGTGAAGACGCCCAGGTGCTCGCGCGGATACTGGTCCAGCAGGCGCGCCAGGCCCTCGTCGTCGAACATCGGCCGCTCGTGCAGGCCGTGCCGGAACACCAGGTTCTCGCGGCCGAACGCCTTGGCCTTGTCGTCGGTCCAGTCGCTGATGATGCTCACGACGCGGTCCTTCCGTAGAAGTGGATCTTGAACGGGCCCCACCACAGGGTCTTGCCCAGGCCGCGGGCGGCGCGGTCCAGCCATTCGGCGCGGTCGCCCGCCCGGGTCAGCCACTTGAAGCCGGCCACCAGGCCGAACAGAGCGCCCTGCGCCACCCCGACCGCCATCCAGCGGGCCACGCCCACGCGGTCGGGCGGGACGGCGGCGGCGCAGTGCGAGGTCGGGCCCTGGCCGTAGGCGAAGGCGCGGCGGATCGTGTAGTCCAGGCTGAGGCGATCGGGCACGGGGTCTTCCCAGACCCAGGCCGCCGGCTCCCAGGCGAAGCGCGCCCCGCCGGCTTTCATGTGGCCGAACAGCATGTCGTCCTCGCCGCCGATGTGGTTGCGCTCCACGGCGAACGGCGCGAGCGGGTCGGGCAAGGCGGCGCGGCGCAGCAGGCTGTCGCCGCAGCCGTAATAGTGGTCGATGATCCCGGCCTCGGCGGGACCCAGGCGCGAGAAGAAGCGCTCCAGATAGTCGCGATGGGCGGTGACGCCGGCCGGGGCGCGGGCCCGGACCGGGCCGAACACGACGTCGGCCTGGTAGCGCGCCTGGGCCGCCAGCAGGGCCGCCAGCCAGCCGGCCGGCGCCTCCTCGTCGTCGTCCAGGAAGGCGATCAGTTCGCCGGACGCCTTGGCCATGCCGGCGTTGCGGGCGTGGGCCACGCCGGGGCGCGGCTCGTGGACATAGTGGACCGGAAACGGCGCCTGCCCGGCCAGTTCGGCGACGGTCCCTTGCGCCGACGGCGCCTGGTCGTTGTCCACGACCACCAGCTCCAGGCCGGCGAAATCGACGCCTTCCTGGGCGCACACCGAACGGACCGCGACGGCCAGGCCGTGCGGACGCCGCTGGGTGGGGATCATGACCGTGACGCGCATGCGGACTCCAGGCTTTGGCGGAGCTTAGCCGCCTCGCCTTTGCGCTTGGTTAGCGAAGGCGTCGACCAGGCCGCGCACCCGACCGCCCAGGGTCAGCTCGACGCTGGCGATGGCTTCCATCCGCCGGCTCAGCCGCCCGACCGGCCCGGCGCCGTGCGATCCGGCCAGGGCCAGAACCCCGTCCAGCGAGCTGGCCACGCGGCCGGCCATGGTCGCGGCCGTGGCCGTGCCGTCGCCGATCCGGACCTGGCTCAGGGCGTAGGCGCCCTTGTAGTGGTCGTGGCCGGGGCCGAGGTCGTAGTGGCGCAGGCCCAACTCGGGCATGGCGGCGATGGCGCGCATGAAGAAGATCTGGCCTGCCGACCATTCGCCATAGGCCGGATTGGTCGAGGCGATCCACGGGTGGTAGACGCCGTCCAGCCGCACGCCGAAATGGCCGGCCACCAGCTGGCCGCCGGCGTAGAGGTTGATCATCAGCCCCTGGAACGGCCCGGTCTGCTTCAGGAACAGGTCCGTCAGCAGGCCGCGCACCCAGTCGGGACGCAGGAAGTCGTGGACGCCGGTGCGCTCCAGCTGCTCGCGCTTCCAGGCGATCAGCTGGTCGAAGGCTTCCTGCGAGCGGTCGGGGGCGACCAGCTCTATGGTCCCCATCTCGCGTTCCAGCTTGTTGTCCAGCCGGCGCCAGTTCTTGATCTTCTTGGGGCTGGCCGCGCGGACGGCCTCCAGATAGGCGGCCGCGTCGCCGCCCGAGGCGGCCAGGTCGATGACGTGGGCGGTCTTCTGCTCGGACCGGCCGAACACGCCGTGCGGGTCGACCAGGCCGGTGTAGCGATAGGCGGTCAGGTCGGCGGCGCGCAGCACCTCGGCGGCGTCCAGGCGGGCGTCGGCGCGCGAGACCAGGCCGTGATAGTCCGACAGCGGCGAGCCGATGGCCCGGGCCATGGCGCCGGGACGGCGATGATGCGGCAGGAAGCCCACGGTCTCGCCGTCGCGACGGATCACCGCCACCCTGGCGTCGTCGCGCACGGCGCCGACGGCCAGCGCGAAGTCGGGACCCAGCAACGGGCCGGCGAAGGCCGGCTCGGCCGCCGCCATCTCGCGCCAGGTCGCCAGGTCGGCCTGGCTCAACGTCCGCGGGTGAAGGGTCTCAACATCCAGCATCGCCGTGTCCTATCCGGTCCCGGTTAGGGAATCCTGTCGATCAGGACTGCAACACAGGCGCCACATTCGTCGGGCGGCCGACGGATCGCGCGGAGATTGCGATCAGGCGAAGGTCGCCCGCAGAATCCGCTCGATTCCGGCCTGATCGACGGTGTCGAAGGCCGCCGGCTTGTCGGAATCGACGTCGAACACCGCCAGCAAGGTCCCCGCCGCGTCGAACACCGGGACGACGATCTCGCTTTGGGACCGGCTGTCGCAGGCGATGTGTCCCGGAAAGGCGTGGACGTCCTCGACCAGCTGGGTCTGGCCCGTGGCCGCCGCCGCGCCGCAGACGCCGCGCCCGAAGGCGATGCGCAGGCAGCCCAGGGTGCCCTGGTAGGGCCCGACCACCAGCTCGCGGTCCTTCAGCGGATCGACCACGTAGAAGCCGGTCCAGAAATAGTGGTCGAAGCTGGACGCCAGCATCGAGGCCACCGTCGCCATGCGCGCGGTCAGGTTGGTCTCGCCGTCCAGCACCGAGGCGATCTCGTCGGCCACCTCGGCGTAGCGGGCGGCCTTGTCGGCGGTCAGGGTCTTGTCGTTGAAAGCTTCGGCCATGGGCGGGGATATAGCGCTTTCCAGGGCGGATGCGAGGGGCCCCTACCGGAACGGATGCTCGCCCCATTCCGGCCAGATGTCCGGCAGGTCCTTGGACACCTTGTCCGGATAGACCGGCGGGCGCTTCTCGAGGAACGAGCTGACCCCCTCCTTGGCGTCGCCGGCCGCGCCGCGCGACTGGATGGCGCGGCTGTCGGCCTTGTGGGCCTCCATCGGGTGGTCGGCGCCGGCCATGCGCCACAGCAGCTGGCGGGTCAGGGCCACCGAGACCGGGGCGGTGTTGTCGGCGATCTCGCGGGCCAGGGCCCGGGCGGCCGGCAGCAGGTCCTCCGGCGCGTGCAGCGAGCGGACGAGACCCCGGTCCAGCGCTTCCTGCGCGCCGAACACCCGGCCGGTGTAGCACCACTCCAGCGCCGTCTGCAGGCCGACCAGCCGCGGCAGGAACCAGGACGAGGCGGCCTCCGGCGTGATGCCCCGGCGGGCGAAGACGAAGCCGAATTTGGCGTCGGTCGAGGCCAGGCGGATGTCCATCGGCAGCTGCATGGTCACGCCCACCCCGACGGCCGGGCCGTTCACGGCGGCGATGATCGGCTTGAGGCTCTCGTACATCCGCAGGGTCACCCGGCCGCCGCCGTCGCGATAGACGTCGCCGACCTTGCCCTCCTCGCGCTCCAGGGCCTGGGGCGCAGTGCGGTCGAAGGTCGAGCCGCCGCCCGACAGGTCGGCCCCGGCGCAGAAGGCCCGGCCGGCGCCGGTGACGATCACCGCCCGCACCGCGTCGTCGGCGTCGGTCAGGTCGAACACCTTGATCATCTCCTTCATCATCCGGGCGGTGAAGGCGTTCAGCTTGTCCGGACGGTTCAGGGTGATGGTCGCGATCCCGTCCTCGACGGCGTAGAGCAGGGTCTCGAAGGTCGGCGCGGCCATGATGTTCTTCCTCCAGTTCAGCCGCACTCAAACACGCGTATGAACCACTCGCAACCGCTTGCGCGCCCTTCCCCAACGACACCCTTGGCGTCTTCGCCAGACCCGCGCATTGTTCGGGTGAACACCGATCACGCGGACCACACGCGGGCGGTGAAGGGAGGATCCGATGACGTCGATCATCGAGGCCGACTACATCATCGTGGGCGCCGGTTCGGCCGGCTGCGTGCTGGCGGCGCGGCTGTCGGAGGACGGCAAGCGCAAGGTGCTGCTGCTGGAAGCCGGCGGCGACGACCGGCCGACCAAGAACCCGTCCCAGTTCATGTCGAACCTGATGATCCACATCCCGGTCGGCTACGCCCAGACCCTGAAGGATCCCAAGGTCAACTGGCTGTACGCCACCGAGCCGGACCCCGGCACCGGCGGGCGCTCGCACGTCTGGCCGCGCGGCAAGGTGCTGGGCGGCTCGTCCTCGATCAATGGCCTGCTCTACATCCGCGGCCAGCAGGCCGACTATGACGGCTGGCGGCAGCTGGGCTGCGAGGGTTGGGCCTGGGACGACGTCTATCCCTATTTCCGCAAGGCCCAGCACCAGGAGCGCGGCGGCTGCGACGACTGGCACGCCACGGGCGGGCCGCTGAACGTCTCGGACGTCACCGAGACCAACCCCATCTCCGACGCCGTGGTCGAGGCCTGCGTCGAGGCCGGCATCCCGCGCAACGCCGACGTCAACGGCGCCCAGCAGGAAGGCGTGGCCTACTACCAGCTGACCGTGAAGAACGGCCAGCGCTGCTCGGCGGCGGTGGCCTATCTGCACCCGGCCATGGGGCGGCCGAACCTGCAGGTCGAGACCAACGCCCTGGGCCGCAAGGTGCTGTTCGAGGGCAAGCGCGCCGTGGGCGTCGAGTTCATCCAGAACGGCATGGTCCGCACCGCCAAGGCGCGGGCCGAGGTCATCCTGGCCGGCGGGGCGATCAATTCGCCGCAGCTGTTGCAACTGTCGGGCGTGGGTCCGGGCCAGCTGCTGGCCGAGCACGGAATCCCGGTGGTCCACGACCTGCCCGGCGTCGGCGAGAACCTGCAGGACCACTACGTGACCGGCGCCCGCTTCCGCCTGAAGGCCGGGACGGTGTCGGTCAACGAACAGAGCAAGGGCGGCCGCCTGGCGGCCGAAGCCTTGAAGTACCTCTTCCAGCGCAAGGGCTTGCTGACCCTGTCGGCGGCCCACATCGCCGCTTTCTGTAAATCTCGCCCGGATTTGGCGGAGCCGGACATCCAGTTCCACATCCTGCCGGCCACGATGGACCTGGAGAAGCTGTTCAACGAGCAGAAGATGGAGCTGGAGGGCGCGCCGGGCCTGACCATCGCGCCGTGCCAGCTGCGACCCGAGAGCCGGGGGCGCATCCGGATCAAGTCGGCCGATCCTTCGACCTATCCGGCGATCTTCGCCAACTACCTGTCCGATCCGCTGGACCAGGAGGTCACGGTGGCGGGCCTGAAATGGGCCCGCAAGATCGCCGCCCAGCCGGCCATCGCCCCGCTGATCGACCACGAGATGAACCCCGGCGCGGATTTCGCCAGCGACGCGGCCCTGCTGGAGTTCGCCCGCGCCTCGGGCTCGACGATCTATCACCCGGTCGGCACCTGCCAGATGGGCGCGGGTCCCATGGCCGTGGTCGACAGCCAGCTGCGGGTGCGGGGCCTAACCGGCCTGCGCGTGGTCGACGCCTCGGTCATGCCGCGCCTGGTCTCGGGCAACACCAACGCCCCCACCATCATGATCGCCGAAAAGGCCTCGGACATGATCCGCCAGGCCGCCAAGACGGAGATGGCCGCCTGATGCTGCTAGGCCCGCGCGTCGATCAGGTCGGTGTGGGCGAAATCGTCTCCGACGAACAGCAGCGGTGCGCCTCGAGTCTTGGCCAGGGCGTATGTGAAGGTGTCGCCGAAATTCAGCTGGGCGGAATGGCCGGTCCCCTTGCCGTAGGCGATGCGGGCGCGGATGGCGGCCCGGCCTTGGGCTTCATCGACCGGAACCAGGGTCACATCGAGCAATCCAAGCAGATCGTCGAGCTCCTCCGGAGGGATATCTCGCCCCCAGAGCACCGTGGCCGCCTCAACATAGCTGGCCACCGACAATTCCCGCGTGGTCGCCTCACTGATCCGGCCGACCAACGCCGGAGCAACAGGCTCGCCCGCAATGATGGCGATGATCGCCGACGTGTCGATCACCATCAGCGCTTGGCCTTCGCCGCTTTGTCCTTCGCCGCCAGTTCGTGGTCCAGATCATCGCCGCCGGCGTCCAACCATTCTTCCGGCGTGACCGGACGGAAGTCGCCGCCCTTCCGCATCTTGGCCGTGAACGCCATGATCCGCGCGACAAACGCCTCGGAAGTCTCGGCGCGCGCCGCCTTTTCCCGATCCAGCCGCTCCTGCAACGCTACGGTCACGGCCCGCGTCATGGTCTCGCCGGTCAGCTTGGCCAAGTCTCGCGCCAGTTGGTCGGCCTCTCGCGTCTTGATGCTCAGCGCCATATCCGGCTCCGTTTCTAGAAAGCCATTCTAGACCCGTTTTCCCATTCCGTCATCGAGGGCCCGAATGCACCCGTTCCATCACGCCCAGTCCCAACCCGAGAAGCCCGCCTATGTCATGGCGGGGTCCGGCGAGACGGTGACCTACAAGCAACTGGACGAGCGCTCGAACCAGGGGGCGCAGCTGTTCCGCTCGCTGGGGCTGAACACCGGCGACGTCATCGCCATCCTGATGGACAACCACCCCCGCTTCTTCGAGATCGCCTGGGCCGCCCAGCGCGCGGGGCTCTACTACACCTGCATCTCGACCAAGCTGACGCCGGCCGAGGCCGAGTACATCGTCAAGGACTGCGAGGCCAAGGTCCTGATCGTCAGTCCGGCGCTGGACGGCGTGGCCGACGCCCTGGCGCCGCTGGTCCCCGGCGTGCGGCTGTTCCGCGTGGGCGGCGGCAAGGCGCCTTACGAGGACTTCGAGGCGGCGCGTGACGCCATGCCGGCGACGCCGATCGCCGACGAGGCGGCGGGCAGCGACATGCTCTATTCGTCGGGCACCACCGGCCGCCCCAAGGGGGTCAAGCCGGCCTTGAGCGGCACGCCGATCGACGCGCCCAACGCCCTGCAGATGATGGCCATGGGCCTGTTCGGCTTCAGCGGCGACAGCGTCTACCTCTCGCCCGCCCCGCTCTACCACGCCGCCCCGCTGCGCTGGTGCATGACCGTGCACAAGCTGGGCGGCACGGTGATCGTGATGGAGAAGTTCGATCCGGAAACCGCCCTGGCCCTGATCGAGAAGCACAAGGTGAGCTGCGGCCAGTTCGTGCCCACCCACTTCGTGCGGATGCTGAAGCTGCCCGAACAGGTCCGCGCCAAGTACGACGTGTCGTCGATCGCCTCGGCCGTGCACGCCGCCGCCCCCTGCCCCGTGCCGGTCAAGGAGCAGATGATCGGCTGGTGGGGCCCGGTGATCTTCGAATACTACGCCGGCACCGAGGGCAACGGCTTCTGCTGGATCAATTCCGAGAACTGGCTGGCCCACAAGGGCAGCGTCGGCCAGGCGGTGCTGGGCGAACTGCGCATCTGCGACGAGGACGGCAACCCGGTTCCGCCCCGCACCGAGGGCGCGGTCTATTTCGCCAACGGCCCGGCGGTGAACTACCACAACGCCCCGGACAAGACGGCCGAGAGTTACAACCAGCACGGCTGGACCACCCTGGGCGACGTGGGCTGGGCCGACGAGGAGGGCTACCTCTACCTCACCGACCGCAAGAGCTTCATGATCATCTCGGGCGGGGTGAACATCTATCCGCAGGAGATCGAGAACCTGCTGATCACCCACCCCAAGGTGGCCGACGCCGCCGTGGTGGGCGCGCCGCACGAGGAGATGGGCGAGCAGGTGGTGGCCGTGATCCAGCCGCTGGACGCCTCGGTGGACCAGGCCGCCCTGGCCGAGGAGCTGATGGCCTTCGCCCGCGCCAACCTCAGCCACGTCAAATCGCCCAAGCGCATCGACTTCATGGCCGAATTGCCCCGCCATCCGACCGGCAAGCTCTACAAGCGCCTGATCCGCGACGCCTACTGGGGCAAGAGCGAGAGCCGGATCGTCTAGGTGACGGCCTACCAGTCCGAAAGCTTGAAGCGCTCAGGATCGGACTGGTCCACCGGCAACCCCAAGGCCTTGGCCACCGCGAGGGGATCGGGGTCGTAACGCTTGCGTGTCGTCCAGGTCTCCGGGCCGCTGAAATGGTCACCGCGCCAGCGGTAGATCCTCACGCGGTAGCGGTGCGGATCATAGTGAGCCTCGTCGCCCCAGATCGCGGTCCAAAGCGCCAGTCCCAGACCGCGTCCGCGCCCCAGGTCGCCCACGTGGAAGCCGTCCATGTTCGAGTGGGTCAGGCGCCGAGGCGCCAGCGCGAACACACCATCGTGGTCATAGCCCAGGAGAACGTGCTCGAAGCCGATGCTCGAGCCTCCGGGGCTCATGGTCGTCGACATCACGAGGGATTGGTCGCCGAGCTTGATAGGCGTGAAATGCGTTTCCAGAGCCCCGTCGAACACCTGCTCGTACAGAATTCGGCAGTCGGCCGCGTAGATCACCACGCGCGAGGATTCGTAGCCCAGAGGCCCCTCGCCCCGGCGCGAGACGGAATAGGCTTCCAGAGGCCCGGCCGTTCCCCGTTTCAGCACCTGACGTTCGACAACTAGGTCAGCGGGATCGACCGGCAAACAGGAGGCGGTCGGCGTGGACACGGTCAAGGCGGCGGCGAGAAGGAGCGCGAACATCGAAAGGTCCGGGGACGAAGGGCGGCCCCATCTCAGGAGTGGACAGCCGAGTCTGCAACAGGGAAGCGTTAGCCTGTCGTAGATTCGTCCTCGTCCACGCGGGAGGGACCATGCTCAATCCCCTCCGCCTTCTCCTGCCGGCCCTGATCCCGTCGTGGAACTTCTTCGACGTGATCGCGCCGTCGCCGCGCGTCGAGTACGCCCTGACTTCGGCCAAGGACGAGGCGGCCAGCGACTGGCGCGAGTTTCGGCCTCGCCCTGAGCGGATTTCGGTCACGACCATGTTGGGTCGCCTCGTCTGGAACCCGCGCTGGAACCAGACCCTGTTCGTCGTCGCGTGCGCCGAGCGGCTGGTCGACGATCCCACCGACCACAGCCAGGACGAGCTCTTCAAGCGCATCGCGGCCGACCTGCCGCCAGGGGGCCGAGACGACGCGGCCCCGTGGCTGTCGTTCCGCCTGGTCTTCCTCAGTCGTCAGGGCGAGGCGATCGAGCGCGAGGTGCTGTTCCAGTCCGCGCCTCGGCGCCTGGCGGACATCGCCCGATGACCCTGGAAGCCGCCGCCCGCCTGACCGAGATCCTGCTGGCCCTGGCCTTGATCCAGCAGGGTCTGGAGCACCTGCGCGGCTTCCGCGACGAGCGCGTGCTGTTCGGAGGCCGGATCGTCCTGTGCCTGTTGCTGGCCTTCGGCGTCGCCTCGCCCTGGCCGCTGGTCGGGCTGGCGGTCCTGTCGCTGCTGATCCTCCACCGCTTCCAGGGGCCCTACAACGGCGGCAGCGACCGCATGGGCCTGCTGGCGCTGTGGTGCCTGACGCTGTCGCGCCTCCTGCCCATGCCGCAGTGGAAGGAGCTGGCCTTCGGCTATCTCGGCGTCCAGCTGGTGCTGTCCTACTTCATCGCCGGCGGGGTGAAGATCGTGAACCCCGACTGGCGCAGCGGCCGCGCCCTGCGCGACGTGTTCCGGTTCTCGGCCTATCCGGTCAGCGAGGCCCTGCGGCGCTGGTCCGACCGGCCGCGCGTGCTGCTCGTCATGTCCTGGGCGGTGATCCTGTTCGAGCTGGCCTTTCCGCTGACCCTGCTGTCGCGCCCGACGCTGATCGCCGGCCTGGCCGTGGCCGCCGCCTTCCACCTGGCCAACGCCTGCTTGTTCGGCCTCAACCGCTTCTTCTGGACCTGGCTGGCGGTCTATCCGGCGATCCTGTGGCTGCAGGCGCGGCTGTTCTGACCGCCAAGCCCGGCCGGACGCAGGGGACGGCTTGCCCGCGAGGCCCGCTCGTGCGACCAACCAAACAACTGTTTACAAGAACGCTCGGGAGCAAAACGCCATGAAGCAAGTCGCCTATGCCGACCTCGCCAGCCTGGTCGGCCAGGAGATCGGGGTCTCCGACTGGGTCGAGGTCAGCCAGGAGCGGGTCAACCTGTTCGCCGAGGCCACCGGCGACCACCAGTGGATCCACGTCGACGTCGAGCGCGCGACCAAGGAGATCGGCGGGCCGATCGCCCACGGCTACCTGACGCTGTCGCTGATCCCGATGCTGGGCGCCGACATCCTGCGGGTGACCGGCGTGACGCGCGGCATCAACTACGGCTGCGACAAGGTGCGGTTCACCGGCATGGTCCGCGTCGGCAAGAAGGTGCGCATGCGCCAGAAGCTGGTGTCGGTCGAGCCCAAGGCCGGCGGCCTGCAGCTGAAGAACGAATGCACCATCGAGATCGAGGGCGAGGAGCGTCCCGCCTGCGTGGCCGAGACGATCTCGATCCTCTACGGGGCCTGATCCGGCCCTTCGGCCGAAAACGAGGCTTCTTCGTCATTTCCCCTGGCGGCCGTTCGCGATAGCGGGCGGAACCACCGCCAGGGGATTTGCATGCTCGAGCTTCGACCCAATTGCGAACTCTGCGACCGCAACCTGCCGCCCGACGCGCCGGACGCGCGGATCTGCAGCTACGAATGCACCTATTGCGCCGACTGCGCGGACCGGGTGCTGCGGAACGTCTGCCCCACCTGCGGCGGCGGCCTGACGGCGCGGCCGATCCGCCCCCGGCGAGCCTATCGCGCGCCGGACATTTCACTCGGTTTGGGCTTCCACCCCGCCGGCCAATCCCGCAAACACAGCCGCTGGAACCGCGACGAGGTCGCCGCCATGACCGCGCGGCTCCAGGACGTCCCGCCCCAAGACCGCTGAAGGAGCACCGCCCATGGCCAAGCAGCACGACTACACCTGCCTGATCGAATGGACCGGCGACCGGGGCGACGGCACGCGGACCTATCGCGGCTATGACCGCACCTGGAACATCGCCACGCCCGGCAAGCCGGTGGTCAACTGCAGCAACGACCCGCTGCTGGGCGGCGACCCGACGCTGCACAATCCCGAGGACCTGCTGCTGTCGTCGCTGAGCGCCTGCCACATGCTGTGGTACCTGCACCTGGCCTCGAACGCCGGGATCGTGGTGAAGGGCTACAAGGACCAGCCGATCGGCGTGGGCGAGAGCACGCCCGACGGCGCGGGCCGCTTCCTGCGGGCGACGCTGAAGCCCCACATCCTGGTCGAGCGCGGCGCGGACCTGGCCAAGGCCGACGCCGTCCATCACGAGATCCACAAGGTCTGCTTCATCGCCCGCTCTGTGAACTTCCCGGTAGACTACGCGGCGACCTACGAAGAGGTCGACTGACCGGAGGGCCGCCTGCTAGCAGACCGCATGATCTGGAGACTCGTGCTTACGACGCTGGGCGTCCTGTTCTGGCTGCTCCCGCTGATCGGCGGCGCCGGTCGCGCGCGAACCTACGGACTTGATGGCGACCAACTGGCCTTGGTGATCATCCCCGCGGCGATGATGATCCTGACCGTCGGCCTGGGCGCCGCGCCCCGCCGCCTCGTCCAGCCCGCGATGGCCCTGGGTTCAGTCCTGGCCGTGTGCGCCGCCGTGGGGTGGATGGCGCTCTGGGGCGCTAGCGTCTGATCGCTCCGTCCAGCGCGGACAGGGCCTGAAAAGAAGAAGGCCGCGGGATCGCTCCCGCGGCCTCTTCAGTTGGGTCGATTGGACCAAGCCTAGTGCTTGATCGCGTCGCCGATCTTGTCCTGGGCCTGGCCGACCTTGTTCTGGACGTCGCCCTTGGCCTTCTGGGCCGCGCCCTCGGCTTCGAGACGTTCGTTGTCGGTCAGCTTGCCGGCGGCTTCCTTGACCGCGCCGAGACCCTTGTCGACGGCGCCTTCCACACGATTGGTGCTCATGACTTCGCTCCTGCTGGATTTGAACTCCCGCTAGAAACGGGGGGCCGGGAGCGAAGGTTCCTGTGTCGCCTATCCTACAGTGAGATGGCCTACCGAGCCCTACCGGGACACGGCCATCTCGGTGGCCGACACCGCCGCGCCGGCCTGGGTCGCCGCCTGGGTGGACGCCCCGGTCGGCGTGGCGGGCTTGGCCTGTATCAGAGGCGCGCCCGCCGTCTTGTCCAGCTGGGCGACCGTCTCGCGGATGTACTTGGCGTGGGTGACGATGCCGATCTCCAGGCGCTCGCCCGAAAGCTCGACCTGCTGGGTCAGCATGCCGGCCACGAACTGCACCTCCTGGCTCTCGGTCGAGCCCGGCCGGCGGCGCGCGCCCTCGGCCATGAACACTGGCCCGCCCGAATTGCCGGGGAACACCGAGAAGTCCATCAGGAAGGTCGGGAACACGCTGGCCGGGGCCAGCGGGTACGACGCCACCCGGCCCGACCGCAGGATCGGGAAGCCGGCCGGATTGGCCGACAGGCCGCGCGGGAAGCCCAGGGCCATCATCTCGTCGCCCGGGCCCAGGCCGTACTTGTTGAAGGTGTCGTCCTGGGCCAGCCAGGCCAGGGGGATCGCCGCCTTGGCGAACTCCGGCGGGGCCTCGACCTCGATGGCGGCGACATCGCGGGTGGGATGCTTGACCCATAGCGGGTGGTCGCCGTCGCGGATCTTCAGGGTGTGGGGGTCATAGCGCCAGACGCCGTCGGCGCTCTGGATGCGATAGCCGATCTTGGCCGAGACGCCCGGCATCTTGTCGAAGACGTGGCCGGCGGTGACCAGGATGGTGCGGGGGCGGCCGTCGGGAGTCGGGTCCTCGATCAGGAAGCCGGTGCCGACGGTGCGTGACCCGTCGCCCAGCGGCTGTTCCAGCTGCACGGTCGCCTGGATCAAATCGACCGACAGGTCCCAAGCCATCTAAGCCCTCACGCCCCCGGATTCACTCTACACGCGGGTCAGTTTGACCAGCGCCCTCTAGGCGCACAAGTTGGCGTTCTGACGCATCTCGGGGGAAAAACTGACCATGAACCGGCGCAAAATGATGACGAGCGCGGCGGCGGTCATTACGTCGGTGTCGGCAATCCGCCCCGAGAACGCCCTATCCGAGAGCATGATGCCTGAGTCGCCCAAGCCCGTCCCACCCGCCGCCCAGAAGATTCCCAAGCGCACCGAGCAGTTGGGCCGTGTCCGGGTCGACGACTACGCCTGGATGAAGGACGACAACTGGCAGAAGGTCCTGCGCGACCCGACCCTGATCAAGGCCGAGGTCAAGGACCACCTGACCGCCGAGAACGCCTATGTGAAGGCCATGCTGGCTTCGACCGAAGCGCTGCAGGCGGCGATGTTCGAGGAGATGAAGGGCCGCATCAAGGAGGACGACGCCTCCGTCCCCGCCCCCGACGGTCCCTGGGAGTACTATTCGCGCTTCAACATCGGCGGCCAGCACCCGATCTTCGCCCGTCGGCCGAAGGGCCAAGGGGGCGAGAAGACCGAGGGCGAGGAGATTCTGCTGGACTGCGACGCCCTGGCCAAGGGCAAGGCCTACAGCCAGGTCAGCGCCGCCGACCACAGCCCCGACCACAGGCTGTTCGCCTATGCCGAGGACGCGCAAGGGTCGGAAGTCCACCACATCTATGTGAAGGACCTGGCCACCGGCGAGGTCCTGAAGGAGCCCGTCGAGAGCAGCACCGGCGACTTCGCCTGGTCGCCGGACTCCAAATGGCTGTTCTGGACCCACCGCGACGACAACGGCCGTTCCGACAAGATCTACCGCCGCCCTGCCCGCGGCGGGCTGAAGGACGACGTCCTGGTCTATGACGAGCCCGACGACGGCTTCTTCGTCAGCGTGGGCACGACCAGCTCGGACGCCTTCATCACCATCAGCGCCGGCGACCACGAGACGTCCGAGACCCTGCTGATCCCGGCCGCCGACCCGACCGCCGCGCCCAAGGTGGTCGAGCCGCGCACCGTGGGCCTGCGCTATTCGGTCGAGCACTGGGACGGCCGGTTCGTCATCCTGACCAACGCCGACGAGGCCATCGACTTCAAGCTGGTCGAGGCCCCGGTCGCCACGCCGGGCCGCGCCCACTGGAAGGACTTCGTCCCGCACAAGCCGGGCCATTTCATCACGGGACTGGCCGCCTACAAGGACCACCTGGTCCGCGTCGAGCGGGTCAACGCCAACACCCGCATCGTCATCACCGACCGGGCCAGCAAGGCCGAGAAGCCGATCGTCATCGACGAGGAGGCCTATGTCCTGAGCCTGGAGGGCGGCTACGAGTTCGACACCCCGGTGATGCGCTATGTCTACCAGTCGCCGACCACGCCCCGGCAGTGGTTCGACTACGACATGGCCACGGGCCAGAAGACCCTGCGCAAGACCCAGGAGATTCCTTCCGGCCACGACCCGGCCCAGTACGTGACCAGGCGGCTCTACGCCAAGGCCCCGGACGGCGCCGAAGTGCCGATCACCGTGCTGATGAAGAAGGGCGTGGCCCTGGACGGCAAGGCGCCTCTGCTGCTGTACGGCTACGGCAGCTACGGCATGTCAATGGACCCGTCGTTCTCGATCCGCAACCTCAGCCTGGTGGACCGCGGCTGGATCTGGGCCACGGCTCACATCCGCGGCGGCTCGGAAAAGGGCTACGGCTGGTTCCTGGACGGCCGCAAGTTCAAGAAGAAGAACACCTTCACCGACTTCATCGCCTGCGCCGAGCACCTGCACGGCGCCGGCTACGGGGCCAAGGGCCGCACCGTGGCCTATGGCGGCTCGGCCGGCGGCATGCTGATGGGGGCGATCACCAACCTGCGGCCCGACCTGTGGTCCGGCATCATCGGAGCGGTGCCGTTCGTCGACGTGCTCAACACCATGAGCGACACCAGCCTGCCCCTCACCCCGCCGGAATGGCCCGAATGGGGCAATCCGCTGGAGGACAAGGAGGCCTACGACTACATCGCCAGCTACTCGCCCTACGACAACGTGGCCGCCAAGCCCTATCCGGCCGTGCTGGCCACCGGCGGCCTGTCGGACCCGCGCGTCACCTATTGGGAACCCGAGAAGTGGACCGCCCGGCTGCGCGAACATACGACCAGCGGCGCCCCGATCCTGCTCAAGATCAACATGGAAGCCGGCCACGGCGGCGCCTCGGGCCGGTTCGACTTCCTCAAGGAGATCGCCCTGGACTATGCGTTCGCCGTCTGGGCGGTCGAGAAGGGTTGGACCAAGGCGTGAGCGTGAAGATTCGTCCCTCGACGGACGCCGACCTGGCGGCCATCACCGCCATCTACGGCTGGAACGTGCTGAACGGCCTGGGCACCTTCGAGGAGGTCCCGCCGGACCAGGCCGAGATGGGCCGCCGCCGCGGGGCCTTCCTGGCCAAGGGCCTGCCCTATCTGGTCGCCGAAGAGGACGGCGTGGTGCTGGGCTACGCCTATGCCGGCCCGTTCCGCCTGCGGGCCGCCTATCGCTACACGGTCGAGGACAGCGTCTATATCGGCCCCGACGCCGTGGGCAAGGGCGTGGGCAAGGCCCTGCTGTCGGCCTTGATCGCGGCCTGCGAGGGCCTGGGCCTGCGCCAGATGTGCGCGGTGATCGGCGACAGCGGCAACGCCGCCTCGATCGGCCTGCACGCCGCCCTCGGCTTCGAGCGGAAGGGCGTCTTCCCCGACATGGGCTACAAGTTCGGCCGCTGGGTGGACCTGGTCTGGATGCAACGCCCCCTGAACGGCGGCGGCGCGCGCGAGCCGGACGCGCCGGGCATGGAGCTGAGCGGGGTTTAGACTAGCGAACCCCTCTCTCTTTGAGAGAGGGGTTTGGTGGGCCGGGCCTGGACGCCCCACACCGAACTCCCTACCCTGGCGCCATGCGCGGCCTTCGCACTCTCCTGCTGATCCTCGTCGCGGCGGTCTTCGTCATCGGCGGGCCGCTGCGCGCCCTGCCCTGCCACGCCGAACCGACCGCGCCGCCGCCGTGCCACGAGATGACCGGCGACATGGCGGACATGGCCCACGACAAGGCCCCGGTCCACAAGGGCCGTCCCGACGCCATGCCGCTGAGCTGCTGCGCCGGCTGCCTGCCCGCCTCGGTCCGCGACGCCGCGCCCGTGCTCGCCCCGGGCGCCGTCGTCCGCATCGCCTTCACGCCGCTGCGCCAGGCCTTCGCCGGCCTGAGCCCCGCGCCCGACCACGGGCCTCCCAGACCCCTCGCCTGAAGCCTTCCGCGCGGTCGCCGCGCGGGTCACTCTCCTTCTCGCTTCAGAAAGGTCGGTCCCGATGACCACCCGGACTTTCCGCGCGCGCCTGCTCGGCGCCGCCGCACTCGCCGCGAGCCTCAGCCTCGCCGCCCCCGTGCTCGCCCAGGAGCACGATCACCACGGCATGACGACGCCCATGCCCATGGAAGACCCCGTCTCCGTCGATGCACTCGTCAATCCCACCGGCCGCAGCGGCCCGCTGGGCTACTATCCTATGACCCGCGACGCCTCCGGCACCAGCTGGCAGCCCGACGCCTCCCCGCATGACGGCGTCATGACCTTCACCGAGACCGGCTGGATGCTGATGGGCCACGCCGTGTTCAACGGCGTCTATGACAGCCAGGGCGGCCCGCGCGGCGGCGACAAGGCCTTCCTGGCCGGCATGGTGATGGGCATGGCCCAGCACGACCTCGGCGAGGGCAAGGTGGGCTTCAAGGCCATGCTCAGCCCCGACCCGTTCATGGGCAAGAGCGGCTATCCGCTGCTGCTGGCCACGGGCGAGACGGCCGACGGCGAGCATCCCCTGGTCGACCGCCAGCACCCCCACGACCTGTTCATGGAACTGTCGGCCAGCTACAGCCGATCGCTGGGCGCGGGCTTCAGGGGCTATCTCTATGGCGGCCTGCCGGGCGAGCCCGCCTTCGGTCCGCCCGCCTTCATGCACCGCCAGGCGGCCATGGACAGCCCCGAGGCCCCGATCACCCACCACTGGTTCGACTCGACCCACATCACCTTCGGCGTGGTGACGGCGGGCGTGTCGCGCGACAACTGGAAGGTCGAGGCCAGCGCCTTCCGCGGCCGCGAACCGGACCAGAACCGCTACGACATCGAGACCGGCCGTCTCGACAGCGTCGCGACCCGCGTGTCGTGGAACCCGACCGAGAACTGGGCCCTGCAGGCCAGTTGGACGCGGATCAACAGCCCCGAGGCGCTGGAGCCCGACGACGACGAGGCCCGCACCTCGCTCAGCGCCCTTTATTCCCGCGACGTCGGCGCGACGGGCTCGGTCAGCGCCACCCTGGCCTGGGCCCGCAAGGACCGCATTCCCGGCGACGCCCTGCAGGCCTGGCTGTTCGAGGGGGCGGTCGCGCCCGACCGGCACTGGACCCTCTTCACCCGCGCCGAGCAGGTGGAGCAGGACGAGCTGGCCGGCCATCACGGCGGCGTGGCCACGGTGCGCAAGCTGTCGGTCGGCGCGATCTACGACGTGCGGCTGTCGGACAGCGTCAAGCTGGGCTTCGGCGGCCTGGCCAGCGCCTTCGATGCGCCCCGCGCGCTGGGCTATGACGATCCGACGGGCGGCATGGCCTTCGTACGGCTGAAGATCGGCTGACGCCTTGACCGCCGCTCAACGCAAGGTTTTCCTGTCGCGAGGCATTGGAGAGCTGGACGATGATCGGCGGTCTTTTGGCGATCGGCCTGCTGGCGGCCGCTTCCGGCGACGTCCTGGACGGCGCGAAGCTGCGCGGCGCGATGGAAGTCGCCCGCAAGGCTCCGGCCGCAGACTCGCTGGACGGCCGCCGGTTCCAGATCGCCATCCCCTTCGTCGACGAGCGCAAGCGGACCATGAAGGTCCTGCAGAGCCCGGCCCGCTGGCGGTACGACTATTCGCGCGGCGAGCTGACGGTGATGATCGGCCTGGGCCAGATCAGCCCGCAGAACTACAGCGGTTTCGCCGCCCAGGGCCTGCCGAAGCTGCCCGCGCTGCAGACGGCCTTCTTCGACGGCGACGAGGTGCGCAGCCAGACCACCGTCCGGACCTTCGACCAGCTCAGCGCGGTCGAGGAGATCGGCCAGCAGAGCTACGTCACCAACTATGGCCTGGCCATTCCCTACGCCGCCGACGGGGCCTCGGCCCTGCCGCCCCGCTTCCAGCCGTTCATGGTCCACAAGGTGCGCATGGACCAGCAGACCTACCACCGGCTGGTCCGCGGCATGACCCTGGTGCTGGAGGGGCGGCTGACCGCCCTGGGCCAGACCCCGGAAGTGTTCTGCGGCGACTATTGGGGGCGGCTGAGCGCGCCCGACACCCATATCGACGACACCGTCAACCTGGTGGTGAAGGCCCGCCAGTGCTTCGTCACGGCCCAGGTCGAGAAGGTCTCGGTGGTGGGCGGCGGCGGCGCGGTGCTGGCGACCTGGGGATCGGCCGCCCCCTGATCCGGCGTCGGCCAAAAGAAAAACCCCCGCCGTCGCCGGCGAGGGTCTTGTTCGTCTTCCGAACCTCTGGAGGGTCGGGTCAGCCCTTGCGGCCGCGCGGGGCCTTGGCCTTGCGGCCGCCTTGGCCCAGGCCGAGGGCCTTGGCCATGGCCGAGCGGGCTTCGCTGTAGGCCGGGGCGGTGGTGGGGTAGTCGTTCGGCAGACCCCACTTGGCCTTGTATTCGGCGACGGTCATGCCGTGCGTGGTCAGGTGACGCTTCAGCGTCTTGTAGGGTTTGCCGTCCTCGAAGCTGATCAGGGCGTCCGGCGTAATGCTGCGACGGATTTGAGCCGGGGTAGCCTTCGTAACGGTTTCGACGGGGGCCGCTTCCGGAGAGCCAATACCAGCCAGAGCGTCGTGAGTCGCCCGGATCAGGGCCGGCAGATCGGAAACCGACGTGCTGTTATTGGCCACGTAGTTGGCGACGATCTCGGCGGTGAGCTCGATCAGGGTAGCCTTGTCTTCCACGAGGGTCTCTCCGGTGGGTATTTGACTTGGAAATACACCCGCCTCGTCGAAATACAAGTACTCAATCCGGGTAATCGTGCTTGCAAAGCCCTTAAGCAAAGCGAATCTTGAGAACAGCAACGAGAAAATCGCCTCGCCTCTAAACCATGAGAAGCGCTGGAGGCCTGGTTAGCCGGTCCCTGACCAGCCCTTCCAGACCCATGTTGCTCGAACCAAAGTTTCAGTGTCGCAATGATTCGCGCCCGCCGCAGATCAGACCAAGATCAGCATTCTTTCGATGACGCGCGTTCTCGAAGCTGCGCCTTGGCCTTGTAAAGACAAAGACTTGTTGGCGGCGGGCCGACTTGACCGACGATATGTGATCACAGACGCCGTCTTGAATCTCGACGGCCAAGGTCCGCCTCCGGACGTCGGAACAACTTCAGGCCGGACGTCGCGAACAGCGCCGGCGTTCGACCGTCCGTCGTGTCGGAATCGGAGCGTGAGACGCCCAGGCTAATTTCTGTGGAAAACTGCGATTCCAGATCAGGCGGCGGTGCGGCCGTCCGGAAATCGTCTTTGGGGAGCATCGCGGCGGAGGCTGATTCCGCAGAAGAAGCGTGGCTGGGGAACTAGGACTCGAACCTAGAATGACGGTACCAAAAACCGCAGTGTTACCATTACACCATTCCCCAGCAGGAACGGCGGGACCCGTCTGGGCCCGGCGAGGCGGTGGAGATAGCGCAGGAGTCGGACGGATGCAACGCTGCTTTGAACTTCTTTTTTTGAGGTGATTTTTGTCGCTTGCGAGACCGCCGACGCATGTCTATAAGCCGCCCTCCAAGTCGGAGTGTGGCTCAGTCTGGTAGAGCACTGCGTTCGGGACGCAGGGGTCGCAGGTTCAAATCCTGCCACTCCGACCATTCTTTTCCCGAGATTTTCCAAAGCATACGGTACGGCGGCGCCGCCCCCTTCGGGGCGCCCTGCGCCGGTCTTCGCGTGCGTCCGGTCCTCGCCCCCTCCCCCGTCGGGAACCCAGGTTGCGCGCTGTTCATTTGACCGCGACGCCAGGGGCGCTACTAGCTAGCGCGACAATAGGCAGCAGGACGTCCGATGAAGCAGTTTCTCATGACCGTGGCCGGCGTTTTCGTCGGCTTGGTGTTGTTCCTGGTCGGCGTCCCCTTCCTCCTGATCGTGATGGCGGCCAGCGCCGCCCGTCCCGCCCCCGTCCCCGCCCACACGGTGCTGCAGCTGGACCTGCGCGGCGGCCTGTCGGACCAGGACTCCCAGAACCCCTTCGCGGCCCTCAGCGGCGGCGGCGGCCAGTCGGTGATGTCGATCGTCGAGACGCTGCGCCGAGCCGAGACCGACGACAAGGTCGAGGCGGTGCTGGTGCGCCTGCCCGAGGGCGGCATGGCCCCGGCCTCGGCCGACGAGCTGCGCCTGGCCTTCAAGCACTTCCGCGCGGTGGGCAAGAAGCCGATCTTCGCCCACAGCCAGGGTCTGTACCCCTCGGGCCTGGTCACCTCGACCTACATGCTGGGCTCGGCGGCCAGCGAGTTCTGGATGCAGCCCGACAGCTCGCTGCAGGCCGTCGGCGCGTCCAGCGAGGAGATGTTCTTCAAGCGCTTCTTCGACAAGTACGGCGTCAAGGCCGACTACGAGCAGCGCTACGAGTACAAGAACGCGGTCAACCCGTACCTCTATAGCGACTATACGCCGGCCCACCGGGAATCGACGCTGTCGTGGATGGGCTCGGTCTATACGACGGCCCTGACCACGGCCGCCCAGGACCGCAAGGTCGATCCGGCCGCCCTGATCAAGACCATCGAGGCCGGCCCCTACAGCGCCGAGGAAGCCAAGGCCAAGGGCCTGATCGACCGCGTCGGCCAGGTGAAGGAAGCCCAGGACGCCATGCTGGCCCGCGCCGGCAAGGGCGCCAAGCTGATGGACTTCGACGACTACGTCTCGCGCTCCAAGCGCCCGCCGATCAAGACCGGCCCGACCATCGCGGTCGTCCAGGCCGAGGGCGCGATCATGACCGGCAGCGGCGACGGCGGCTCGCCGTTCGGCGGCGACTCGACGATCTATTCCGACCAGGTGGCCAAGGCCCTGTACGACGCGATCGAGGACAAGGACGTCAAGGCGATCGTCTTCCGGGTCTCCTCGCCGGGCGGGTCCGACACCGCCTCGGAACAGATCCTGGCCGCGGTGAAGGCCGCCAAGAAGGCCAACAAGCCGGTGGTGGTCAGCATGGGCACCTATGCGGCCTCTGGCGGCTACTGGATCAGCTCCGGCGCCTCGGCGATCGTCGCCGAGCCCACCACCCTGACCGGCTCGATCGGCGTGTTCGGCGGCAAGTTCGCCCTGGGCGAGGCCCTGGGGCGGTTCGGCGTCGACGTGAAGCAGGTCCATGTCGGCAGCGACTATTCCGGCGCGTTCGGCACGGGCCAGGAGTTCACCCCCGACCAGCGGGCCCGGTTCGCCGCCTGGATGGACCGCATCTACGCCGGCTTCGTCCACCGCGTGGCCGAGGGCCGCAAGCTGCCCGAGGCCCGGGTGCGCGAGATCGCCAAGGGCCGCGTCTGGACCGGCGTCCAGGCCAAGCAGCTGGGCCTGGTCGACGAGCTGGGCGGCTTCTACGAGGCCGTGGAGAAGGCCAAGAGCCTGGCCGGCATCAAGGGCGAGGTGAAACTCAAGAAGATCGGCGCCTCCAACTCGCCGTTCGAGGCCCTGGAGAAGGTGCTGGGGGTCAGCGAGACCTCGATGCGCACCCTGGCCGCCTCGGCCTGGCTGCTGGGCGATCCGCGCTCGCAGTCGATCATGGACGAGATGGCCAAGGCCCGGCTGCGCTCGACGCCGAGCGGCGCGTCGGTGCTGGCGGACACGCCGGTTCACTAGGCGCGGGCTTCGCGAAGATCGAAGGGCCGTCCGGGCGACCGGGCGGCCCTTTTTCGTGCACCGAACACTTGCCCCCTACGGACCGCTTCGCGGTCGTCTTCCCCCGGAGGGGGGAAGAGCGCTGGCGCGAAGGCTCCGCCCCCTACGGGGGCGGACAGGCGGCGAAGCCGCCAGGTGGGGGCAAGCGGGTGTGATCCCACGCCTGCGGCTGTGAGCGGGTGGGAAGGGTGCGAAGCGCCCGGGCCTCGCCCGGATGATTTGCAGTTTTGAATACCGTTTCGACGAAGTCCGAGCGCTTCGCGCGGAGCCGTTATCCGGAAGCCTTCGGATCGCGGATTTTTAACCCGCTCCGATGGAGGCCCCCGACGGGCGGGGTGCTGGCCACACCCCGGACCGCCTGGGCGATTTCAGCCCAGGCCTGGCGCGTCCGCCGATCCCCCCGCCGCCTGGGTTTCGTCTTCACAGAAGAC